>NZ_CP033460.1:1009443-1345925 GCF_003718735.1 Staphylococcus debuckii | reverse complement strand
ATACATAAATCCAATACCTACATATGCTACTGACATTAAGCAAAATGCAGCATCGATGAAACTGAAGCGGTTCTTAGACATAACTGTATAACTTAAAATTACGAAACTCATAATAATGAGTCCTTTTAATTGGACTGCTGCTACCCATGCGCCCAAATCATGAGGCAGCATAATAAGAATCAGCCCGAGTGCACTAATCAGACCTGGAATAGAAATAAACCGAATTTTATTCATATTCAACAGTTCTTTTAATGCGATGAGGGCCAAGATGTATGAGAAATACATCAACAAAGGGCCGCCGATAATTAGTATTGGTAAAAAGATTAACAAGGCTATAATTGCCGTTACCGTTCTAACTCTCATAATATACTCCTATCTCCCTATAATAAGCCACCGAAACGACGTTGTCTTTTCTGGTAAATTTTAATACAATCCATCAGTTCATCTTCGTCAAAATCAGGCCAAAGTTTTTGGTCAAAAATAAATTCACTATAAGAAATTTGCCAAATTAAGAAATTACTAATTCGTTGTTCTCCTGAAGTTCGGATAAGCAACTCCGGATCAGGATACTGACTGGTCATTAAATATTCATTGATTACCTCTTCTGTGATATCACTGCTCTTTTGACCTCGCTCAATCATATCATCAAACATACGTCGAACGCTATCTGTAATTTCTGCTCGACCGCCATAATTAATGGCAAAAATCAGTTTCAATCCATCATTTTGTGCAGTTTTTTCCTTAGCGTGATTAATTGCTTTCATTGTAGAAGCTGGTAAATCATCTGTAAACCCGATTGTTTCGACTTTCACATTACGTTCTATCAATTCCGGAAGAAAAGTTTTTAAGAAATTTACAGGTAAGTTCATGATGTAATTGACTTCTTGTTCAGGACGTGACCAATTTTCAGTTGAGAAGGCGTATAAAGTTAAATATTTTACTCCGATATCATTTGCAGCTCTTGTTATCTTTTTAATTGTTTGCATTCCTTCATAATGCCCTTTGATTCTTGGCATTTTACGTTTCTTCGCCCAACGGCCATTACCATCCATGATAATCGCGATATGTTCGGGTATATTATGTAAATCTAAATCTGAATATGTCCCTTCTGGTTCAGATTGATTTTTATTTTTCAGCTTTTTAAACATGGTCTATCCTCCGAGCTCAATCTATCTCTGTTACATTATAATAGATTATTCATGCAATTATCTATCATTTTATCACACTCGTTAATAGCAATGAATAGAACAATTAAAAAACTGTACCAAAGTCTTAGTTGGTACAGTTTTGGTCACAATATTTTCAACTCATTCAAGTAGATGTGAGATATTATACAGACATGATATCCTTTTCTTTTTCATCTAGTACTTTTTCTACTTCTTTGATTGATTCGTCAGTAATTTTTTGTACATCGTCAGTTCCTGTACGTAATTCATCTTCAGTAATAGCGCCTTCTTTTTCGTCTTTCTTCAAATCGTCATTACTGTCACGACGGATATTACGAATAGAAACTTTCGTGTTTTCACCCATTTTTTTAACGTCTTTAACTAATTCTTTACGACGTTCTTCAGTTAAAGCAGGCACCATGATACGGATAACCTCACCATCACTAGAAGGATTTACACCAAGATTAGCTGCATTGATTGCACGTTCGATATCAGATAAAGAAGTTTTATCATATGGAGATACTACTAATAAACGTGGTTCTGGAACACTGATGCTTGCTAATTGTTGTACTGGAGTAGGCGCGCCATAGTAATCTACTTTCACACCTGCTAACAAGTTAGAGTTAGCACGTCCAGCATTGATTGTAGCTAATTCACGTGACAAACTTTCAATAGACTTTTTCATTCTTGATCTAGTTTCGCTTAAAATGTCGCTCATATTAATACACCTCAAATTTATTTAGTAATTGTAGTTCCGATTTCTTCGCCCATCACAGCACGTTTAATATTGCCTTCTTCAGTAATAGAGAATACATTTAATGGAATATTGTTATCCATACAGAATGAAGCTGCTGTAGAATCCATGATTTGAAGACCTTCTTGAAGCATTTGGATATGAGTCAAATGCTCATATTTTTTCGCATTTTTATCCACTTTAGGGTCAGCTGAATAAACGCCATCTACATTATTTTTACCCATTAAAATGACATCCGCTTCAACTTCAGCAGCTCTCAAAGCAGCTGTTGTATCTGTTGAGAAGTAAGGGTTGCCGATACCTGCCGCAAAAATGACAACACGTTTCTTCTCTAAGTGTCTGATTGCACGACGTCTGATATAAGGTTCTGCAACTTGTTTCATTTCAATAGAAGTTAACACACGTGTGTCGCAGTCTAATTGTTCTAAGCTATCTTGAAGAGCCAATGCATTCATCACTGTTGCTAACATGCCCATGTAGTCAGCTGTACCGCGATCCATGCCAAGATCACTGCCTGTCTTACCTCTCCAGATATTTCCTCCGCCAACGATTACTGCAATTTCACAATCTAGTTCTACAACTTCTGCAATTTGCTTTGCAACGCTTTTAATAATAATTGGATTAATACCAAATCCCTTTTCTCCTGCAAGGGCTTCTCCGCTCAGTTTCAAGACAACGCGATTATATTTAGAAGTTTCAGCCATTTTCCTATCCTCTCTATTGTAAAAATATGTAAGTGATACAAGTAAAGAAGACACAAAAGGTATGTCTGATACAAATGTGTGCATTTATATAGAGATACAAAGGTGTCTTCTTTCTTGTTCAACAACTTAGTAAAATTATTTCATTTGTCCTTTTACTTCGTCAGCAAAGTTTTCTTCACGTTTTTCCATACCTTCGCCTACTTCGTAACGTACAAAGTCAGTTAATTTACCACCTTTAGATTTCAAGAACTGTTCAACAGTTACATCTGGGTCTTTAACGAAGTTTTGGTCAACTGCGCAAATTTCTTGTAAATATTTGCGTAAACGGCCTTCAACCATTTTTTCAACGATTTTTTCTGGTTTACCTTCATTTAATGCTTGTTGTTTTAAAACTTCTTTTTCATGAGAAAGTTCTTCTTGGCTTACTTGGTCAGAAGAAACATATTTAGGGTTGATCGCAGCAATGTGCATAGCAACATCTTTCGCAGCTTCTTCATCAGTAGTACCTTCAACAACAGTTAATACACCAATGCGTCCGCCCATGTGCAAGTAAGCACCGAAAGCATCGTTGTCGCCTTTAGTTCTGATTGCAAAACGACGCAAGCTTAATTTTTCTCCGATAGTTGAGATTGCTTTATTGATACGTTCTTTAACAGTTTCACCTGTAGACATTTTAGTTTCCATTAAAGCATCAACAGATTCTGGTTTAGTTTCAAGAATGTGTTTCGCAAGTTCTTTAACTAATTCTTGGAAACCTTCATTACGCGCAACAAAGTCAGTTTCAGCGTTGATTTCAACGATAACTGCTTCATTACCTTCAACTTCAACATGAGTCATACCTTCAGCAGCAATACGGTCTGCTTTTTTAGCAGCTTTTGCAATACCTTTTTCACGTAGGTAGTCAATTGCTTTATCGATGTCGCCTTCAGTTGCTTCAAGCGCTTTTTTACAATCCATCATACCTGCGCCAGTTCTTTCGCGTAATTCTTTAACTAATTTAGCTGTAACTTGTGCCATTTATTTTTCCTCCATTTATATAACGTAATAATCATTTCAAATATAGTATATCAGTTCTTAATATGAATATAACTCTATTTGCCTTGCTTTAAACTTGCAATATCTGATTATTCATTTATTTTATTACAAATTCATACATACTTTAGTAAATATGCAATGAAAGTTCTTTTATACTTCATAATATTTTAAAAAAAGGAGCTGGGACAAAATAATGTCTCAGCCCCTGTTTCCTGAACTGGCAGTAGCTATCCGAATAGAAAATGCGCTTGTTTCAAGCTGCTTTCTATTCTAGTCAGCTTTGCCGGGGGCGGGACAACGAAATATTTTTGAATATACTATTTCTGTCCCACTCTCCTCTCAGAATTATTCTTAGTTTGATTCAACAGAAGTTTCTTCTTTAACTTCTTCTGCTTCAGCTTTTTCATCTTCATTTAAGTCGATGTTTTGTTCAGCAGCTACTTCTTCATTAGAAACACCTTGTTGTCCTTCTAAAACTGCATCTGCCATTTTACCAGTTAATAATTTAACGGCACGGATAGCATCGTCGTTTGCTGGGATAACGTAGTCAATTTCATCTGGATCGCAGTTAGTATCAACAATACCTACGATTGGGATGTGTAATTTACGTGCTTCAGCAATTGCGTTGCGCTCTTTACGAGGATCAACTACGAATAATGCTTGAGGCATTGATTTCATATCACGAATACCGCCTAAGAATTTGATTAAACGGTCATATTCTTTTTTGATTTCAACTACTTCTTTTTTAGGTAATACTTCGAATAAACCGTCTTCTTCCATTTTTTCAATTTCAGAAATACGTTTTACACGTTTTGAGATTGTTTTATAGTTAGTCAAGATTCCGCCTAACCATCTTTGGTTAACGTAGAATTGACCAGCACGTTCTGCTTCATTTTTAATTGATTCTTGAGCTTGTTTTTTAGTACCTACGAATAAGACTTTACCGCCGTCTTCAGATACTTGTTTGATGAAATTATAAGCTTCGTCAACTTTTTTCACTGTTTTTTGTAAGTCGATGATATAAATACCATTTCTTTCAGTGAAAATATATTTTTTCATTTTTGGGTTCCAACGGCGTGTTTGGTGACCGAAGTGAACACCAGCTTCTAGCAATTGTTTCATTGAAATTACTGCCATGATTAAATTCCTCCAATTTGGTTATTTTCCTCCATAAAAAGCTCGTATAAAAACGACGAAATTACATCGCACCCTCTATACTTAAACTCTTTATGTGTGTTATCGGCTTTATAGCCGTCATTAAATATAACATAATTCATTTTATAAAGCAATATCGAAAACTGAAAGAGATAGAAGAAACTATCAGTTAGATTTTTCCAATTCATCTAAGAATTGTTCTTTTTTAACTTTAATAAATGTTCCTTTCATTCCTAACGAACGAGATTCAATTACGCCGGCACTTTCTAATTTACGCAAAGCATTTACAATCACTGAACGAGTAATGCCTACTCGGTCTGCTACTTTAGAGGCGATTAATAAGCCTTCTTTTCCGCCAAGCTCTTCAAAGATATGTTCAATGGCTTCTCTTTCTGAGTAAGATAAAGAATTGATTGCCATGTTGATTGCTGCTTTATCACGAGCTTCTTGTTCTAATTCACTGTGTTTTTCACGTAAGATTTCCATACCTAATACCGTTGCAGCATATTCGCCTAATACTAAGTCATTATCTGTGAAATCATCAGACACACGTCCTAGTACAAGTGTACCTAGTCTTTCACCGCCGCCTAATACTGGGAAAATTGTTGTTTTGCTATCAATAAATGTGTCTCTGTTTTCAGGAGGGAAAACTGATAAATCATCATCGATACCAATATTAGATATCGTTTGTTTTACGTCCATTAATTTGTCAGTATATGCGCTTGGAATATGACGATCTTCTAGCATTTGATTAATACGGCTGCTTTTCAACAACTCATTTAAGCTATGACCTAAAATTTTCCCTCTGCGTGATACGATAAATACATTCGTTACAGTAACCTCACTAATTTTGCGCGCAACATCTTTAAAGTCTACAGCAATACCTTTATGTTTTTGTAACAGTGTATTTAATTCTCTCGTTTTTAAAAGTAAACTCATTTTTCTTCTCCTTTTATATTTATGATTATAAGTTATAAGATAAATGCACTTAAATCTTTATTAGTAGAAATAGATTTCAATTTATCATCAACATATTGTGCAGTAATATCTACCACTGCGTTCGGCATGCCAGGTGCTTCATACGACAGATCTTCAAGCATTTTTTCTAAAATAGTATGCAAACGTCTTGCTCCGATATTATCTGTATCTTGGTTGACTTGATAAGCAATTTCAGCGAGACGTGTAATCGCTTCATCCGTGAAATTAACCGTCACTTCTTCTGTTTGCAAGAGCGCTTCATATTGTTTAATCAATGATAATTTCGGTTCTTTAAGAATATTCACAAAATCCTCAACTGATAAACTATCTAATTCCACTCTGATTGGGAAACGGCCTTGTAGTTCTGGAATTAAATCGCTCGGTTTTGATACGTGGAAAGCCCCTGCTCCGATAAACAGCATATGTTCAGTGTTGACACTGCCATATTTAGTTTGCACGACACTTCCTTCAACAATCGGCAAGATATCTCTTTGTACGCCTTGTCTTGAAACGTCTTGACCGCCTTGTTGATTATTGCTGGCCACTTTATCTACTTCATCGATAAAGATAATGCCCATCTGCTCTGCTAATTCTAAAGCTTCTTGGTTAGCTGTTTCATGATCGATTAATTCATCTGCATATTCATCAGCCAAGATTTTACGTGCTGATTTAACTGGCACTTCACGTTCTACTTTTTTCTTCGGCATCAATTGATTCATCATATCTTGAACTTGTTGATTTTGATTTGTACCAAGCATTCCCATTGCACCAGGATCTTGTTCAACCTTAATTCGTACTTTTTCTTCTTCTAATTCACCATTTTGTAATTGGCGTTTGATTTCAGAACGTTTCGTTTTGATTTCCTCAGTCGGCGGTTCTTCATCTTCCTCTTCGTTGTTACCGAAGCTAGGCATCATGCCGCCGAAAATTGATTCGAAAGGATTTCCTGCATTTTGATTTGCTTTCTTTTTCATACTCGGTACAAGCAATTTCACTAATTTGTCGTTAGCTTTTTTAATTGCTTCATCTTTCACTTTATCTTTTCTATCTTCTTTTACAAGTCTTACTGCAACGTCCACTAAATCACGAACCATGCTTTCTACGTCACGACCCACATAGCCGACTTCAGTGAATTTAGTTGCTTCTACTTTAATAAACGGTGCACCGACAATTTTTGCCATTCTACGGGCAATTTCTGTTTTACCTACACCAGTCGGCCCGATCATCAAAATATTTTTCGGAACAATTTCTTGTTTCAATTCCTCATCTAATTGACTGCGACGATATCTGTTTCTTAAAGCTATGGCTACTTTTTTCTTAGCATCGTTTTGTCCGACAATATACTCGTTTAATTGAGAGACAATGTCTTTTGGGGTAAGTTTGATTGCGCTAGCATCCATCCGTCGTTCAACCTCCAATATTTCAAAATTTACTCATTTCCATTTCTCAGGAAAAATATTGTTGTTTAATATTCCAAAAAGAATACTTATAATTCTTCGACAATAATGTTGTCATTTGTGAAGACACAAATTTCTGAAGCGACTTTTAAGCTTGCATGTGCGATATCTTTTGCTGCCATTTCTGTATGACGTTTCAAAGCACGTCCGGCACTCAAAGCGTAATTGCCGCCTGAGCCGATAGCGATTAAATCGTCATCAGGTGAAATTACTTCACCAGTACCGCTTACTACAAGAATAGAGTTCTTGTCCATCACAATCAGCATTGCTTCAAGTTGACGCAACTGCTTGTCGCCTCTCCATTCTTGAGCAAGTTCTACTGCTGCACGTTCTAAATTACCGCTGAATTCTTGCAACTTAGTTTCGAATTTTTCGAAAAGTGTAAAAGCATCTGCAACGCTGCCTGCAAATCCGGCAAGTACTTTGCCGTCATATAATCTGCGGACTTTACGTGCTGTCTGCTTCATAATTACTTGTTCGCCAAGCGTAACTTGACCGTCGCCGGCCATTGCGGCATGACCATTTTGTCTAACAGCAAATATTGTTGTCGCATGAATTGAGTTATTCATTATTATTTCTCCTTTTTAGCTCGAGGATGTGCATTTAAATAAACTTTACGCAATTGTTGATTTGAAACATGCGTATATCGACCAGTTGTTGATAAGTTGACATGACCGAGAAGAGATTGGACTGTTCGCAAATCAGCGCCTTCATTCAACATATGTGTAGCAAATGTGTGACGCAGTTTATGCGGATGTATATCTGTCACTCCTGCTGTGCGTTTCACTATATCATTTAAAACATATCGCACGCCGCGTTCAGTAATTTGGCCGCCTTTCATATTGACTAACAAATAATCATGAGGCACATTCTGAATCGGCGGAAATAATTCTATATAACGTTCAATACTCTCTCTGCACATATTTCCAAACGGGATAAACCGTTCCTTATTACCTTTACCTAACACTTTAACACCAGGTGAATTTAAATCGAGATCCTCTAACTTGATGTTCACTAATTCTGAAACCCGTATGCCAGTTCCGTACAACAATTCTAAAATCACGCGGTCACGCAAACCTTTGTGACCATCCGCTTCTACAGTTTCAAATAAAGCACTCATTTCTTCTTCGTAGAAAAAATGAGGCAGATATTGTTCTTTCTTAGGGTGAACAAGCTGTACAAAAGGATTAACGACTGTATCGTCTTGTGTCATCCAAAATTCGTAGAAAGAACGTAACGCAGAAATTTTACGGGAAACTGTAGTTCTTTTCAAGCCTTTTGAATATAAAAATGACAAATAATTTCTAGCATCTTTATATTCAAAAGTTTTTAATTTCAAATGCTCGTGTTCTAAAAATGTATTAAATTGAACTAAATCATCGTGGTAAGACTTTAACGTATGCTTAGAAAAAAAGCGTTCTACCTTTAACATGTATAAAAAAGACTCTTGGATTTTATTCAATAAAAACCCCTCCATCATTTGCATTGTAGCATATGGACAGAGGGAGCTGCAGTGATTTACGTCTCGAAATCGCAAACGCTTTCTAAACACAAATCTAATTTTATCAAAATATTCATAATTTATCACAAAGTTTGCTTAAAATTCTCTAAATACGTTAATGCTCGATTTGCTTGTTGTTCATAACGCTCTTTTTTATCTTTAATTCTTTTTTCTAATGAAGGTACTAAACCAAAGTTAGCATTCATCGGTTGGAAGTTCTTATTATTGTTAGCGTGCGAAATATAATAAGCCATACTGCCTATCATAGTTTCACGCGGGAAGATGACTTCGGCTTTATCTTGAAGTTTATGTGCTACGTTAATGCCTGCGACTAAACCGCTTGCTGCACTTTCTACATAGCCTTCTACACCTGTCATTTGGCCTGCGAAATATACTTTATCATGACCTTTGAGTTGGTAAGTTTCAGATAAAACGTCTGGTGAGTTGATAAAGGTATTACGATGCATCACACCATAACGCACAATATCTACATTTTCTAAGCCAGGAATTAAACGGATGACTTCTTTTTGAGCACCCCATTTTAAATGTGTCTGGAATCCGACAATATTATACAACGTTCCTGCTGCATCGTCTTGACGCAATTGTACTACTGCAAATGGTCGTTTTCCTGTCTTAGGATCTTCTAACCCTACTGGTTTCATCGGTCCGAATAATAACGTTTTACGGCCGCGTTCAGCCATAACTTCAAACGGCATACATCCTTCAAAGTATTTTTCTTTTTCAAATTCATTAACAGGTGCTGCCTCAGCTGCTAAAACAGCATCGTAAAAACGGTCGAATTCTTCCTCTGTCATCGGACAGTTCAAATAAGCTGCTTCACCTTTATCATAACGTGATTTCAAATAGACTTTATTCATATCAATAGAGTCTTTCTCAATAATAGGTGCTGCTGCATCATAGAAATACAACTGGTCTTCGCCTGTAATCTCAACTATTTCTTTAGCAAGACCTTCAGTTGTTAAAGGACCTGTCGCAATAATCGTATAACCTTCAGGAATAGATTCAATTTCTTCATTGATAACGTTCACGTTAGGATGAGATTTCAAAGTGTCTGTAATAAATCCGGCAAAATCATGACGGTCTACAGCTAATGCACCGCCAGCTGGAACGCGCGCAGTATCTGCCGCTTTGATAA
Source organism: Staphylococcus debuckii (assembly GCF_003718735.1). NCBI lineage: Bacteria > Bacillati > Bacillota > Bacilli > Caryophanales > Staphylococcaceae > Staphylococcus > Staphylococcus debuckii. The sequence continues at coordinate 1,336,019 of NZ_CP033460.1, read as the reverse complement.
TTAATGAATCTAAACGACGCATTTCTTCTTTCAATACGCCTACAGCATTTGTAAGCGAATTACCGCGTAACGAATTAGAACATACCAGTTCTGCAAATTTATCTGTATGATGCGCAGGTGTTTGCTTTACCGGACGCATTTCAATTAAATTCACTTTAATGCCTCTTTGCGCAAGCTGATACGCTGCTTCGGAACCTGCTAATCCAGCTCCGACTACATTGACTACTGTATCTGCCATAAATAAATCCTCCTCATTCAGATGAAAAGAGGTAGGACATCAGCAATATCGACTTAATTGTCCAACCTCTCACATCTTCACATTCTATTTTTGAACTTCTTCTTTATAATCACAATTTGAACAAATTACTTGGCTTGAGCGGCCTTTTTTACGTTCTACTAAATAATGGTCGCATTTTGGACAGCTTCTGCCGACTGGTTTATCCCATGAGATAAAGTCGCATTCAGGATAATTAGAGCAGCCGTAGAAGACTCTGCCTTTTTTAGATTTACGTTCAACGACTTGGCCATCATCACATTTCGGACATTTAACGCCGATTTCTTTGACGATTGCTTTCGTATTGCGGCAATCCGGGAAGTTTGAACATGCCATGAATTTACCATAACGACCCATTTTAATTACCATTGGAGAACCGCATACTTCACAATCTTCGCCGGCAGGTTCATCTTTAATTTCAATTTTTTCCATTTCTTGCTCAGCACGTTCGACATCTTTTTCGAAACCGCCGTAGAAATTACCGACAACTTCTCTCCATTTAATGTCGCCCTCAGCAATTTTATCCAATAATGTTTCCATATTTACAGTGAAATCAACATCGATTATTTCTGGGAAGTATTCTTTCACTTGTTCATGCACGATTTCACCAAGTTCAGTTGGAACAAAGCGTTTGCTTTCCATTTTAACGTAATTACGTTTTTGAATAGTATCCAAAGTCGGTGCGTACGTAGAAGGTCGTCCGATTTTCAATTCTTCCAACGTTTTAACTAAACGCGCCTCAGTAAATCTTGGAGGTGGTTGTGTAAAGTGTTGTGTCGGTTCAATATCTGTAGCTGTTACCTTTTCACCTTCTGCAATCACTGGAAGTTTATTGTTCTTCTCTTCTTCTCCTTCTTTGGATTCTACATATAAAGTCATGAATCCTTTAAATTTAATCGTTTGTCCGTTGGCACGGAACTTCACGTCTTTTTGTTCAATATCCATAGCTACAGTATCTAGAACTGCAGGTGCCATTTGACTTGCTACGAAGCGGTCCCAAATTAATTTATAGAGGCGATATTGGTCACGTGTTAAGTATGGTTTCATGTCAGCAGGTGTACGTAATGTCTTCGTTGGGCGAATCGCCTCATGGGCATCTTGATCGCCTTGTTTACCTGCCGCTGCTTTACGATGAGAGATATAATCTTTACCGTACTTCTCAGTAATAAATTCTTTCGTTTCGGCTTTGGCGCCTGCTGAAATACGTGTTGAATCGGTACGCATATACGTAATCAAACCAACTGTACCTTGTTTCTTCAAATCAATACCTTCATATAATTGCTGTGCAATCATCATCGTTTTTCTAGCTTTGAAGTTCAACTTTCTAGAAGCTTCTTGTTGAAGTGTAGAAGTCGTAAAAGGATTAGCTGGATTACGCTTTTTCTCTTTCTTCGTTACTTTAGTCACTTCAAATTCGTTACCGTCTAATTGATCAGTAATAAACTTGACGTCATCTTTATTATTTAATTTATAAGGTTTGTTTTTATAATGTAAGAATTTGGCACTAAAAGTAGATTTCTTATAACGGAAATTACCTTCGATTTTCCAATACTCTTCTGGTTTAAAGTTTCTGATTTCATTTTCACGGTCAATAATAAGACGTAAGGCTAAAGATTGCACACGACCTGCTGACAGACCTTTTTTAACTTTCTTCCATAACACTGGAGAAATATTATAACCCACAAGTCTATCTACAATACGGCGTGCTTGCTGTGCATCAACGAGGTTCAATTCAATTCCTCTTGGTGTCTTAAAACTTTCCTTTATTGCATCTTTAGTGATTTCATTAAATACTACACGATTCTTTGCATTTTCATCTAAATCTAAGATATTCGCTAAGTGCCATGCAATCGCTTCTCCTTCACGGTCGGGGTCACTCGCTAAAAAGATTTTCTTTGCTTTTTTAGCATGTCTTTTTAATTCTTTTACGACCGGTCCTTTGCCGCGAATAGTAATATATTTGGGTTCAAAATCATCTTCAACATCAACGCCCATTTGGCTTCTTGGCAAATCTCTGACATGCCCCATTGATGCGATTACTTTATATCTTTTCCCTAAATATTTTTCAATTGTTTTAGCTTTTGCAGGCGACTCAACTATGACTAAATTATCAGCCAAAGCAGATTCCCCCTTGCATTCATTAATAGCATCCTTGTTACAAAGATAAATGATAAACGGTTTATTTTACATTTGTCAATATATTAATTTAGCAGCAATTCAATTTATTGCTTCATTTACTTGAAAGTACTCATCCATTTACAATGAATTTCACAATTATAATCTGCTAATATATCATCGATTTCTAACACAATAGTTGCACCTTCTTGCGCACGTTTCAAATTCCCTTTGGTCAATTCTTGAAAAATACTGCCAGGCAGAACATAGACATTGCGGTTTTGCTGTAATGCTAAATCAATGGTAATTTGTGCACCGCTTCTCTCCTTCGACTCAGTCACCAACACACCTTGCGAAAGTCCGCTGATGAGTCGATTTCTTTCAGGAAATTTAAATTTGCGCGGTTCATCTTCAGGAATATACTCACTGAGAGTCAAACCTTTTTCTTCTATTTCATTTCTAAGATGCAAATTCGATTTGGGATAGTGATGTGCATGGCCGAATGCCAAGACACCAATTGTAGGGAGTTGGTTTTGAAGTGCTGAAAGATGGGCTTCACTGTCTGCCCCAGTGGCTAAACCAGAGACAATAGTAAGTTGCGATGTAGAAATATGTGAAAATAAAAAAGAAAGTGCATGGGCGGTATAAGCTGTCGATTGTCTGGAGCCGACTACTCCTAAGAAATGAGTATGCTGGAGCAATTCAATATTGCCTTTATAAAATAGGATAAACGGAGGATCATAGATTTCTTTTAACAAACGTGGATAGGCTGCATCGTAAATAGAAATATATTTCACGCCATGTTGATCGAGGTTGTTTAGGATAGTAGAAATACTTAGTGCAGAATAACGTGTGAGATAAGCAGCAGGATTTCGTATCTTGCTTGTATAAGTAAATTGTCGAAGATTTGTCATTTTATCTGAGGGACTTAAGCGTAAAAAAAGAGGACAGAATTTGAAGAGCCGTATCAATTGCTGTGTTGTATAGCCAGCATAACGGAGTTTTAGGAGTTCTAGAGTTGATTCGTGTTGTGTCATAAATTTCCTACTTTCTATAAAGTTTAATATTTATTATACCTTGTCAGCCGTCATTCTCAAAGTAGTTACTTATTCTTTATAAAACTCAGTTGTCGAGTTTCTACTATTGTATATGGCACTTCTTATAACTCATAAAACTGATAAGTTTACTCGACTTAAATAACAAAAAGCACAGATTTGCACTTATCCGTGCAAATCCATGCTTTCAATAATGAATAATAATGTGAATTTAAATTAAGAGTCTTTTTTGACTGTTAATAAATCTTCGTAGATACCTGCTTCTTTAGCCGCTTCAATTAAAGTAGAACCGATTTCAGAAGGAGTATCTGCTGTTTTCACGCCATTTTCGTTCAATGTTTTGATTTTTTCTTTTGCAGTACCTTTACCGCCAGAAATAATCGCACCAGCGTGACCCATACGTTTACCTGGAGGAGCTGTTTGACCACCAATGAATCCTACAACTGGTTTAGTCATATTTTTGCTGATCCATTCAGCAGCCTCTTCTTCAGCAGTACCGCCGATTTCACCAATCATTACAACAGCTTTTGTTTCAGGATCTTTATTAAATGCATCTAATACATCGATAAAGTTAGTACCGTTAACTGGGTCGCCACCGATACCAACAGCTGATGATTGACCAATACCCTCTTCAGTCAATTGATGTACAGCTTCGTAAGTTAATGTACCAGAACGTGATACTACGCCGACGTGACCTCTTTTATGGATATAACCAGGCATAATTCCGATTTTACAATCATCAGGAGAAATAACACCTGGGCAGTTAGGTCCGATTAAACGAGTGTTTTTATCTTCTAAATAACGAACAACTTTAACCATATCTAAAACAGGAATGTGTTCAGTAATACAGATTGCTAAATCTAAATCTGCATCCGCACATTCTAAAATCGCATCTGCTGCAAATGGAGCTGGAACATAAATTACTGAAACATTTGCACCAGTTTCTTCTTTCGCTTCTTCTACTGTATTAAATACAGGTACACCTTCTACAACTTGTCCACCTTTGCCAGGCGTAACACCTGCAACGATTTGAGTACCATACTCAAGCATTTGTTTTGTATGGAAAAGGGCTGTAGACCCTGTGATACCTTGTACGATTACTTTTGTATTCTTATCAACATATACGCTCATCTTAGTGTCTCATCCTTTCCTTAGACTTCTTTGACAAGTTTGACAATTTTTTGAGCGCCTTCAGCCATAGTTGCTGCTGGCTCAATTGCTAAACCTGAATCTTTTAAGATTTGTTTACCGATTTCAACATTAGTACCTTCAAGACGTACCACTAAAGGTAATGTCAAGTCGACTTCTTTAACTGCTGCTACGATACCTTCTGCAATAACATCACAACGCATGATTCCACCGAAGATATTAACGAAAATACCTTTAACGTTGTCATCACCTAAAATGATTTTGAATGCTTCAGTAACTTTTTCTTTCGTAGCGCCGCCTCCTACGTCTAAGAAGTTTGCAGGATTTCCGCCAAAATGATTGATAGTATCCATAGTCGCCATAGCTAACCCGGCACCATTAACCATACAGCCGATGTCGCCATCTAAAGCGATATAAGATAAATCATATTTAGAAGCTTCGATTTCTTTTGGATCTTCTTCTTCTAAGTCACGTAATTCTAGAATATCTTTGTGTCTGAATAAAGCGTTATCGTCAAAGTTGATTTTAGCATCTAATGCGATTACATCGCCTGCACCAGTTAATACTAGTGGGTTGATTTCAACGATTGAGCAATCTTTTTCGATAAACACGTTGTATAAAGAAATTAAGAATTTAGCTGCTTTGTTGATTGATTCTTTCGGAATATTAATATTGAAAGCAATACGACGCGCTTGGAATGGTGCTAAACCAACAACAGGGTCGATTGTTTCTTTAAAGATTTTTTCCGGAGATTTAGCCGCTACTTCTTCAATTTCAGTTCCGCCTTCTTCAGACGCCATCAAAGTAACACGGTCAGTTGCACGGTCGATTACGAAGCCGACATAATATTCTTTCTTAATATCAGCGCCTTCTTCGATATATAAACGTTTAACTTCTTTACCTTCTGGGCCAGTTTGGTGAGTTACAAGTTGTTTCCCAAGTAATTCGTTAGCATAAGTTTCCACTTCAGATAATGACTTTGCGATTTTAACGCCGCCAGCTTTACCTCTACCCCCAGCGTGGATTTGTGCTTTTACAACATAAACATCAGTGTCTAATTCTTTAGCTTTTTCCACTGCTTCGTCTGCAGTGAATGCTACACGTCCTTCTGGAACGGGAACGCCCATAGAACGAAAGATTTGTTTTCCTTGATACTCGTGGATATTCATTCTCCATCCTCCTGTTTCTTAGGTTAAGTACATTGTTAATTATAGAAAATGTAAGCGCTATTGTAAACTGAAAGAGGCTCTTTTTGTCAATTTTGTTAAAATTTGGATTAAAGCCTGAAACCTTGCGCCAAAAGAGTTTGTTACTATTTGACACAGATTTCATCATAGATAGTATATTACACAACGTTACTCAACATTTTTCTAGAAATCATCTTTTTTCTCCTGAACTATCGATTTGATCGGTTCAAAGGTTTTTCTATGTTCAGGTATTACACCAAATTGTTGGATACCTTCCAAATGTGCCTTTGTTCCATATCCTACATTGTGCTCAAAATCATAACCAGGATGCTGTTCAGCAAGCTGGTGCATGTATGCATCTCTGTGCTCTTTAGCTAAGATACTTGCAGCAGCTATGGATACACTTTTAGCATCACCTTTAATAATCGATGTCTGCGCGATATCTAACGGCAGCTTCATAGCATCTATTAATAAATGGGTTGGTGAAATGGCTAAATTTTCTATAGCACGCATCATTGCGACTTGTGTTGCTTGATAGATATTTAAATCATCAATTTCTTCTGGACTTGCTTTGCCGTAAGCATAAGCGGCAGTTCCTTCAATTAAGGCTTCTGCTAAGTTCTGACGCTTCGCTGCACTTACCTTTTTAGAGTCATCTAACCCGTAATAGGCATGATCAGCGTTCAAAATGACTGCACAAGCTACTACTGGTCCTGCTAATGGTCCGCGTCCGACTTCATCAATACCGCAAATCACTGCGTCCGGCTGTTCTTGTAATATAGCCGCTTCATATTGCGTCATCTCTTCATAATGCGCAACCATATCAGCTTCTTTCTCCAACTGTTTCTTACGACGAGATATGGCTTGCTGCACGCCTTTACGTTCATCCTGATTCCATTCTGATGCTTCTAATGTTTGTAAATCTTGAATATCATTTAATAGTTCTTTTACTTCTTTGATAGAATAGCTCATTATTTAATCTCGTCTGCCATTTCTTTATAAATATCAAAACTATGTGTGCCTAATTTACCATTACGCATATCATTTATAATTAAATCAATTACTGTTTCATAATCTACTTCATTACCGCGTTGCAACGCCCCTCTTCTGCGCCCAATCGCATCAAACCATTCTAAGTTTTCCGCTTCGGCATCCAAATCAACATTAAAATGTTGTTGCAAGGCCGCTAGATCATGCGCTTTGAAGAATTCTAATCCATAAATCGCAACATCGTCTAGATGCACAATACTATCTTTAATTGCACCTGTCAGACTTAATTTTTTACCCACAGTCTGATCTTCGAATTTAGGCCAAAGAATTCCTGGTGTATCTAACAACTGTAAGGATTTACCGACTTTAATCCATTGCTGCTGTTTCGTAACGCCTGGTGTATTGCCTGTCTTCGCAATCGCTCTGTTCGCCAATTTATTAATAAGTGTTGACTTGCCAACATTAGGAATACCGACAATCATGGCACGAATAGCGCGCGGTTTTAAACCTTTAGCTTTATCGCGTTCGAACTTTTCTTTTGTCGCTTCAATTGCTGCTTGTTCTACTTGTTTAAGTCCTTTGCCATGCTTAGCATCTACGGCTACTGGATAATAGCCTTTATTTCGGAAATATTCTTCCCATTTTGCAATTTCACTTAAATTAGCCATATCTTTTTTATTTAAAATAACCACTCTTGGTTTATTTTGAATAACTTCATCAATCATCGGGTTACGCGAACTATACGGAATACGTGCGTCCACTAATTCAAATACCACATCCACTTTCTTAAGTTGTTCCGACACTTCACGTTTAGCTTTCGCCATGTGTCCTGGATACCATTGAATAACCATCTTTCATCACCTTTCAATATTACTTTATTGATCCTTTCAGATTCTCTTAATTATACTATACTTCTATTTTGTTGAAAAAAATTAAAAATCCGCAAAACATCAAAAGAGATGCATGCGGAAAATTTCCATCAACTATTTATTTCTTCAATTAATCCCGGCAGTTCTTCAATACTGTAGATAATATAATCTGCGCCGTTAGCTTCAAATTTTTCTTTTACTTTCGTACCAATTTCTACTCTTTTATCTTCAGAAAGCTTTCGCCAATCTTCTTCGTTATAGCCGGCAATTGAACTTCCTTTTATTACGCCTACCGTAATGACACCTGCATTGACACCTTCTTGGATATCAGACACAGTATCTCCGACTTTCAATACATGCTTGACACTTTGAATTTCTAAATCTTCCATATTCTTAAATATCATATAAGGATAAGGTCTGCCGAAGCCTCCGACCATATCAGCCGTTACTACATTATCTGGTTGATAACCTTGCAATGCTGCGTTAGGTTTCACTACTTCCATCATTTCTTTAGTATAACCAGTAGTAGACCCTACTTTAATTCCTTTAGCTTTCAACCAATTCGCCGTATCAACAGCACCTTGAATAGGCGTTGTGAAATTTTCTAATGTCTGCATCAATTGACTTTCAAATTTTTCATAAAGTCGATCGATGTCGGTTTCAGTTGCTTTCTGACCATATTTTTCTTCCCAAAGTGATTGGATTCTCGGCATTTCCAACATTGCTTGAATGTGATCTCGTTTCAACATACCCATAGGTTCTCTTGCTTCTTGAATCGTCACATCTATGCCTGCATCTTTGAAAATATCTATGAAAACATGAACGGGCGCAAAACAACCAAAATCAATCATCGTACCTGCCCAATCAAAAATAACACCTTCTATTTTGTTTAACATGAAATCAATTCCTTTCTTTCATATATTTTTGAATGTTGTCTGCTAATAAAAGAAAGTCTTTATGATGCAAGTCACCAATATTTCCAACTCTGAATGATGGCGTATCCATTAATTTACCTGGATATAATACAAAGCCTGCTTCCTTCATATATTGATAAAAATCTTCAAAATCAAAGTCTTTGTCAGGATATAAGAAAGTGGTAATAATCGGCGACTGATGTTCAGCATCAATATAAGCTTGAAAGTTCATCTTTTTTAAGCTTTCAATTATATAATGATTGTTTTCTGAATAGCGTTGATATCTTGTAGCTACACCACCTTCTTCTTCCAATTCGATTAACGCTTCTTGAAAGGCAGCAACGACATGAGTTGGCGAAGTAAAGCGCCATTTACCATCTCTATCCATCACTTTCCACTGTTCAAATAAGTCTAAAGCTATACTATTTGCATTCCCTTTTGTTTGCTCTAATTTCGATTGCTTAGCGACGACAAAACCAAAGCCAGGAACACCTTGAATACATTTATTAGCGCTGCTTATTAAATAATCAATATTTAATTTTTCAACGTTCATCGGGATACCGCCAAAGCTGCTCATCGCATCAATAATTAAAGAAACGTTATGACGTTTTCCTATTTCAGACAAAGGTTCTAAAGGATTTAAAATACCCGTAGTTGTTTCACAGTGTACCATCGCAATATGTGTAAGAGATTGATCTTGTTTAATAAGCGCTTCTACTTTTTCAAAATCTGGTACAGTATTATACGGAATGCGCATTTCGGTTACTCTTTTTCCAATGGCTTTTGCCATGTCGATCATACGGTTCCCATAAGCACCATTGCTTATAATCAGAACATGGTCATCTTTCCCTAATACTGTTTGTAATACGCTTTCTACTACAAAACTACCGCTTCCTTGTTGTAAAACAGCAGTATAGTTACCTTCAGAAACTTCTGCTACTTTCAACAATCTATGACGAATATCTTGCGTAAGCTGTTTATAATCTGAATCCCATGTGCATCTATCTTCCAACATTTTCTGCTTGACTGTATCTGTTGTTGTTAATGGCCCTGGTGTTAACAATTTATATTTTTGCGTCATTTTTGAATGCTCCTTTACTTTTCAGCTTTTTCCACTTCTGCTTCTTTCTTAGCATTATTAAAAATCGTTTGATGTTTATCTAATAAATCTACATTTAAAGGTGTTTTCCATTCTTTAGGATGGCTAGGTTGCATTTCTTTAGAAACTTTCTCGCCTTTATATAAGGGTACTGGATATTCTTTTAATAAATCTTTGCGTCCATATTTTTGAATAACTTCAACCATTTTTTCTGCCTTTTGTTGCTTTTTACCATCTTTTCTCACCACTGCAGCAGCTTCTGTTAATGAAAAGTTCCCTTCAGTTGGATCAATATATTTTATAGGCTCTCCATCTTTCTCGGCATCAATCGCTTGGTTTCTTAAACCCGCTCCTACTGCTGCTTCCCCAGATTGAACTTTCTTAAGCGGACCTGAACCTGAACTTTCTAAATGAGGGCCTGCATTTACAATTAATTTTTTAATAATTTGCTGACCTTCATGGTCTCCATACTCGCTTATAACGCCTTGTAAGAGAAGCCATCCTGTCGAAGAATCCATAATATTCGGAAATGAGATTTCATTTTTATATTCTGGTTTTGTTAAATCTTTTATACTTTCAGGCACTGGTAAATGTTTTTCTTTCAATACTTTAGTATTTACAAAAAGAGAGCCCATGTTCCCTAAAATTGGCGTCATATAATCAGGATATTTTTTAATTTCTTGTTGATTCATAGAGGAATGAAGAGGAACAAACATATGGTGTTCTTTCTGAGCACTTTCTAAATAATAACTGGCTTGCGTAACGATATCGGCATCGATATTTTCACCTTCAGCCATAATTTTTCCGCCGAGCTCAGAAGTGGATTGTGGTTGAACAATATATTCTCCTCTATAACCGTGGTTATTTAAAGCAGTTTCCATGGCTGCGATAGCTTCTTCGTCAGCGTTAGTTTGAATAATCACTTTATCAGACGAAGCTCCTAATCCTGCATATGAAAAATATAATAGCACTGCACAGATGATGCCAAATATAATAAGTTTAATTTTCACGACATTTCCCTCCTTTTTTCATAACGTAACCACATAGCACTTACAAATCTGACTGCTAAATTAGTAAGTAAAATTAAAATAGAGAGAATAAAAATGTCTGTGAAACGATTAAAATGTTGTAATTGATTGATTTGAGTTGAAACAATTTGCGTTGAAGTAGAAACCAAGAAGATGACACCACTAATTGTCACCATTGCATTAATAAAATAGTAATTCATGATTTCAATAACCGTAGATTTCATGTTTGGTAGTATTATTTTAAATATGGTTTCGAACCAGCTGTCTTGCAACAAAGAACTCGTAATATCCCATGATTGATCTAATTTATCCATCGCTCCTTTTGCCATTAAATAGGGAGTTGTAAAGTAATGAACAATAATGCTTAATATTACAATTAAAAATGTCCCTTTAATTGAGCTTCCTTGGAAAAATAATAAATAGGAAAGTCCAAGAATCATGCCAGGAACCGTATTTGTCAACATTGCTACCAGATTAATAGCTTTTCTACCCTTCAATTTTGTCCTGCTATTAATTACTGCGCTGAAAAACGCAATGACAGTACCAAATATTGCTGTACAAATTGCTACAAACACAGATTGTATATAAACATGAATTAAAATTTCATCTTTAAACAGTGCCACGATATTTTTGAGGGTAAAGCCAATTTTATATGGGTAATTTTCAGTAAAAGGTACCACAATCATTACAAGGAAGACACTTAATATACATGTGGATAATACAAATAAAAGTATACTGATGATAATGTCGTGCACTGGCCGTCTTTCCGCCTGATGACGCCCTGAGGCTTGGTGACTGACATTCCATCTTTCTATAACAGCTAAGAAAATAAAGCCGAATAGTGCAGGTATTAACATGACAAACGCAATCACTGCACCTTGTGCGAATTTAGGAATTGAGCCTAAAATTGTTTGATATAACAAGATGGAGATTGTGGTATCGTCTGCGCCTATTGAAGCGGGTATACCGAAGTCGGTGAAACTTAATATAAATGATAAAACAAACGCATTCCCTATAGGAATTAACATTGGTCTCAAAATTGTATGATAAAATCTGCGTATTCCGTTATCTTGCATAAGCTGAGAGATATAATAAAATCGTTGATCAATATACTGGAATGCATTATTAATGATGATAAAAGCAGCCGGCAACGTATAAATTACATATCCTATCAGCATGCCGTTTTCACCATATATCGTAAATAAAGGCTTTCCAATTAACTTAGCAATAATCCCTTCATTTCCAAACAAGTACATCAGCAAAAATCCATAAGTGATTGTCGGAACTAGCATTGGTAAGATTATCATGCTATTGGAATAACGCTTTAACCATGGACGAATGGCTGTTGTTTGTATAGCATATGCAGCAAAAAAAGCTAAAACACTCGTTATGACGGCTGTTATTAATGAAAGTTTCATACTTCGCATGAGTGCCGTTGTAATATCTGGATTAGATAATACTTCTTTAAAATACATATTACTGATATGGCCATCTGCGATAATTGAACGGCCTAGCAGTACTACTACCGGCAGTACTAAAAATACGGTAAAAAATACAAAGATTAAAATTTGTATAATACGTTGACTCCATAATTTATGCGCCATGTTGTTCACCAAATAATGCATAAATATTATGACGTTTAATCTCAAGTTGATTCAAAATGAATTTTTTTACAAAGTGATTAGCCGGTTGCTTAATAATCATATCCGGAGAATCATACTGTGCAATTCTCCCGTCTTCTATCACCACAATTTTATCAGCCATTGTCAGTGCTTCTTCTGGATCATGTGTAACAATAATTGTTGTCAGCGATAATGATTTGGCCACTTTAATAATCATGTCTTTAATACGTTCTTTAATCATTCCATCTAATGCGCTCAAAGGTTCATCCATCAACAAAACTTTAGGTTCCATTACAATTGTCCGAGCAATTGAAACACGCTGTTTTTGACCGCCAGAAAGTTCATGAATTTTCTTATCTAGATGTGGTCTTAAATCAAGAAGTTCTATTAAGTCAGTTATTTCTTTAGTATCAGTATTTTTTTGAGTATTTTTCAAACCATACAAAATATTTTCTCGTGCATTTAAATGTGGAAATAAACAATAATCTTGAAAGACTATATTAAATCCTCTTTTCTTCATCGGTACATTATGCACAGGTTTTCCATTGTAATAAATTTCACCTTCAGTAACTTCCGTTAATCCGAGAATCATATTGAGCAATGTTGTTTTCCCACAACCGCTTGGTCCTAATAAAGCAATAATTTCACCATTTTCAATATCTAAATTTATATTTTTCAGTACTTCATTATCGTCAAATTTCTTACTAACATTTTTCACTTCTAACACCATCCGCACCTCCTAAATTGATATAACCAAAGTATAGAGAATGAATATTAAGCTAACGTTAACAATGTGTAAGTGTTGATTAACTTTTGACAAACTTATTACTAACTTTGTAGGGATACACGTATAAATGTGGTATATTTCAATTAAAAAGAATAAAGGGGCTGGATGTGTTGTTACCTGCAGAACGTCGTACTGAAATAATGAATCAATTAGCACAATATGAATTTTTAGAATTAAAAACACTACATAAAGATTTGGAAATATCGATGGAAACTTTGAGAAGAGATGTCCAGCAGTTAGTTAAAGATGAATTAGTACTAAAGGAATATGGCGGTATTCGTATTAATAAAGAGACTAATGGGGAGTCAGAAATCGAACGTCGGTTAGAAAGACATTTGTCTGAAAAAATGGTAATTGCTAAAAAAGCACTCAGCAAAATAAAAAATGGGGATTGTATATTCTTAGACAGCGGCTCAACTACTTTGCAAATTGCTAAAATGTTAGATACTAAAGAAAATTTAACAATTATAACGAATTCGATACCAGTTTTAGTTCAATGCATTAACCAAAACCATACGCTGATTTCTATTGGAGGTAAAGTTAGAGCTTCCGAACAATCGTTAACACAATTTGATTTTCTATTTAATTTCGAAAGGTTGAATATCAATAAAGGGTTCTTTTGTTGCAGCGGAATTTCAGTTTCACATGGAGTCACGGATTATAACATTGAAGAAGTTGAAACAAGACGTCGGATTCTCAATATCACCCAAGAAAAATATTTAACTGCAGATAGTAGTAAAATTGATAAAATTGTTGTAGCAAAAATAGGTAACCTAAGTGACTTTAATCAACTCATCAGTGATAGTAATCTCTCACAAGTTAAGTGCCGTATAATTGAGGAGCAAGGAATTGAAATCATATAGATGCATTTTCTATTCAAATAACCACTGCCAGGGTATGAATCAAGGGTTGGAACAACAATCTTTCCAACCCTTCATCTTATCTCTTAATTTTCAATCGGCACCCATACTTGTGCCACATAATCATCAGCGTCTGTATTTCCGTGTGGATAAAGTTCAATACCTGGGGCATTGCGATATTGATAGCCTAAATCAGATAGGACATCGGGGTTATATAGTCGCTCTGTTGTTTTTTGTAGCGTATATGGTAAAGGCCCTATCGCATCAGCTACTATATAATTTCCTTCAGGCAGAGTATACGGATATAATCCAGCAGCAGATTTTTTATCTGAAGTCACCGCAATTAAATAATTCATTCCATTTTCAGTAGGAATTACAATGCCTAAAAAACCTTGCAGTTTATCATTGCTAATAGCTTTTAACGTTTCAGGTTGATCAGACACGTTGAAATTCGCCCAAGCTTGCGGTAATCCTTGCTGTGCATCTTGCATCGTAGCATATTTACTTAATATACCTATTACCTGGGTTGTATCTAAATGCTTAATTTCGTATTCCATTTTAATCGCCCCGCAGTATTTTTTAATTTAATATTATTAAAATACCCTTTTAAAGTTGCAAGTTAACCTTTCCATAAAAAATAAAGCCGAAGAAGTTGTATCAACCTCTCCAGCTTTATGGTTCATTCAATCTTGCTTATTCATATTTAGCCTTCTTTAAAATTGACGATTTCATCAATAATAAACTCAGCAGCCATAATACCGCGTGTTTTTGCCCATAACTCACGGTTTACAATATGAATTCGATTATTTTTCTTAGCATTAATCGTATTATATACTTCTGATTGGCGTAATTTTTCAAGCGCATCTTCATCTTCTTTATCAACCATTAGAATTAAGCGTTCAGGGTTCAATTCTAATAATTGCTCGTCAGTTACCTTGAGGTAAGGCCCATCCTTGTATTCAGGATATTTGTTAGAATCTGCTTGTGTAATAGCAGATTTAAAGCCTAAACGTTTTAAAAATTGGCCGACGAAACTATTTGCATCGTGTCCGACAATGTAATCATCTGTGACTACTGCTGCTAAAGTTGATAAATTAGTATCAATTGAAACCTTCTCATCAAGTTGATTAATTTTTTGTTGGAAAATTGCTACATAGCGTTTAGCTAACTGCTCTTTAGAGATTGCTTTTCCAATCGTTTCGAAGATTTTCAAGCTCTCTTTATAATCACCTTCAAAACTTTCTAATAAAATTGTTGGTGCAATTTTTTGTAAATCTCTATAAATTTCGTGATGGCGTTGACCATCTGCGATAATGAGTTGAGGCTCTGCATCTTTAATTCTTTCTAAATCAGGATTACTTCTATGCCCGACTGAGATATAGTCCCCAACTTTATCTCTCATCGCTTCAAACAGGTTTTCTTTACTCCCGTCATCAGCAATAGCCGCTGGTTTGATTCCTAAAGCAAGCAGATCATCTACAAATGAAAATTCAAGTGCTGCCACTCTATCTACATTGTCTGCAATTTTAGTTATTCCAGCTTCATTTTTTACTTCAACCATATTATTAGTTACCTCCTTAAAATCCCTCTATGATAGTATACCCATAGAAATCTTAATCATTCTTGATTAACTATATTCGCAAAAATTTGACAAATAATTCGATACTATACTGTTATGTTAACACTTTTTTAATGTTGGAATAGTACTTTATAGATGAAAATAAGTTAACCTTTACTATAAAATGGGTATATCGAATAATTAGTTATATTAAGTATACATACTACAAATTAATTTCAGGAGCGACTATAGATGAAATCATTCTTTAGTTACCAAGTTTTACGTTTCCTAAAAATTAGTGCTGTGAGTGTTGTGCTCATGCTGATTTTTTTCCTTCCTGCATTCAATTCGGTCTTCCGACACGATTTAATTTTCAGCGGTGAAGGCGACGGCTTTAGACAAATGATGCCGTTTCAAATGTATTTATATAATCACATTACAAGTTTATCCAGCTTTTATGATATTTCATTTGGCTTGGGCGGAGATTATATGACGGATTTAGCATATTACTATTCGACTTCGCCCTTAACTTATCTTAATTTCTTTTTCGTTTGGATAGCAGAACATGTCTTTCAAATGAATCCACATATAATTGAATTTTGGCCAGGCAATCAGTTATTCTTTGCTATTTTCAAAGCTTGTTTAACCTATATTGCGGCTTATTATTTAATGCGTTACTATCATTTAAAGCGCTATACAGCAACGATTGCCAGTATCTTATATGCAGCTTCTAATGTGATGTTCTACTTTAATTTCACATGGTCATTCTATGGAGACGTCATGATTTACTTCCCTATTACTTTGCTTGGAGTAGAGAAGTTATTTCGAGAACGTAAAGCCGGTGTACTGATTTTAGGATTAGCTCTGACGTTAATGTCTAATTTTTATTTCAGTTATTATGAAGCGATTATTATTAGTGCATATTGTATTTATAGAACCATCTTTGTTTATAAAGCAGATATCATGACTCGAGCAGCTAAGATTTATACATCTATTATTACGGTAGTTATTAGTGCCTTTATCGGCAGTTGGGGATTTTTCACAGGAATCAGCTCATTTTTACATAATGATCGTAAACAAAATCCTATAGACTATCCATTTTTAGTTAATTTAATCGATACAGAAAAGCAAACATTTTTGTCCGGCTTTCATATCGTCTTATCTTTATTAGTGATTATCGCACTATTGCAATTTAAACTTTATAAACATTACTATTATCGCTTATTTGCTATTATGTCTTGGATATTTTTAATTGGTTCATTTACTAATGGGTTTGACAGCTTTTTTAATGGTATGTCTATTCCGCAAAGACGTTGGGTGTACATTTTGGCTATGAGTGCAGCTATTATCGTGGCGCTTATGATTCAGCATCTGGCTGAGTTATCATTGCGTTCTTTGCTGTTAGCCAGCTTGCCAGCTATCGCAATTTTTCTTTACTCTCACCACTTTATGCAAGGTAAATGGCACTGGTGGATGAGCACGGTTTTAATATTTATCGTATTAGTTGCGATTGTTCTATTATTCAAAGGTCGACAATATCTATGGATTAAAGCTGTTTTAGTCGCATTAATTGCCTTTCAACAACTTTGGTTAGCTTGGGATTATAACAATAATATCTTATTCCAATACCAAACCGATCGTAAACAAGTTATTAAATACGATTACTTCAGCCATCCGCTTAATAAAAAAATTAAAGAGATTCAAAAGAAAAATAACAACGATTTAATGCGTATTGATTATATGAGTATTTTCGGATTAAATTCTCCGCTTATTTATGGCTATAATGGTATTTCGCTTTATTCTAGTATTTTTGATGGAAAAATATTGAAATACTACGACAAAACGATGCAAATTAACATGCCTGTCGACAAAAATAGTACGTACCGTTTATTTAATAATCGTGCAAATTTAATGGCTTTATGGAATGTCACAGACCGTTTTAAAATGGGTTCGGATATGAATATGCCCTATGGGTTTAAATTTCAAGATAAAATTAAAGATGGAAAAGACGGCGATTTCTTACATTCAGCAAATCAAATCCATTACCCAAGTGCTCATATTACGACTAAAACTTATAATATGAGCGAGTTGAAATCTCCGTTAGATAAGGAACAAGCAATGTTGCAAGGTGTAGTATGGGATGGAAAGCAAAAAGGAAATTCTAAGTTTAAAGCAAATCCTAACCTTTTAAAAGATGCGTCATCTCAATTGAACGATGCAGAACGTATTGATAAAAACCACATTAAAGTTACAAAAGACCGTGGCGGTATGACTTTGCAGCTTCCTCAATCAGTTGCCGATCAATATAAAGATATGTACGTTGAAATGGATGTTGAGAAAGAAGCACCCTTCGGCGAACATTATGTAAAAGTCAATGAATACCAGCAAAAACGCAATGCCTCTGATTATAAATATAGACGCTTTGTAAGTCCTGTTACAATGAGAGTTAAAGCGTCACCTGATCTTAAGATTCAACTTGCTAAGGGTAAATATCGTTTGTCAGTGAAAGGAATTTACGGTGAAAACTATCATACACTTGAAAAAGCTGCCAAAGAAGTCACTCCAGTTAAAGTTAAAAAAGTAAACAACGGGCTAGAAATTACGAAACCTAAAGCTGCTCATGGTAATTTAGTTCTCCCAACCGCTTATCGTAACGGATTATATGCAGAAATTGACGGCAAGAAATATAACGTCAAACAAGGCAATGGCATCATGAGTGTGATTCCAGTTGAAAAAGGACAAACGCATATTTTATTAAAATACGAACAACCTTTTATTAAACCTATACTACTTATCACTATTATTGGAGTATTAGCAAGTATACTCTTGTGCCGTTGGTTAAGAAGAAAATAAATATATAAGAACTCTCAAAGTGCACGTGTAGCACTTCGAGAGTTCTTTTTTAACTTTTACACTAATAAAGTTATAGGTCTCTAAATAATACATTTTTAAGTTTTATAATTGTACAAAATCTACTATACAAACACGCCTCGACAAATTATAATAAGTTTATCAAACCAAAACTTTTTTGGTACGATGCCAGGATAACTTTATGGACGGGTATGTCGCTCTCTATAATCATTCAGCAAAGGACTCTCTTCGAATAAAAGCTCTAGAATATACAATAATATTTAAGTCCCTTTCAATACTTATTACTCACATTTTTATTTTCCAATTACTTCAACAAAATATATTATATAAACAACAAGAAAAGAGGTACCACTTTGGAACAAACTCACTTTAATACTCAACACTACTTATTAAACTTCATCAATCAAATCACGCATGGCTACAGACACCCCTTATCCTCCGACAGCACCTACAAAGAATTATTTGCTAAACTATATGAACTGTTGAATACTGAAGAAAAAATCGTGATTGAAAATGTTTTAATCACTGGTATACCGTTCGTCCGCATCAACCGCGAAACTTTCAACCAACTTACTGTATTAAATCAATCCGACTATCTTATACCTATTGGTAAGAATCGCTATTTTATTTCACCGCCATTTGTAAATGATTACAATCAACTTATTCTAAATCAAGAGTATTCTTTCCTTCGCGACGTAAGTACTCGTATTTATAAAAAAATCGGTCATTATGCACTTGCAGAAACTCACCGAAGAGCATACGAAAACTTAACGCTAGAAGAATGTTTGAACCAAAACTTTGACTCAAAAGAACTTGCATTTATTTGTATGTTGCTTAAAATTGATCTTTCAAATCATATAAATAGCGCAGAACAATGCCAACTGATTGCAAATGAAGTATTGAAAGATTATTACATGCTAGAAAAACTCTTCGAACTTATCCCTTCTATCAGAATCTTATTTTCGCTCATGATACTAGAAGATAGAAACAGTTATTTGGGTGCTACTGAAGAAAACCGTTCTTTAGCGACTTTTATGCTCTTTAAAAATAGCACATATGAGATTATGTATTTGCCTATAGATGTTTTTAATCATTTAAAAGCATTCTTTAAAGACAAAAATATTGATCCCTCCCACATATTAAAAAATTCTATACTTAATTTTTCCTCTAAATTAATGTCTGAAGATAACGAAGAAGAACTCTTATGTTCCTTAATCGATAATCAACTCAATGAACAAGATGAAAAAATATTAATAGAAGCTTTATGTAACGATTATCTCTATGAAGATTTATTTTCTAGTATGAACGAAATGGAAAATGAAAAATTTCAGTTTTATGAGTCTTTACTTCAATTATATGGATTTCTCCCTTTAAAAATCGTAAAAATAATTCATGATAAATACTTTGACCAACCTAAAAATATCTTCGAAATTAAAAGAGAAATCAACTTTTTCTATAAAGATATTGGATTCAGTTTAACAGAAGGATATTTCGTCAAACCTATACTTGAAGATGCTTATTCTATGTTAAGCAATATTTACCACGATATTCCCTACTATATTCCAGAAACACTTAATGAGCTTATTTATCATAATTCAAAATCTTCCTATATTAATTTATACGAAATTCAAGACAGTATCACTTTCTTTAAAAGACATATTCATATTCCAGAAGAGTTTGAGAAAAATCCTAAACCTTTAATAAAATTATTGGTTATTGAAGAACTCATTATTCCAAGTATTAAGACGTTACCTTTTGAAAGTGATATCAAAGATACAGTTGAAGATTGGAAGACTCAAGGGTTATTTAAAAAAGCTTCAGTTGAGAAATTGCAAAAACATGCTTTGAATTTATATCGTCATTTACGCTTATGGACGCTTAGAGGACATACTATTTCTGAATACCACCAATTACGTCGGGCATCCCGAAATCAATCATCACAGAAAGATAAAATAAAAGTCATCGATATTGAGAATTTAAAAAAATAATTGAATATGGAAACACTGAATTATAATAAATAAAGGAGCCGGCGAAAATCTTTGAGATTTTCATCGGCTCCTTTTTTGCGGCTACATTTGAATACTAGCCTTTAGGATAAAGAAACTCTTTTATTTTTCAGTGTTGTCTTTGTCTTCATTTTTGCGTTTTCTGAAGAACATCATTAATCTACCGATTGCGAACATTAATGAAGCATATTTCGGATCTACAGATGTAGAATCTTGACCTGTATTCGGTAATACTTTCGCTTTATTTTTATTCGCTTTATTTTTTGCAGTTTCTTTAGTTGTGTGGTGCTTATGCTTAATGTTTGTTTGACTTGCTGGTTGAGTTACAGAATTTTCAACATTTGTTTTTGTTTTGTCAGTTGGTGCAACCGTTGTTTTTTTCGCTTCTAGATTATCAATTGCTTTATTGATAGCTTCAGTAGCATTTTGAATTTCTTTTAGTGAAGCTTTCTCCGTACCTTTAATAATTGATTCACCATTTTTCACAGCTTCTTCTAATACTTTAACTGATTGTTCTGTGCAATTAGAAGTTGACGTTGTTTTAGCTCTATCAATAGCTTTTTTCAATGCATCTAAAGCTGCTTGAATTGCATCTGCTTTGTCTTGGTCCGCTTTTGCTTGAACCGCTTTGTTCAATGCATCTTTGGCTGCATCTACTTCTGCTTGAGTCGCATTCGGATCCGCTTGTACTGCTTTTGCTTTATCTAAAGCATCTTTTACGGTTTTGTCTTCAGCATCTGCAGGATTTAAGTTACCTAAACCTTCTGCTGCTTGAATGGATTTTTCCAATTCTTCTTTATCTGCTTTTTTAACTAAATTATTTTCGGTTTGTTTTAAAGCTTCTGTTGCTTCTTTGATTTCATCCATAGATTTGTTATCCGCATCAGCGACAACTGCATTTCCTGCAGTTTCTTTTTCGTTTAAAGGTGCTACAGTGTTTGGAGTATAGTCATCTTTATTCAGTTTTTCAACTTTCGCAAGTTCTGCTTTCAACTCATCTAAAGCATCTTGTTTCGCTTTCGCTGCGTCTGCGCTATCTTTAGCATCTTGATCTTGTTTTGCTTTGATAGCGTTATCCAAGTCGGTTTTCGCTTGATCTACTTCTGCTTGTGTCACATTTTGGTCCTCTTGAACCGCTTTCGCTTTATCCAAGGCATCTTTTACGACTTTATCTTCAGCGTCTTCAGAATCCAAGTTGCCTAAACCTTCTGCTGCTGTTATTGACTTGTCTAGTTCCGTTTTATCTGCTTTTGCTTGTAAAGCGTCTTTAGCATCATTGATAGCTTTTACAGCTGCTTTTAACTCTTCTGGTGTTTTATTAGCAGCGTCTGCTTTTACAGTTTCCCCAGCTTTGACAGCATCTTCTAAAGGTTTTACACTATCTGGCGTGAAATTATCTTTAACTACTGCATTGGCTGCGTCGATTGCTTTATTCAATTCATCTAAAGCGTCTTGATGCTCTTTCGCAGCAATTGCTTTATTTAAATCGTCTGTAGCTTTTTGAACTTCTTCAGGAGTCGCATTTAAATCTCCTTCAACTTCTTGTCCAGCTAATAAAGCTTCATGTACAGCTTTATCTTCAGCATCATTATCATCTAGGTTCTCATAAGCGACCGCTTTATCTAATGCTTCTTCAAGCGCTGTTTTATCTGCACGTTTAACAAGAGCAGCTTCGGCATCTTTCAATGCTTTCGTCGCTTCTTTGATTTCGTCAACAGATTTATTATCTGCATCTGCTACTACTGCCTCTCCTGCAGTTTCTTTTTCGTTTAAAGGCGCTACTGTGTTTGGAGTGTATTCGTATTTATTTATCGCTTTCACTTTCGCAAGTTCTGCTTTCAACTCATCTAATGCATCTTGTTTCGCTTTCGCGGCATCTGCGCTATCTTTAGCATCCTGATCTTGTTTTGCTTTGATTGCATTATCCAAGTCAGTTTTAGCTTGATCCACAGTTGCTTGATCTGCATTTTGATCTGCTTGAACTGCTTTTGCTTTATCCAAGGCTTCTTTTACCGTTTTGTCTTCAGCGTCTGCAGGATCTAAGTTGCCTAATCCTTCCGCTGTTTGGATAGAGCTGTTTAAACCGTCTTTATCTGCTTTTGCTTGCAAGCCTGCTAAAGTATCCTTTATGGCTTGTGTTGCTTTATCAATTTCTTCAGCAGTTTTACCTTCCGGCGCATCGATAATTGCTTGACCTGCGTCTGTCGCATCAGTTAAAGGTTTAACACTGTTTGGTGTAAATTCGTCTTTATTTACTGCTTTTGCTTTTTCAAGTTCTGCTTTCAATGCATCTAGAGAGGCTGAGATTGTATCTGCTTTGTCTTGATCAGCTTTTGCTTGAATCGCTTTATCCAAAGCATCTTTTGCTGCATCTACTTCTGCTTGCGTAGCATTTTGGTCTGCTTGAACTGCTTTCGCTTTATCCAAGGCTTCTTTTACGGCTTTGTCTTCAGCGTCTGCTTGGTCTAAGTTGCCTAAACTTTCTGCTGTTTGGATTGAGTTATTTAAACCATCTTTATTGGCTTTTGCTTGTAATGCATCTTTAGCATCATTGATAGCTTTCGCAGCTGTTCTTAACTCTTCCGGTGTCTTATTAGCGGCGTCCGCTTTTACAGCTTCACCATCTTTAACAGCTTCTTCTAGAGATTTCACTGAATTTGGTGTGAAGTCGTCTTTAGTAACTGCATTGGCTGCGTCGATTGCTTTGTTCAATTCATCTAACGCATCTTGGTGTTCTTTAGCTGCGATTGCTTTATTTAAATCATCTGTAGCTTTTTTAACTTCTTCAGGAGTCGCATTTAAATCTCCTTCTACTTCTTGTCCAGCGATTAAAGCGTCATGTACAGCTTTGTCTTCAGCGTCGTTATCATCTAAGTTCTCATAAGCGACTGCTTTATCTAATGCTTCTTCAAGTGCTGTTTTATCAGCTTTTTCTTTCAGTGCATCAATCAATTGATTAATTTCTTTAGTTTTATCCATTATAGTTGGTACATCTGCTGAAGAAGGGTCATCTAAAATGCTTTGTCCTTCAGTAGTTGCTTTTTTTAATGGTGCAAAACTATCAGGTGTATAATTTTCTTCTTTCAGAGCTTTAGATTTGT
The DNA here is from genome assembly GCF_003718735.1 of Staphylococcus debuckii. Taxonomy (NCBI): domain Bacteria; kingdom Bacillati; phylum Bacillota; class Bacilli; order Caryophanales; family Staphylococcaceae; genus Staphylococcus; species Staphylococcus debuckii. The sequence goes on along the minus strand of NZ_CP033460.1, from coordinate 1,312,534 downwards.
TTACTGCATTTCTTAATGCTTCAATCGCATCAGCTGCAAGTTTATTTCCGATTTCATCTTCAAGGTTCCATGTTGCTTCTTTAATTTCTTGAGGTGTAGCGTTTGGATTATTTTGAACGGCAATTGCTGCATCTAATGCATGTTTTAATAATCGATCAGTTGCTGAGTTGTTTAATGGTTCTAATCCTTTAGCTACTTCAATTATTTTATCCAATTCTGATTTATCAGGAACAAGTTGATTGATTGCATCATTGATAAGTTTTGTTGCTTCTTTCAATTGCTCAGTTGTAGCTTGATTATCAGCTGTAAGTTTTTCTCCTGCTTGTTTCGCTGTATCTAACGGTGCGACAGATTGAGCAGTATAGTCAGCTTTTTCAATTCTTTGAGCGGCATCGATTGCTTTATTCAGTTCATCTAAAGCATCTTGACGTTCTTTTGCTGCAACTGCATCATTGATATTTTTAGTCGCTTTTGCTACTTGTTCAGGAGTCGCATCTGCATCGTCTTTAACTTTTTGACCTGCTGCTACAGCATCTTGAACCGCTTTATCTTCTGCATCTGCAGAATCTAACTGGCCTAAAGCATTTGCTTTCTCGATAGCTTTTTCTAAATCACCTTTATCAGCACGTTTTACAAGACCGGCTTCTGCATCTTTCAACGCTTGAGTTGCTGCTTTAATTTCATCAGTAGTTTTAGCATCTGGTGCAGCTACAATCGCTTTTCCTTCGTTTTCTTTGTCAGTTAAAGGTGCCACACTATCTGGCGTGAAGTCATCTTTATTGATTTGAGCTACTTTCTCAAGCTCTGCTTTCAATTCTTTCAGCGCATCTTCTTTTGCTTTGGCTGCATCTGTTTTTTCTTTAGCGACTTGATTTTCTTTCGCTTTGATTGCGTTATCCAAATCAGTTTTAGCTTTATCAACTGCTGCTTGGTTAGCATTTTGATTCGCTTGAACTTCTTTTGCTTTATCTAATGCATCTTGGACTGCTTTATCTTCTGCATCTGCAGGATCTAATTGACCTAAACCTTCAGCTTTAGCGATGGATTTTTCCAATTCGTCTTTATTCGCTTTTTTAACCAAATCGTTTTCAGCTTGTTTTAAGGCCTCAGTCGCTTCTTTGATTTCATCCACAGATTTATTATCTGCATCGGCTACTACTGCTTTTCCTGCAGTCTCTTTTTCACTTAAAGGTTGCACTGTTTCAGGTGTATAGTCATCTTTGTTCAATTTTTCAACTTTTGCAAGTTCTGCCTTCAAAGCATCTAAAGCGTCTTGTTTAGCCTTAGCTGCATCTGACGCTTCTGCTTTTTCTTTTTCATCTGCTGCCTTCTTAGCATTGACTGCATTATCTAAATCTGTTTTAGCTTTATCGACAGCTGGTTGATCTGCATTTTGATTCGCTTGAACTTCTTTTGCTTTTTCTAAAGCATTTTTAACGGCATCATCTAAAGGATTTCCAGCTTTTAAAGGTGGTAATGCTTCAGCAGCCGTAATTGATTTATTTAATTCGTCTTTATTCGCCTTTTGTTTCAAAGCATCTTTCGCGTCTTTAATTTCTTGAGCCTTCGCATTGAATTGTTCTGGTGTTCCATTTTCAGGATGAGCAAGCAATGCTTCTCCTTCTGCTACTTTATCTTCTAATGCTTTAACACTATCTGGCGTGTAATCATCTTTATTTACCGTCTTAGCATCAGCTACTGCAGCTTTCAATGTATTTAAAGCTGCATTCGGTTGAACTGTATATTCAAAGGTGCTCGTACTTGTATTATTAGAAGCGTCTGTTGCTGTTATAGTAACAGTAGATGTTCCTTCAGCAGTTGGTGTGCCCGTAATTTGCTTTGTTGCTGGATCAAACGTTAATCCTGCTGGCAAACCTGTTACTGTTAAAGTCGGCGCAACTTTAGAATTATCATCTGCACTTAAAACAATAGGTGTAATAGGTGTAAATGCTTCGCTTGTTTTATTTTCAACTGTATCTATAGTTGGTTTTTGTGTATCTGCTACTGTAAATGTAAATGTTTTTTCAGTCTTTAGACCTGCATGGTCAGTTGCAGTAATAGTGACTGTATTATTACCTAAAGCAGTTGGCGTACCGGAAATAGTGTTAGTCTTTTCATCAAAAGTTAATCCCGCTGGCAAGCCTGTTACTTGAGTAGAGGCTACACTACCACTGTTATCCGTTACATCTAAAACAATTGGTGTGATAGGAGCATTCAATTCGCCAGTCGCTGCTGGCACTTCACCAATCTCTGGTGCTTGGATATCTTTAACTGCATAGACGATAAATTGAGATGCGTTCGTCAGTTTAATATTACTTGCAGCAGCATTATATTCTGGTGCTAATGAAGTATCTTTACTCACTAATTGATAACCTTTGCTTTGCAAATACGCACTATGGTCTAAAACATCTACAACAGAATCGATGTCACCAGAAGTACGCAATGGTTTATCAATCGGCTTTTGCAAATCTTGATCAACAAAATACTCTGCTAATAGAGCTGCAGCTGTATAAGTAAATTCATTGATTTTAACTTGTTGTAAATTGTAACCTCCGCCAGTTGATGCAGTGATTCCTAAGGCATAAACATCTTTATGCGTATAATTAAAGTAATTCTTCATATTTTGCTTCCAAGTTTGACCAGCATAAGTAATAGTCATATCCTTAGTATCGCCATCATAATCAATTGTAAAAGGTCTGAATTTATTATCTTCAGGCGGTTCATTGAGCAATGCCGCTTTCCATGTTCCTGTACCTGGTTGTGTAGTAACTCTGCCGTTGCCGTCTGCCCACACGAACGCACCAAATGCGCCTTTAGTGTCAAAAGGTTTTGGATCAGGTCCGGCTTTCTCAGCAGCTTTAGGAGAATTATTAACATAAGTATCTAATTTGAATCCAAAAGCAAATGGTAATCCCCCTACACCAAGAGCTGAACCATATAAACCTAAGTCATGTGTTTTGCCAGGGTTGAACGCAAATGAAATTCCGTCTCCGCCAGCCTCTCCATTTTTCGGATGTCCTTCGTATTTGTCACCGAGGTTCACTTCTCCTGAAAAATGGAAATCTTTATTGACATTTAATTTAGTATCAAGTGTAATAGCACCTTTTTTACTCGGTTCGTTAGGTGTTAATGTAGCAATACCTGTTTCTGGGTCATAACTCGCATCATCTACCGTCCAGAAATAATCATTAAAGTTGTCTTTAGTTACTACAACCTCATCTTTAAGATCCGTATTAATATCGAAAGCTGCACGTGTTGAATAAACAGGTTCATCTTCTTTTCTAGGAAGCACAGCTTTAGGGCTATAGAATTCTTTTTCAGCTAAACCTCGTTTAAATAATAATTTAGTCACTTCAGCTTTAATTTCTTCAGCAGTTAATCCTTCAGTGTCTATGAGAGCTAAAGCTTCATCTACTTCTTCAGTACTGCGTTGAGCACTCAGTTCAGCTTTTACTTTTTCTACCTTTTGTTCAGTAGCCAAACTTTCTGAAGCGATATTGTTTTCTGTATGCACAGGGTTTACTTCTTTATTTTCCTTTGCTTCAGGCGCTGGCGTTGCTGCTTGATGCTCAACTTCATCTGTTTTAGAGTTGTCAGCTTTTACTTTACTTTCTGCTTCAACTGATTTTTGTTTAGTTTCTTGATTTTCAGTTGGCTGTTCAACTTTAGAATCAACTTCTTTTGTTGCTTCATTTTTAACTTCATTTTTTGGTTCTTCAACAGTTTCTGGTTCTTTAACTGGTTGCTTATTTTCATTTTCAGCTTGTTGTGCAGCTTGGTTATCAGCCGCTAATGCTTTTTCTACAACTGCTTGTACAGACGCTTGAGAAACTGCATTCTTTATTTCATTAGTGAAGCTGCTGCTCTGTTCAGCACTCAAATGTTGTAATGCGGAAACTTGTTGTAATGCTTGGTTTTGAACATCTTTCAAGTTATTTGCTGAATCATCTTTGTTAAGTTGTGTTGCAGTTTCTGATGGAACATTTTGTGTTTCTTGCGTAGAGGAATGATTGTCATTCGTTTCATTAGCTACTTCAGCCTCTGTTGGATTATCCGTTTCTTCAGCTGCTTGTGTCTCAGTATTATGACCTAGGAACAAAAGTGATCCAATAAGAATAGATGCTGTACCTACAGTGAATCTTCTAATGGAATATTTGTTCTTTAAGTTAGGTAAAAAATCCAACTTTTTCATAGGGTACCCTCCAAGAATAGTATATTTTAAATCTATTTTTATTATAATAGTACTTTGTGCAACTGTATATGATACTGTAATTATGCATATTTAATCCTTTTTTATTAATTTCCGGATTTTTTTGCCTGCATTTATATGTTATTGGTATATAAATCCTTATTTTTACAGCGTTTTTAGGGTATTTCTAAATCCCGAACAAATTTTTTACCAAGTTCACGCTCTTTTTCTATGTAGTATTACAGTTTTTCTTCTAATTCTTTACAAAACTGTAGTAAAAATATAATATTGTTACACTCGTTTGAATATTTACTCGTCATCAGATATTAGCTTCATTTAATTTAATCTCTCCAATTCAAACGTAAAAAAGAGCAAGACATCATTTTGTCCTGCTCCCTCTAACGTATTTGATTTATTTGTTAATGACTTTGCAAATTCCCCAGTAAAAATTCCATTTTATTCAAACGGCAACTTCTTAATATAATGAATTTCTTTAACATATTTTCCTTTGTGTTTAATAATTACATATTCTTTATCAGAAGCAAACCCATTGAAATCCAACTTATACGGCAAGCGTTCTCCGTCTTTTTTATAAGCCTCCACATTTTCATAATTCTGTGTGCCTTTCTCGACTTGTGCATAAGCATCTTCCATATCCAAAAACGGATTTACTCTGTCTGTCAGCTCATTACGCACAATGGCTATTGCCACAACTACTGCTAGTACGAGCGAGCCAATAACGAAATACATTATTTTCTTATTCATGATGTCCACGACTCCTTGATGATCTTAAAATTTACACCTGTATCAAAGTTAACGAAAGTTATTCTCCCCCATTAGAAAGCTAACAACTTTATTTATTTACAATATAATACTTTAAATCGAGCAGTTGTACAATCCTTTTTAAAAAATACTTTTTACGAGGTAACAAAAAAAGGCTGCTCCTTTATAGGAACAACCTTTACTTCTCGTATGTCTATCTGTCTAAAATTAGCGAATTTCTTTAATTCTAGCAGCTTTACCACGTAAGTTACGTAAGTAGTAAAGTTTAGCACGTCTAACTTTACCGCGACGTTTCACTTCGATTTTTTCGATTTTTGGAGTGTGTAATGGGAATGTACGTTCCACACCAACACCTGAAGAAATCTTACGTACAGTGAAAGTTTCTGAAATTCCGCCACCGTGACGTTTAATTACAACGCCTTCGAAGACTTGGATACGTTCGCGTGAACCTTCGACGATACGTACGTGTACACGTACTGTGTCACCAGAACGGAAAGTCGGTAAGTCTGTGCGTAATTGTGATTTAGTTACTGCTTCAATTAATTTGTGATTACTCATTATTTATTCTCTCCTCTAACCTATGTTCTTGCCTTGACAACTAAATAGCAGCGGATCATAGTGATTTTTCGTGCTTAGCACACTTCAACTATATTAGCACACTGCTATTTCGTTTTCAATTGCTTTTTGTAGTTTTCTAGTACTTTTTCATCTTCTGAAGTAAGTGGATACTTCGCTAATAAATCTGGTCTTTTGACAAATGTGCGTATTAATTTCTGCTCATGACGCCATGCATCAATCTTCGCATGATTGCCTGAAAGCAGAATATCCGGAACTTTCATTCCTTCAAATTCACGTGGTCTGGTATATTGCGGAAATTCTAACAGTCCATCTGAAAAGGAATCATCTTGATGTGACTGTTCATTGCCGAGTACACCTGGAATCAAGCGTACAATCGCATCCGTCATCGTCATAGCTGGCAATTCACCGCCAGTCAAGACGTAATCTCCTATAGAAATCTCGTCTGTCACTAAATGCTCGCGAATACGTTCATCATAACCTTCATAATGACCGCAAATAAAGACGATGTGCTCTGCAGAACTTAAATCTTGCGCAATCTTTTGCGAAAAAGGTTTCCCTTGAGGACACATTAAAATCACGCGCGTCGTTTCATTTGTCTCAAGATCTTTCATTGCATTAAAGACAGGTTCTGGTTTCAATACCATTCCTTGGCCGCCGCCAAATGGATAATCATCTACCTGATTATGTTTATTGATTGAATAGTCACGGAAGTTTACTGTATTGACTTGAATGATATCTTTATCTTGAGCCCGCTTCAAAATAGAATGATTCAACACCCCATCAAACATTTCCGGAAATAGTGTTAAATAATCAATTTTCATTTTAATCTAACATTCCTTCCAATGGCGTAATCTGAATACGTCGTCCCTCAACGTCAACTTCTTTCACTACGTCAGCAATATAAGGAATCAAATATTCCTTATCGCCTTGGACGACCCATACATCATTGGCGCCGGTTTCAAATATTTCTTTTACGCGGCCGACAGGTGTGTCACCTTCGAAGACAGTACAGCCGATAATATCTGAATAATAAAATTCATGTTCGTCTAACTCGATGTCCGCATGGTCACGTTCTTGAGTTAATACATCGCCTTTAAGATGTTCAATATCATTGATATTATGAATGCCTTCAAAAGTCAGCATATGCAATCCTTTATGCATACGATGAGATGCTACAACAAGCTCGATTTCTTTACCATCATGCTTTACATTTAAGATTTCGCCCGGTTGAAAGCGTACATCCGTGAAATCTGATTGCGATTTAATTCTGACTTCGCCTTTAATTCCATGCGTATTCACAATTTTACCGACTTCAACTTTCATATCTCCTGCCTCCATTACGGTCTCTGTTTGTGTAAAAAATCTTTAATACCTAACAATAAACCCTGAAACAAGTATATTGTCTCAGGGTTATGAGTCTAAAGCAACTTATTACTTAGAATGACGTTGTTCTTCGAAAGTTTTCAAAATACCTTCTCTTGATAAGATATTGTGAACTGTATCAGTTGGTTTCGCACCGTCTTTCAACCATTTAAGTGCTAATTCTTCGTCGATTGTTACTTTGTTTTCACCAGATTTATCTACTGGATTATAAGTACCGATTTGTTCGATAATACGACCATCACGTGGAGCACGTGCGTCTGCTACTACGATACGGTAGAATGGATTTCTTTTTGAACCTAAACGTGTTAAACGAATTTTAACTGCCATGTTTTAATTCTCTCCTTTAAATCTTTGTTTTCTTTTCTACAAGGAATAATAATAACAGTAAGCTAGAGGTTTGTAAAGAGTTTTTTCTTTACCATTTAAAATTCACTCAATTCTGTAATATATCGTCTAAATTTTCCACGTTATTTAACCTAAAAAATAAGAGATGGAACGTTAATATGTTCCATCTCTTCTACTATTAAAACGGTAAATTCATACCTTTTAACATATTTTCCATCTGGCTGCGTTTGCCTTTTTTACCTTTGCCGCCACCAGAGAATTGTTTCATCATTTTCTTCATATCATTAAATTGTTTCATTAAACGGTTCACTTCTTGTAACGAACGTCCTGAACCTTTCGCAATACGCTTCTTACGTGACACATTTAAGATTTCTGGTCGTTCACGTTCTGCCAATGTCATGGATTGGATAATCGCTTTAATATGGTCAATTTGTTTGTCGCTCATATTCAGCTTATCCATTCCCTTCATTTTGTTCATACCAGGAATCATTTTCATAATTTCATCCAATGGACCTAAGTTCTTCACTTGATCCAATTGTTCTAAGAAATCATCTAAGGTAAGTGAAGACGTACGCATTTTTTTCTCTAAATCTTTAGCTTTAGATTCATCGACATCTTGTTGTGCTTTTTCAATTAGGCTGAGCACATCACCCATGCCTAAGATACGAGAAGCCATACGTTCTGGATGGAATACTTCAAGTCCATCCATTTTTTCGCTCATACCTACGAATTTAATAGGTTTTTCAGTTACAGAACGGATAGATAGTGCAGCACCACCACGTGTATCGCCGTCAAGTTTAGTTAATGTTACACCTGTTACATCTAATTGATCATCAAATGATTGTGCCACATTCACTGCATCTTGACCTGTCATCGCATCGACAACTAACATGATTTCGTCAGGTTTGGAAATTTCTTTAACATCAGTCAGCTCATTCATCAATGTTTCATCAATGTGCAGACGACCGGCTGTATCAATGATAACAAAGTCTAAATGTTCTTCTTTCGCATATTTCAAGGCGTTTTCAACAATTTGTTGCGGTTTGACTTGATCGCCTTCGCTATATACAGGTAGATTGAGCTGTTTACCTACTGTTTCCAATTGGTCGATTGCAGCTGGACGATAGATATCAGCTGCCACAAGCAATGGTTTTTTATTATATTTCTTACGCATTAAGAGTGCAAGTTTACCTGCAGTGGTTGTTTTACCTGCACCTTGCAAACCAACCATCATAACTACAGTCGGCGGTTTGTTTGCCATATTAATAGTGGAATTCTCGCCACCCATTAATTCTGTTAATTCATCTTGAACAATCTTGATAACCTGTTGGCCAGGTGTCAAAGATTGCATTACATCTGAACCTAAAGCACGTTCAGAAACCGTTTTGATAAAAGATTTAACGACCTTAAAGTTAACGTCGGCTTCTAACAATGCAAGACGCACTTCACGCATCATTGCTTTAATATCCGCTTCAGTCACTTTTCCTTTACCTCGGATTTTTTGCATGGTCGCTTGTAAACGATCGGACAATCCTTCAAATGCCATACCAAGTGACCTCCTTATTATTCTAATTCTTCTAGTTCTTCAATATATCGTTTCAAGGCATCCGGATCTTCAATAGATGCTTTCATTTGATTATAAATTTCACGGCGCTGCTCAAATTTAGAATACAGCTCTAATTTAGTTTCATAATCTTCTACTAAATCACCAGTTCTTCTTATGTTATCATATACTGCTTGCCGACTCACATCAAATGTATCTGCAATCTCACTCAATGAGTAGTCTTGCAAGTAAAAGAGTTCTAAATAATTACGCTGCTTTTTTGTGAGTAATGCTTGATAAAAATCAAACAAATAATTCATCCGCAAAGTTTTAACTAAATCATTTTTGCTCATGAGATGATGCCTCGCCGTCTTCTCCACGTTCAACCGGTTCACCATGTTCTTCTTTGTATTCGTCGACTGTTTCTTCAATCATGTCAGCAAATAAGCCGTAAACATAGCTTTCTGGGTTGAATGGTTGCAAGTCGTCGAGTTTTTCACCAAGACCCACGTATTTAACAGGAATATGCAATTCATTTCTAATTGCTAGGACGATACCACCTTTGGCAGTGCCGTCTAATTTCGTTAATACAATACCTGTAACGTTCGTCACTTCTTTAAAGCTGCGCGCTTGTGATAAAGCATTTTGACCTGTAGTCGCATCTAAGCATAACAATACTTCATGCGGTGCATCAGGTACTGCTCGGCCGATAACACGTTTCATTTTTTCTAATTCATTCATCAAGTTAGCTTTATTTTGCAAACGTCCTGCAGTATCACAAATTAAGATATCCACATCTTTATTTTTAGCCGCATTAATCGCATCGTACATAACTGCTGCTGGATCTGAACCTTCGCTTTGACTGATCACATCAACATCGACACGTTCGCCCCATACTTTCAACTGATTAATAGCACCCGCACGGAAAGTATCTCCTGCTGCAAGCATTACTTTTTTACCTTCAGCTTTATAACGATGTGCTAATTTACCGATTGTTGTTGTTTTGCCGACACCGTTGACACCTACCATTAAGATGACGTTCAAACGGCCGTCTTCTAAGTTCATGACTTCTGAGTGGTCATCTTCTTGTTCATAGATTTCAACGATTTTTTCGACGATAACTTCTTTCAAGTCGGATGTTTCTTTAATATTGCGACGTTGAGCTTCTGTACGTAATTCATCTACTAATTCCATTACGGTATTGAAACCGACATCTGCTGTAATCAGCATTTCTTCTAAGGCTTCGAAGAAATCTTCATCTACTGTACGATAACGTGCAATCAAGTTATTTAATTGCTCTTGGAAATTCTCACGTGATTTTTCTAAACCTTGTTTGAATTTCGCACCTAGTTTTTGCGATTCAATTTCTTCAAATTCTTCAATAGAAATTAAACCATCGTCGAAATCAAAGTCATCTTTCGGCGCTTCTTTTTTCTCTTCTTTAGGTTGATCTTCTGGCAAGGTAGATTTCGGTTCAGCTTTAGATTCTGATTCTTCCTTCGAGGACTCAGATTCTTGATCTTCTTGGTCTAAATCTTTCAGTTCTTTCTCTTCATCGGATGACTTTCCAGAGAATTTATCTTTTAATCGTTTAAAAAAGCTCATTTTTCTTCCTCCTTCAACACTTCATCTATCGTATTTAAGTTCACACTAACCAGTTTAGAGACACCTGATTCTTGCATCGTAATACCATACAAACGGTCTGCCGCTTCCATTGTTCCTTTTCTATGCGTAATCACAATAAATTGTGTCTTCTCTGATAGTTGCTTCAAATAATTCGCATAACGAATCACATTGGCTTCATCTAATGCCGCTTCTACTTCATCTAGTATAACAAATGGAGCTGAACGGACTTTCAATAAAGCAAAGAGTAGCGCAATCGCACTTAGTGCACGTTCACCGCCGCTTAACAATGAAAGATGCTGCAATTTCTTACCGGGCGGCTGTACAATAATATCTACCCCGGCAGTTAAGTAATCATCATCCGTTAAGCGCAGTTCTGCCTGACCCCCGCCGAATAGTGATTTGAACACTTCTGAAAAATAACCCTGGACAGCATGGAAAGTCGTTTTAAAGCGATCAATCACTGCTTCGTCCATTTCCTTAATAATTTGTTCTAACGTTGCTTTCGCTTCACGCAAATCAGTACGCTGTTCGTCTAAGAAAGTATAGCGTTCATTGACTTCTTCAAATTGTTGAATCGCATTTAAGTTCACTGGCCCGAGTTCTTCAATCGACATTTTAGTCAGTTTGACCTTTTTACGCAATGCCTCAATTGGCTCATCTTGTTCGTATAATTCGCGTGCCGCTTCATAAGTCAGATGATAATCTTCAGTTAAGTGATCCATCGCATGGTCAATCAGTACATCTAATTTAGACTGTTCTGCTTTGATATCTTGATAACTATTTTCTATAGATAGGATATCGCGATGCGCTTCTTGAAGTAAGGCATCGTATTCTTCAATTTCTGCATTAGTGGCTTGACGTTGTTCTTTCAACTCTGCTAAACGGCTGCTTAAGGCTGTTTTTTCTTCCTTTTTCACTTCAATGTCTGCTTGAATCGTTTCGAAAGCTTTCTGGCCTGTCACTTCATCAGAATTAAATAATTGAATATCTTCTGCCAATTTTTCTTGTTGTAGGCGATTTTGTTCACGTTGCTTATCTAAGCGTGTTAACTGCTCACGTCCTGTCTTAATACGTTCTTTCAAGACTGCTAAATCTGATTGTTTCTGATGCAATTGTTGTTGCAGTTGTGTTGAACTTTCTTTACCTTCTTTTGAAAGCTTAGTTAATGTTTCAATTTGCTTTTCTAATTCTGCTAGTTTGTCTGCTAACGCTTGTTTTTGTAACTCTTTGTCTTTTAGCGTTTGACGGCTGGTTTCGCTTTGATAACCGTCATTCTTCTCAAATTCAAATTCTTCATGTTCACTTTTAATATGTGATTCACTCGTCTTTAAGCGATCCAATTCTAAAGATAAATCATGCATACTTTGTTTTTCAAGATTATACCGCTGGCTGATTTCTAAATAATCTTCGCTATATTGATTAGCCGTTTCTTTAATTTGCTGCACTTCTTGCTCGAATTGCGCCGTTTGCTGCTCATATTGCTTCAACTGCTCTCGATGTTGTGCAAGTTCATCTTTCTGCGCTAAGATGCTTTTGGTCTGACGTTGGCCTCCGCCTGTCATAGAGCCGCCTGGGTTTACGATATCCCCTTCTAACGTCACGATACGTGTACGATAACGAATCGCTCGCGCTAATTCATTGGCATGCTTCAAATCATCCACAATAATCGTAGTACCTAATAAGTTGGCAATCACGTTATTATATTGAGGTTGGGTATGAATCAATTCAGCACCGATTCCAATATAACCCTCTGCTTGCGCTGCAGTCATCTTGATTTCTTGATTCAGATATCTGGCTTGAATGACATTCAGTGGTAGGAAGGTTGCTCTGCCTAAATGATTTTGTTTTAAAAATTGAATTGCTTGGCGACCATCTTTTTCATTATCTACAATGATATGCTGCATGGAGGCACCTAATGCAGTCTCAATGGCAGTCGTTAAATTTGAAGGAACTTCAATGACCTCAGCTACCGCTCCATGAATGCCCGACAACTCTTTGTCCTTTGCTTTCAAGACATGTTTAACTCCGTTGAAGAAATAAGTATAATCTTCTTCACGACTTGATAAACTTTCAATTTTAGCCTTCAACTTGTCATTATAGCGATATGCTTGATAAAGTCTTTCTTCTTCTGCAGTTTGTTGATTTTTAGCAGCTGCAAGCTTTTCTTCACAGGTTTGCAGTTCAGCCTCTAACTGTTTAAAAGTCTGTTGGCGTACTTGGTATTGTTGTTCAATTTCTGTAATTTCTGATTGGATTGATTTTAATTGATTGAACGCCTCTAATAAACGGCTGTCTAATCTTGATTGTTTCGCTTCGTTTTCTTCGATAGTACGTTCTAAGAAGCGGATGTCGTTATTCACTTCGGATTGTTCAGACATGATGTCATAGTATTGATTTTTAATATTTTCTAATTCTTCATCATGATCTGTATCATTGATATATAATTTGTCTTCTAAACCTTTAATTTCGCCGGCAAGTTCTTTTTGTCTGCGTACAAGTTCATCTTGAGCTGCTTCAGCCTCTTGTCGCTCAGTTTCTAATTGTAACTTTTGTTGTTCTAAAGCTGCTTGTTCTTCTTCATAACGTGCATTCGTTTGCGATTGGTTCTTTTTACGTTCTTCTAAGACATTTAATTGACCCGCTAATTTTTCAGCGGCTTCAGTTGTCTGTACCAACTCATAATTCAAACGTTCAATATCATCATTCTGTTGATTCAACTCTGCTTTATATTTGGTCAATGTTTTAGAATAAGAGGTCTTGTCTGCTTCTTTTTGCGCTTGTTGACTCTTCAGTATATTCAACTGTTCGTCTGCTTTTTGAATGGCCTCTTGATAATCGTTAATATCATGAACAGTGACAAGTACATCACTCTTTTTCATTTCGCTTGAGAGATGCTGATATTCTTTAGCAATTGCTGCTTCTTCTCTCAACGGTTCTACACGGCCTTCTAAATCGTACAGAATATCTTCCACACGTGTTAAATTCTCTTCCGTTTGATCTAGTTTTTGAACAGAAGCTGCTTTACGTTTCTTGTATTTTAAAACCCCTGCCGATTCCTCAATGATTTGTCGACGATCAGCGGGTTTCGCATTTAAGATTTCATCTACACGTCCTTGAGAAATAATACTGAACGCTTCTTTGCCTAATCCTGAATCCAAGAAGAGCTCAATGATATCTTTTAAACGTGCGCGGTCATTATTTAAATAGTACGCACTTTCACCGCTGCGATATAGGCGGCGTGTTACGATAATTTCATCTTCATCAACATTTAATTGATGTGCATGATTATCCAATTTCAAACGTACTTCAGCATAATTTTGTGCTTTACGATGTTCTGCGCCGGAAAAAATAATATCTTCCATCTTCGAACCACGTAAGGATTTGGCTGATTGTTCACCGAGCACCCATTTGATTGCATCAGTGATATTACTCTTGCCGCTGCCGTTCGGGCCTACGATTGCCGTCACGCCTTGGTCGAAATTAACCTCAGTCTGTTCCGCAAACGATTTGAAACCGAAGGCATTGATTGATTTTAAATAAACCATGCTATTTTCTTTCTCCTTATTCCTGTTCTGACAATCTGTGACTTATTGCTTTTTCATAGTATTGTATGCTTTTTCAGCAGCTTTTTGCTCTGATTCTTTCTTGGTTCTGCCCTGGCCTGTCGCTACAGCTTCATCTTCTAATAATACTTCTGAAGTGAACAGACGATGATGCGCTGGTCCTTCTTCATGAATTAAGCGATAGGTTACATTTCCTTTGCTGAGACGGTGAATTAATTCTTGGAATTGTGTTTTGAAATCCACTACTCCCATCAGTTTATCATCTTCTACATGCGGGAAGATGACTTCTTCTGCGAACTGCCAAACTGCTTTTAGACCTTGATCTAAATATAAAGCGCCTACAAAGGCTTCAAAGGCATCTGACACTAATGAAGGTCTAGTGCGTCCTCCTGTTTTTTCTTCACCTTTTCCTAATAAGATAAGTTCGTTTAAGTGGATTTTATTCGCAAATATTACAAGTGAGGGTTCACATACAATTGTCGCGCGCATTTTAGTTAAGTTGCCTTCTGGTAATTCTGGATACTTATCGAATAAATAGCGTGAAACCGTCAATTCTAATACCGCATCTCCAAGAAATTCCAAACGTTCATTATGGTCGAGACGATTCATGTTGAAATCATTGATAAAGCTTGAATGTGAAAATGCTTGTTGGTAAAGAGGTAAATTATCGTAGTTTAAATTTAGCATTTGCATTTTATCCGCAAATTTCTTATTGAAATTTTGAAGTAATGCTTCTTTCTTGTGATTGGTCAAAAAAAGACCTCCTTTTTTTCTATCAATATAGGAATTTATACTCTGTCTATGTTACTCATTTTACGTGAATTTGTCTTAAAACAAAAGAAAAATCTGAGTCGCTGAAAGAGACGACTCAGATAATATTTTCATTATTTATCAAGGTTGTTGATGAAATTAACTGCGTCACCAACTGTATTGATTTTTTCAGCTTCTTCATCAGGGATTTCAGCACCGAATTCATCTTCTAATTCCATCACTAATTCAGCGATGTCAAGTGAGTCAGCGCCTAAATCATCTTTGAAAGATGCATCTTCAGTTACTTTGTCAGCATCTACACCTAAACGGTCTACGATGATATCTTTAACTTTATCGAAGTTTTCCACGTCGATTCACCTCCTTTAACAAGCCTATACGACTCTATTATTTTCCCATTTTATTATCAATAATACAAGTAGGTTTACCCATAAATTAGTGTAATCGCACTACTTCTATCAAATTATGCTAATTAAAAAGGGAATTATTCCATAAACATGCCGCCGTTGACATGGATCGTTTGTCCAGTAATATATTTAGCTTTGTCAGAAGCTAAGAAAGCAACAGTGTTTGCAATATCTGTGTCTTCACCGAAACGAGCGAGCGGAATTTGAGATTTCATTTGTTCTTTAAGATCGTCATTCAAAGCATCAGTCATGTCAGAAACAATAAAACCTGGCGCTACTGCATTCACAGTAATACCACGTGATGCAAGTTCACGAGCTGCTGTTTTCGTTAAGCCGATAACACCTGCTTTAGTGGCTACGTAGTTCGCTTGTCCAGGGTTGCCGACTGCGCCTACTACACTTGTTAAGTTAATAATAGCACCACTGCGTTGTTTCATCATTTGACGTGTCGCTTTTTGGATACAGTTGAAGACACCTTTCAAGTTCGTATCAATTACGTCATCCCATTCTTGCTCTTTCATACGCATTAATAAGTTGTCACGTGTGATACCTGCATTATTGACGAGAACATCTAATGAACCGAATTTCGAAACAACTTCTTGAATCATTTCTTTAACTTCATCAGGATGCGCTACGTTAGCTTGAATCGCAAAAGCGTCCACACCTTTGCCTTTGATTTCTTCCACAACTGCTTCTGCTTTCTCTGTATTACCGGCATAATTGACTACTACATTATAGCCTTCATCCGCTAATTGCAATGCAATACTACGGCCGATACCTCTAGAAGCACCTGTTACTAATGCACTTTTACTCATTTTCATTCCATCCTTTAACATCTTCGAGTGTTTGAATCGAAGTTAATTTAACATCTCTGTTGATTTTCTTGATTAAACCAGACAATACTTTGCCAGGTCCGATTTCGATAAAGTGGTCGACACCTTGATCGATTAACCATTCTGTTGATTTGATAAATTGAACTGGTGAGTAAAGTTGTTTCACCATATTTTGTTTAATGACTTCTGCATCTGTTTCTGCTTGCGCATGATAATTTTGTACTACTGGAATTTCAGCATCATGCCATTCGAATTGATTAATATAATCTTCAAAGTCTTTTTCAATCACTTGCATCATAGATGAGTGGAACGGACCAGAAACATTTAATGGCAACACACGTTTCGCACCTAGTGATTTACCTTGTTCGACAATGCGGTCGATAGCTGTTTTATGACCTGAAACTACAATTTGACCCGGTGAATTGATATTGGCAGGTTCGATAATTGAATCTTCTTCAGACAATTCTTCACAAATTCTAGCTACTTCATCATAATCTAAGCCAAGTACCGCTGCCATACTGCCGACACCGCTCGGAAATGCTTGTGCCATCAGTTCGCCTCTTTTACGCACGATTTTAACTGCGTCTTCAAAAGAAAGCACTTTAGCTGCAACTAAACTAGAATATTCTCCCAAGCTATGTCCCATTGTATAATCTGCGTCAACGTTTTCCAAAGCTTTCAATAAAGCAATACTATGTGTCAACAATGCGGGTTGCGTATTCTCTGTTTCTCCTAGCGTGTTATCTGCATCTGTGAACATCGTTTCCAATAAGTCAAAGTCTACTGCTTGTTGTGCTTGATCTAGGATTTCTGTCGCTTGTGCATCAACTTGGTATAAATCTTTTGCCATACCGGCTTTTTGTGCACCTTGTCCAGGAAAAATAATGGCCGTCTTGCCCATTATGCTTCACCTACCGTTTCTCTCATTATTTCTACAATACGTTCTTCTCCTGCGATTTTAGCTTGGCGAATGGCTGAATAAAAGGCTCTGGCGTTCGAGCTGCCGTGTGCCTTGACTACGATACCATCTAAGCCGAGCAATACAGAACCGCCATATTCTGCGTAATCCATTTTTTTCATCACTTCACTTAAATCTTTTTTCAAGATTAAGGCAGCTAATTTATTTTTCACACTGCCTAGTAAAGTTGATTTGAACATCTTACCGATAGATTTCGCAGTGCCTTCAAGATTCTTCAAGACCATGTTGCCTGTAAATCCGTCTGTCACTACTACATCCGCTGCATCTTCCATTAATGTTTTAGCTTCTACGTTGCCTGAAAAATGGAATGATGGATCAGCGCTCATTAATTGATAAGTTTCTTTAGTTAAGCTGTTACCTTTCTTCGGTTCTGTACCGATATTCAATAACGCTACTTTCGGCGCGCCAATACCGCGGATTTTTTCCGCATAGATATTACCCAGCTGCGCATATTGTAATAAATGTTCAGGTTTAGCATCTGAGTTAGCGCCTACGTCTAAGAAAGTAAAGCCTTTACCTGAAACTGTCGGCAAAGTAACCACAAGTGCTGGACGTGCTACGCCTTTAATACGGCCGACAATAAATAATCCAGCAGACATCAAAGCGCCTGTGTTTCCTGCTGAAACGCAACCTGAAGCTTCACCGTCTTTGACTGCTTGTGCCGCTCTGACCATTGAACTATCTTTCTTACGTTTAATGGCGCGTACAGGTTCATCTGTCATTTCAATTTCTTCTGAGCAATGACGGAATTCTAAGCGTGAATGTTTAATATTGCACTGCTTTTCATCTCCGAACAAAATAATATGTAAATCTGGGAAGTCATTCAACGCTTTCTCTACCGCTTCTAGTACGATACCAGGTGCGTCATCTCCACCCATCATGTCAATGGCTAATGTCACCATATCATGATTCCTCCTCGCTATAATAATACATTTTGAATGTACCTTTAAATACACATTTATCTTTTACATATGACGATACCGCCACAGTAATATACTTTTTACCGAAATCTGTTACTTGTGCGAAAGCATGCACCGTATCATGCAACTTGACTTGTCTTAAAAAACTCACTTGGCTGTCTCGTGTCAGCACCATATTCTTTTGAATCAAAGCTACGCATAAAGAATTGGCTTGAGCAAATAAAATATGCCCGCGCGCAATATCATTTCGTGTAAAGACAGAATCTTCAGTAATATAAATTAAAGATTCTGCTGTCACATTAGGTTCTACACGAATCAAATCACCGATGATTTCATTGCCTTCAATCGCTCGGATGTGCTTATAATTGTGTTCTGCTACTGATTTAATACGTTTCCTTAATTCTGGAATTTTTAAGTAAGTCCGATCTAAGCGTATGGTTTGGATACTTACTGAAAATAAGTCGCTTAGTTCATTGTCAGTCATAAAGGGGTTCTGTTGTAATTGTTCCTTGATTGCATCTCGTCGTGCTTGTTTTTTCAACTTCATTTCTCTCTCCCTCCCTAATTTTAGTACCAAGTCTTAAGACTCCTTACATATCATATCATTTTCTCTTAAAAATGCTCAACAAAAAACACATCGGGAGCGGGACAGAAATAATTTTAATCAAAGCTGGTATGCAGTAAATTCTCTTCGACAAAATTGCGCAATACTTCATACTCATCTGTAAAGAATCTTCCGGATTGTATCAATTCGCCCGCTTCATCTCTGGCTACTTCTAGCATTCGATAATCTTCAACAATATTAGCAACTAAGAAATCTGGCAGACCGCTTTGTTTCACTCCGAAGAAATCGCCTGGCCCACGCATTTCTAAGTCCCGTTCACTTAATTCGAAACCGTCTGTAGTCTGAGTCATAATATTCATACGCTCAATGCCGGTTTCTGTTTTAGGTGAAGCAATCAATACACAATAACTTTGATGGTCACTACGGCCGACTCGACCACGTAATTGGTGTAAGGTTGATAAGCCGAAACGATCTGCATCATAGATAATCATAAATGTAGCATTCGGTACGTTCACACCTACTTCTACTACAGTAGTGGAGACTAAAATATCTATTTCATGACGATTAAAGCGTTGCATGACCTCATCTTTTTCATCAGCTGGCATTTTACCATGTAATAAGCCGACTCGACCTGCACCATAATGTTCTTCTAGTGATTCATACAATGCGACGACATTTTGGACATCTTCTAAATGTTCAGAGCTCTCAATTAAAGGACAAATGACATATGCTTGCCGTCCTTTTTCCAACTCTGAAGTCATTTGATTTAAGACGACGTCATATTGTTCATGTTTCGCCCACATGGTTTTAATAGGCTTCCGTCCTTTAGGCAATTGTTTAATAGAGGAAACATCCATTTCACCGAATACTGAAATAGCTAAGGTTCTAGGTATCGGTGTCGCTGTCATAAATAAGACATTTGTCATTGCACCCTTTTCACGCAGTGCTTGTCTTTGATTGACACCGAAACGATGTTGTTCATCTGTGATGACGAGTCCGACGTTATTAAAGGACACATCGTCTTGTATCAACGCATGTGTGCCTATCAAGCAATCTATAGTTCCATTTTCAAGTTGTTCTAAGAGTAAACGACGTTTCTTGCCTTTCACAGAGCCAGTTAACAGTGCTACGTTCATGCGGTCGCCAAACAATTCTGTCAGACTTTCAGCATGCTGTTCCGCTAAGATTTCAGTAGGCACCATTAAAGCAGATTGATAACCCGCTGTTTTCAAGGCAAACATACATAACGCAGCTACGACTGTTTTACCCGAGCCTACATCACCTTGCAACAAACGATGCATGCGCAGCGGTGCTTTCAAGTCTCTAAAGATTTCATTCACACTGTGCTTTTGTGCATCAGTCAATTCAAAAGGCAGATCCTCAATAAATTGTTTGACCTGCTCTAAATCATAATTGATTTCAATGGCTTCATCACTGGCTTTTTCTAAGCGGTTCAACCATTGCATCCGCAATTCGAATAAGAACAGTTCTGTAAAAGCATAGGTACGGCGTGCTTTCAGTAAAGCTTTCTTATTGTCAGCATAGTGCAAGGCACGAATGGTAGTGGCAAGTGATTCTAATTTATATTTTTCACGCAAATCTTCAGACAGCCATTCACGAATTTCAATATCATCCAATACTTTGCGGATAATATCACGCATCGTCTTCTGTTTAATGCCTTCTTTGATACGATAAACGGGGTCTAATTGTTCTCCGTCAGCATTTTGCAGATCTTCTGAACCTGTCGTAAACATACGCATACCATTAATTTCTTGTTTTCCGCGGTTCCACTTACCTTTCACGGTTACATGGTCATGCAGATTGATTTTCTTTTTTAGATAAGGCTGATTGAAAAAGACTGCTTTGACGGCGATGTTATTAATCAAGAGATGCACTGTTACTTTAGACCGGTTGCGGCCAAAAAAAGCGACAGTGGGCGTAGAATAAACTTCGCCGGTCACTGTCACGGTGGATTGATCCTCTGCTTCATTCAAATCTACAATACTATTATCTTCATAGCGAACTGGCAGATAGAGCACTAAATCTTCTACATTATATATATTTAATTCATTTAATACTGCAATGCGTTTGGGTCCTAAACCCTTTATTTGATCTAACGCATAAGGTTGATCAATGAGATTGACTTTAGACATATTAATCACCAAATATTTGTTGTTTTAAGCGTTGGCCGGTTGGTGTGCCAGCTAAACCGCCGCGTCCCGTTTCTCGAAGCGCTGAAGGCATCGTTTGACCGATACGGTACATTGCGCCTACCACTTCATCGGCCGGAATACGCGATGATACACCTGCAAGTGCCATATCCGCTGACACGATTGCATTTGAAGCCCCTGCTGCATTACGTTTCACACAAGGCACTTCAACCAGTCCCGCTACTGGGTCACATACTAAACCTAGCATATTCTTCATGCAAATTGCAAAAGCTTCAGCCGACTGTTGCGGTGTGCCGCCAGCCATTTCGACCGTGGCAGCCGCAGCCATAGCAGCAGCTGCGCCTACTTCTGCTTGACAGCCCCCTGCTGCACCTGAAATAGATGCATTATTAGCAATTACAAATCCGAACGCTCCTGCAGTAAGTAAAAAGTTCAACATTTCTTTTTGAGTGGGATTGAAGCGGTGTCTGATGGCGAAGAGCACGCCAGGAACTACACCTGCTGAACCTGCCGTAGGAGTAGCGCAAACTTTCCCCATTGCAGCATTTACTTCATTAGTCGCCACAGCTTTACTTACTGCATCTAACAGTATCGGTCCTGATAACGCTTGCCCGCTTTCTAAATATTTGCGGATTAAAACAGCATCTCCGCCTGTCAGTCCCGTTACTGATGAAACGCCATCTAATCCTTGCTCTATTGCATTTTCCATCGTTTGGAAATGATGACTCATGCCAGCGTATATTTCATCAGCTGATGCTCCAGTTACATGCATTTCTTGTTCAAGCATAATTTCGTAGATAACTTTATTTTCTTTCTCGCATCTGTGTATGAGTTCTTCTATAGTTTTAAACATATTTGTTCCTCCGACTCAGCTGTTTTCCATCAAGAAGACAGCTGTCACCCCAGTGACTTGACGTATTTCGTTAATGATTGCAGCATTTGGTTTTTCATCTAATTCACACATAATCAATGCTGAATCACCTTTTTCTTTACGATTCACTTGCATGGCTCCCACATTGATACTGTCGTTGCCAAGTATGCGTGTTACATTGGCTATAGTTCCGAAAGTATCTTGATGAAAGACGAGTAAAGCAGGATAATCGCCACTCAAGCTGATTGGAAAATTATTGATGGCAGTAATTTCAATTTTACCTCCGCCAATCGAAACACCTTCTATTGAAAGTTGTTTATCTGCTTTTTGCAAATCCAACACTACCGTATTCGGATATTTCTTTTCTTCCTGCATTTCAATAAATTCGATAGACATTCCTTGTTCTGCTGCGGTTGCTAAACTGGTGATAATGCGTTCGTCATCTGTATCGTAGCCAAGTAAACCTCCAACTAAAGCTACGTCAGTACCGTGACCTCGATAAGTTTCCATAAATGAGCCATACAAATATATATCAACGCGTTCTGGTAGTTCTCCGAATAAAGCACTAGCAACATGGCCTATTCTCACAGCACCTGCTGTATGAGAAGAAGACGGCCCTATCATTGTCGGACCAATAATTTCAAATACACTTTTAAATTTCATATTAACCCCTTTAAATTTTGATTATTGTAAAAATTCAAACCCTTATATTATCCATCCATTTCAATTAGCATCTCTTCAAGGTACGAATCTAAAAATTATAAAAAAATAAATAATCCCCTTTTATACAGAAAAATCCACTCAGAGTACAAAACTCCAAGTGAATTTAAATATGAAAGTATTCATTATTCAACTGAGAATAAATACGGATAAATAGGTTGTGAACCTACTTGTTCATCTATTTCAACATCAGGATATTCAGCTTCTAACCAGTCTGTTAATGCTTCTGTCGTTTCAGCTTCTGCATCTTCACCAGTTAAAATTGTCACGATTTCGCTGTCCTCTTGAACCATTTTTGAAAGCAGTACTTTAGAAGCTTCTAATTGAGTCGGATTGCTTACGACAATCTTACCTTCTTTAAGCCCCATAAATTCTCCTTCTTTAATATCAATGCCATCAATTGTAGTATTACGTACAGCATTAGTAATCGCG
This sequence comes from Staphylococcus debuckii, assembly GCF_003718735.1. Taxonomy (NCBI): domain Bacteria; kingdom Bacillati; phylum Bacillota; class Bacilli; order Caryophanales; family Staphylococcaceae; genus Staphylococcus; species Staphylococcus debuckii. The sequence continues at coordinate 1,289,857 of NZ_CP033460.1, read as the reverse complement.
CCAGATTGAACATGTTCGATTGCTTCAGTCATTGTTGCTTTGTTATCTTCTAATGAAGCATCTGGAAGATACTGGAATAATGCGGCAATACCTTGTGGGACCCACTTAGTCGGAATTACTACAGTTTCAATATCTACAATCTCAGCAGCTTGATCGCTCGCCATTTGAATATTTTTATTATTTGGCAAGATAATGGCTTTTTTAGCGCCAGATTCTTCAATGGCTTTCACAATATCGTTAGTAGATGGATTCATCGTTTGACCGCCATTAATAATAGAAGTGGCACCCATGGATTTGAAGATTTCAGAAATTCCATCGCCCATAGAAATCGCAATAATTGCCGTTTCAACAGGTTCAGCTTTTTCTTCTTTTGATTTCTCTTTATTCACAACGTTACGGTGTTGTTCACGCATATTTTCAACTTTCAGCTTAATTAATTCGCCGTATTGCTGTCCATAGTTGAAGACATCACCAGGATGTTCTGAGTGCACATGCACCTTCACAATTTCGTCGTCGTTAATAACTAAAAGGGAATCTCCGAATTGGGCCATATCTTCACGGAATTCTTTTTCATCAAAAGGTTTCTTATCTTTACCGAAACGCACCATCATTTCAGTACAGTAGCCGTACACGATATCTTCTGTGTTGATGACGCCATGGAAATCATGATCATCATTCACGAAAGTTTCTGTGTCCAATTTAGGTGAAGTCGCTTCTACTTTCTCACCTTTCATCGCTTTCAAAAAGCCTTCGTAAACACAAAGCAAACCTTTACCGCCGCTGTCGACTACACCTACTTCTTTCAATACTGGAAGTTGATTAGGTGTATTTTCAAGTCCTTCTTCGCCTTTTGTGATAATTGCTGTTAAAACTTCTTGGCAATCTTCTGTCTGCTGAGCGCTTTCTACACCTGCAGCTGCTGATTCTCTTGCCACGGTTAAAATTGTCCCTTCTACTGGTTTCATGACTGCTTTGTAAGCTGTATTGACACCCGCTTCAAAGCTTTCTGCTAAAACTTGCGCATCGATTGACTCTGCATCTTCAATATGTTTGCAAAAACCTCTGAAAATTTGTGATAAGATAACGCCTGAATTTCCGCGTGCACCCATTAATAGGCCTTTAGAGAAAGTTTTTCCTAAAGCGCCGATATGTTGAGATGCATTTTGTTCGACTTCTTCTCTCCCAGAAGTCATCGTCAAGTTCATATTTGTTCCCGTGTCGCCATCTGGAACGGGATAAACATTTAATGAATTCACGATTTCTGCATTATTTGATAAATTTTGTGCCCCTTGAACTACCATATCGGCAAATAATTTACCATCTATTCTGCTGATCATTATGTGTTCCTCCTAATGTTTCTTGCCGTAATTATTTATACGTACACCCTGTACATAGATATTTATAGAATTTACTTTCAAACTCAAAGTCTTTTCCAAAGTATATTTAACTGTTGATTGCACATTATTAGCAACTTCAGAAATTTTGGTACCATAGCTCACAATAATATACATATCAACATCGATTGCTGCATCACTAGAACGCACAACAATGCCGCGTGCATAATTCTCTTGTCCTAAGATTTCAGCTATGCCGTCTCTGACTTGATGTTTAGATGCCATTCCGACAATACCATAACATTCTACGGCTTTACCGCCTACTACAGAAGCTATCACTTCGTTCGAAACATCAATATTGCCGTATTCATTGTTAATTTCTAATGTCATTATTTGTTCCTCCTTAAGATAGGTATGGTAAGCTGCTGGATAAAGGCTTACAATCATTACTATTATTATATAATGAAACCGCGTTCTATGCCTTTATTTAATATGCCGGATTGTTTGGCAAACCCTGTATTCGTTTATCTTCCCAATACATGCAGCGTAGATAAAACGCATACATACACATTTAAGAATTATATCATACTTTCTACTTTGTATAGAATAACTGAAAACAACTTCTATGGCTATAATTTTTTATTGCTATTTCGCTCTAAATGTGTTAAATTTACAAAGTATATCATAAGTCAGTGTGTTTATATTTATTAAAGGAGGTACTTTCATGGGTAAACAATGTTACGTAACAGGTCGTAAAGCATCGACTGGAAATCGTCGTTCACACGCTTTAAACTCTACGAAACGTAGATGGAATGCTAACCTTCAAAAAGTTAGAATCCTAGTAGACGGAAAACCTAAAAAAGTTTGGGTTTCTGCACGTGCTTTAAAATCTGGTAAAGTTACTAGAGTTTAATAAATATATGCACAGAAAAAACGACTCGTATGTGGCGGGTCGTTTTTTTATGTGTATATTTTTTATAAATAAATTGAATGCATTAATAATATTTATTTAGTTTTCAGATTATTCAAATCATTTTAACCGACTTTTCTTTATTAACATGCTATGATAAAAGTAGTTCACTTAGAAAAGAGGTGCTGAAATGTCGCGTACAGAACTTAAACCGCTTCTCAACAAAAAAGCTACGGTGACTGGAGTCATTAAAGAAGTGATGCTCATTAACAAACTTGATCGTTATAGTACCACAAAATCAAATGTCAAAATTTTGTTAAAAGATGTGACGATTAACGGCATCGAAACCGATCATCTGTGGCTGCATGAGAAAAATAAGTATTATGCATTGGCTGAGGACTTCTTGCATCAACGTGTTAAATTCAAAGCGAAAGTAAAAAAATATTCTAAAACTAGAAACGGTATTATCAGAGAAGACATCGGTATAAAACGTAAAAGTGCGATTATGCCAGAAGAAACGTACGACGCAGAAATGACTGCACTATATTGCTGAACGTGAGGTATGATTAATGTTCTTTGAACCAAATTAAAAGGATGAAACAATTCAACTCAAAATTGTTTCATCCTTTTTCATTTATCGGTTATCATGGCTGCGTATACAAATTAAGGCACCGACTTCAATTTCAATCTCTGCTACAGGTTCCTCTATTTCATTAGAAATGGTTAAAGTTGAACCTTGATACAGCTTCTCTTGGTCTAAAGGATATTTAAATCCTCTTAACGAAATAATCGTATCTTCCTTCGCAGGTATAAATGAAATGTAAGGAACGGCCGTCTTTTTATCTACGCGATGAATCCCTTTTTTTAAATAAGTAATTTCATTTTGGTCATCTAGGAGTGAAACCTTTATGCCTCTTTCTAAATAATCCGGAATTTGCAAAAGTTGCAACGCCCCTAAGAAATGATCTAATCTACCGCCCGTTGCTCCATAAATTGAAATGTCATCATAACCGCGTGCAACCGCTTCTGCTACGCCTAGTCCTAAATCAGTATCCGCCTTCTCAGCTTTAACGGGATGGATATCTAATTTTTCTTTGAGTTCTAAACGTTCAGTATCATTCACAGAATCAAAGTCTCCTAATGAGAAGACGGGTTGGATATTTTGTTGTACTAAGATTAACGCGCCACGGTCAATTCCGCCCCATGCTTCATCTGCTTTGGTCTGTAATATTTTTTCAGGAAGATTGCGATTCCCACATAATAAATTGATTTTCATGCCCATCACCTGCCGTTCAATTACTTAATTATCTTGTCTTTTCAAGGCTTTAACAACCTTGCTGTAATCATCTTGTTTAAAGAAATAGGAACCTGTTACTAACATTGTGGCACCTGCATCCACACATTGTTCAGCGGTCACTTCATTAATACCGCCGTCTACTTCAATATCAAAGTCTAGATGATGCTTTTCTTTAAAAGCATGCAACGCACTGACCTTATCAATATTTTGCGAAATAAATGCTTGTCCGCCAAAGCCAGGATTCACTGTCATAATCAGCACATAATCTACATCATGCAGAATCGGTTCAATCATGGCCACTGATGTACCAGGATTAATCACTACACCAGCCTTAGCACCGTGTGCATGAATAAGTTGAATAGCGCGATGAATATGCGGCGTCGCTTCAGCATGTACTGAAATCATATCCGCCCCTTTAGCCGCAAATTCTGGAATGAAATTTTCAGGGTCTTCAATCATCAAATGTACATCTATTGTTAAATCAGTACCAGCGTTGACCGCTTCTAGTATCGGTAATCCAATAGAAATATTCGGTACAAACTGACCGTCCATCACATCAAAATGCACACCGTCTACTCCGGCTTTCTCTAAAGATTCTAATTCTGCTTTCAAATTTAAAAAGTCAGCTGATAACAGCGATGGGTATACTTTAACCATTAATATCTTTCCTTTCGATTTGCAATTTCCTCGAAGAGCTGCACATAGTGGTCGTAACGAAATTGTGCAATATTGCCCGCTTCAACTTGCGCTTTGACATTGCATTTCGGTTCCCTAATATGATTGCAGTTACGAAATTTGCATGCTTGTCCATATTCTTGTATTTCTAAAAAATAATCTTTCACTTCATCCTTTTGAATGTGATCAAAATCAAGGGCACTGAATCCAGGCGTATCCGCAACAAAGCCATCTTTACGTTCAAATAACTCAACATGACGCGTTGTATGCTTTCCTCGATTAAGCGATTTTGAAATTTGGTTAGTTTCTAATGATAAGTCGGGTTGATAAGCATTCAGCAAAGTAGATTTTCCGACCCCGGATTGACCGCTCAACACGGCTAGTCCACTTCCCCACGCATCAAAGATGGCTTCGATATTATCATCTTTGCCGACAAATTGTGTAGAGTATCCAATATTGCGATAGATTACTAGATACTGTTCTATGCGTTGAATTTGTTCTTCTGAAGTCATATCTTTTTTAGTTACAATAATGCGGGGGTTCAATCCATATGAATGCGCAATAACTAAAAATCGATCTACCAATTGCGTTGAAAAATCAGGCTCAACCGCACTCATCACTATAATAAGATGATCTATATTGCTCACAGGCGGACGCTTCAACTCGTTTCGTCTTTCATGTACATGCTGTATATAACCCTCTGTGACATTTTCAATTTCAAAATCAACAATATCTCCCACAATCGGGGAAAATTTCTTCTTGCGGAATAAGCCGCGCGGTTTCGTATCAAACATTTCACCATCTGCATCCACACGATAGACACCGCTTATCGACTTAATTATACGTCCTGTTCTCACCGAGACACCTCTCTTATTACGTTCGTATTCTTCTCCTCATTATATCAAAGGTTTGGCTATTTAACGAAAATATCGATATCAATTTATATGTTCTTAGGAATATGAGAAATATAAAGGTAAATGGAACGTAGCTAGGTACTTTGATTATCCAGATAGCTACTGTGCCTTTAAAAACAGCAAGAGCTGAGACATCATTTTGTCCCAGCTCCTGCTCTCACCTATTTAATATCCGACATCTTTATCGGCTACGATTTTATCATCCACACGCACTGTATAACCCGCAGTTTTGCCTTTTTCTATTTTTAAAGGAATCGAAACTGAACGGCTGCTTGTAATATTATAAGTTTGTGAAGATGAAGTACCTGGATGTTCTTTATCACGTACAAAGACTTCTACTTTCTGACTATCGCCGTCTTTTCCAGAATAAGGCACCTTAACCGTTTCGGTCACTTGTTTAACGTCATCAGAACTTGCTGATTTACCTTCATCTTTTTCACTGTCTGAACTGTCTTCTTTACCTGACGATACCACAAAGGTCACGGTTGAATCTTCATCTACAGACTTACTTGTAGGTGATTGAGATATAATTTTGCCTTTTTCAATTTTATCGCTTTTTTCTTCTTTCTCTTTTACAGGCTTCAAGCCTTTTTGCATAAGTTCTTTAGAAGCTTTGTCATAGGACTCGCCTGTATAGTCTTTTACATAAACTTGTTTAATCCCTAGAGATTCGGTCAATACGATATTTGTATCTTTGATTGGCACATAAGCATCAGCTGAGATATTTTGATTTTCAATCAAGCCGCGCTCAAGTTTAGTTTTAGAGTATTCTTGATTAATTGAGATATTTTTAAATCCGAGTTTCTTCAAGGCGTCCAAAGCGTCTGCCTTTGTCATACCATATAAGTTAGGCATATGCGCTTTTTGAGGCCCTTTTGAAAGTACGATATTGACTGTTCCATGCTCTGCAACACGTTTGCCAGGCGCAGGATCAGTAGTGACGATTTGATTTTCCTGATATTTATCGCTGTACGCTCTAGTTGTTTTCCCAACTTTGATATGATGTTCTTTTAATATCTGCTGCGCTTGGGCTTCAGATTTCCCTCTTAAATCAGGCGTCTCAATGTATTTATCTCCAAACATACCGAACGCTAAGAATGTAATCAGACCAGCAAGTAAAAAGAAGAAGATGAGTGCGAAGAAAAACTTTTTCTTCTTCGAGCGTTTTTTCTTCGGCATTTCATAAATCGGACCTTCTCCTCCTTGGAATTTCTGTTGTTCCACAATAGGAATCTGCATCGTTTCATTCAACGGTTCTGCTTCTTGTTTCGATGCATTGCGTTGTGCTTCGGGTCCAGGACTCGCTTGCTTAGCAATCGCATCCTTATCAATTTCAATCGTCTTTGCAGCGGCTTCCTCAGACACGTACTTTGATTCGTTCGCTCTTGAATTTTTAAGTACACTGCTTAAATCTCTTTTCATACTCTCTGTATCTTGATAGCGGTCATTTCTATTCTTTTCCGTAGCCTTTAAAATGACGTTACTAAGCGCCTGTGGTATTTCTGGACGTTGATCTGTCGCATTAGGCATGGCGTCTTGAATATGTTTAATCGCTATACTTACCGCAGTTTCACCTGTAAACGGCGGTTCTCCTACTAACATTTCATAGAGTACGATACCGATTGAATAGATATCGGTAGTCATATCTGTAGATTCGCCTCTCGCTTGTTCTGGGGATAGATATTGTACTGTGCCCAGAACATGACTCGTTTGCGTCATAGCCGTTTCGCTTAAAGCTTTTGCAATACCGAAATCTAGTATTCTCAAGGTTTTATGACGATCGACTAAAATATTTTGCGGCTTTATATCTCTATGTACAATTCCCGCTTCATGGGCATGCTGAATCCCGTCCAGAATTTGTTCTGCAAAGTTAATTGCAGTCTCAATACTGAGCGGCCCATGCGTCTTAATATATTCAGATAAGGTAGGTCCTTCGATATATTCCATTACCAAATAAAAATATTCATTGTTTTCTCCAACATCAATCACATTGACGATATTTTCATGTGATAACTGAGAGGTATTATGTACTTCTCGTTCAAAGCGGCGAATCATTTCCTCTTTTTCATGTGGTGCAATGTGAATCATTTTTACAGCAACTTTGCGATTGAGAATTGAATCTTCAGCGAGGTAGACATTGCTCATGCCGCCTCCGCCAAGAAACTCAACAATTTTATATCGCTCATTGATTATTGAACCGATCATCATACCTTGTCACCTTCTATTTCAGCTAATACGAAGCTGACATTATCCGTAGAGTGATACTCTTGCGCTAGATTCAAGAGTGTCTCTCCTTGTTCTTCTAGAGGAAGCGGTTCTGATAACTGCGTTTGTATGGTATTTGGACGTACGAAATCTGTTAAACCGTCAGAGTTCAATAAAAGGTAATCATAAAAATTAATACGCTTAATATAAACATCTGGAATCACCATTTTATCCGTCCCCATCACTTTCGTAATAATATTACGTTGAGGATGTGTAAATGCTTCTTCTTCAGTAATTTGGCCTGTCATCACTAAGTGGTTAACAAAAGAATGATCGCTCGTAATTTGTTCAATACTGCGACTGTTCACTAAATAAGCACGTGAATCGCCAATATTGGCGATCACCACGCGATTATCAAAGACAAGCGCTGCTACAGCTGTTGTGCCCATGCCGCGATATGCTTCATTTGTAGAAGCATAGTGGTATAATTCTCTATTAATTTTCTGCAGTGTTGCGCGCAGCCAATCTTCTGCTTGGTCTTCTTCAACAAGATTTTCTTCTTCGAATAATTCTTGAATTCTATTGACCACAAATTGACTCGCAACCTCGCCGGCTTTATGCCCGCCCATTCCATCACATAAAATGAGCAATTGCTGTTCGGTTTGGTTGTAAAATACGCCGCCTGCATCTTCATTCTTTTCCCTATGATGTCCTGTGTCTGTAAAAAATTGTGCGTTTAGCATAGGATTCTACCTCGTTTCTACTTGACGTTCCTTCGCTCTCAATTGTCCACAAGCTGCATCAATGTCTGAGCCTTGCTCACGTCTGATTGTTGCATTAATACCAAGTCGTTTGAGTTCTTTTTCAAATTTGAAAATATCTTCTTTCGGTGTTTTCACATAATTACGTTCTGCAACATGGTTTACTGGGATTAAGTTGACATGACAATTCAAATTTTGAATTAAATGTGCAAGTTCACGTGCATGCGTTAATTGATCGTTTACACCGCCGAACAAACCATATTCAAAGGTAATACGGCGATTCGTTTTTTCTTGATAATATTGAATCGCTTCCATCAATTTCTCAATAGAATAAGCACGGTTGATCGGCATTAATTTAGAACGGATTTCATCGTTAGCCGCATGCAGACTCACTGCGAAATTAATTTGGATATCTTCATCCGCAAAGTCATAAATACGCGGAATAATGCCAGAAGTTGAGACTGTTATATGGCGTGCACCGATATTCAAGCCGTTATCATGATTAACGATTTTCAAGAAGTCCATCATTTCATCATAGTTTTCGAAAGGTTCCCCAATTCCCATAATTACGATTTGAGAGACACGTTCGTCTGTCTCATCAAGGGCTTTTTGTACTGTTAAGACTTGAGAAACAATTTCGCCTGCTTCTAAATTACGTTTCAAGCCGCCAAGTGTAGACGCACAGAAGGTACAACCGATACGGCAACCTACTTGTGTGGTCACACATACTGAATTTCCATACTCATGACGCATCAATACTGTTTCAATCGTATAGCCATCTTGTAATTCAAATAAGAATTTAATGGTACCGTCTCTACTTTCTTGTTTTACAACGGTCTCCAAAGTGGTCATTGTAAAGTTATCTTTTAATACCTCGCGCAAGTCTTTAGATAAGTTGGTCATTTCATCAATACTGTAGACACGTTTTTCATAAAGCCATTGGAATATTTGCTTTGCTCTGAATTTCTGTTGGCCGTGTTCTACTAACCAATCTTGCATTTCTTCGTAACGCAATGAATAGATTGATTGTTTATCAAAATCTGGAAGAAAACGATTCTTTTTCTTCTTTTGAGTAGTTATCATTACTTATTTTCCTTTCTTCTAATCTTTGTAATAAAGAAACCATCTGAGTTAAAGTCTTGCGGCAAGATTTGTAAAGTTTTTACTTCCTCTCCTGTTCTTGGATGTGAGAATGGTTCAAATTCAAAGTCTTTGTTTTGTTTTAAAAATGTATAAATCACATTTTCGTTCTCCATCTGTTCTATTGTACATGTTGAGTAGACGATAGTGCCACCCGGCTTTACAAAATCTTTAACATTATTCATGATTTCTAATTGTAAAGTGACTAAATCATCTACAGTGTTAGGTGTTTGTGCGTATTTGATTTCTGGTTTATGGCGTAACACACCTAAACCGCTGCACGGTGCATCCACTAAAATTTTATCATATACTTTTTGATAAGGTTTTGTAGCATCGTGTTGGAAGGCTGTTATATTTTTCAAGCGTAATTTACGAATGTTATGGTCAATCAAGTCTATCTTGTGTTCGTGAATGTCTGTAGCATCTACATGTCCGCTTCCATCCAGCAATTCCGCTGTTTGACAAGCTTTACCGCCCGGAGCACTACAAGCATCTAAGATACTTTCACCCTCAGCCGGTGCTAAGATTTGCGCCACAAACATTGAACTTTTATCTTGAATCGATACAATACCATCTTTAAACGCACGGCTTTCGACTACAGGTCGCCCTGAAATATGCAGACAGTAATCAATATCTGCATCTTGAGCGACCGTATAACCCTCGTCTTCTAATTGTTGTGTCGCTTGTGCTACTGATTTACGTGTAAGATTAACGCGCACTGTTTGTCCAGGACGTTCAAGCATTGCAGCCGCAATACGCTCGGTTGTTTCTAAACCATGATGCGTCATCCATTGCTTCACAATCCATTTCGGCACACTATACATAATAGAAAGACGTTGTTTGTCATCTTTGATATCAGCAGGATTAGGCAATTCAGAACGCATCATATTGCGCAAGATACCATTGACTACTTTACTGTTATGCAAACCGCCACGTGTCTTAGCAATCTCAACGGCTTCATTAATAATGGCGTGATCCGGAACTTTGTCCAAATATTGATATTGATAAATGCTCATCCACAGTAAATAACGCATCCATCCTTTAATTCTCGTTTGTACAAAGGGTTTCAAATAATATTCAAGCGTTAATTTTCTCTTGATTGTTCCATACACTAACTCTGTAAGCAAATTCTTATCCGCTCTGCTTAAATCATTCGCTTTCAATACTTCATTCAACTTTAAGTTGCTATAAGCTTTATCTTGAAAAATTGCTTCTAAGGTTTCAAACGCTAAGGTTCTCACATTCTGCATTATTTTAATTCCTTCCCGACTAAGTCCTCTTGATAGCCGCTCAAGAAATTAGCAGTCGGCATACGTTTCTTACCTGAAAGCTGAATTTCAGTCAAAGCAATCGCATCCTCAGAACCTGTACCGACAATCATAGCTTTTTTAGTCGTTTCTAGAATTTCGCCAGGATTGCCATTTTTACCTTCTTCAATACGCGCTGCAAAAAGTTTCATATTCTTATCTTCTAGTTTCGTATAAGCTACCGGCCACGGAGACAAACCGCGGATATGATTATAAATTTGCTCTGCTGATTGCGTCCAATCAATACGTTCATCTTCACGGCTAATATTAGAAGCAAATGTCGCTTTAGCGTCATCTTGATCGATACGCTCATTCGTTCCATTGATGATTTCAGGCAATGTTTTTTTCAATAAGTCTGCACCTAAGAAACTTAATTTATCATGCATGGATTCCACATTATCAGAAGACTCAATCGCAATAGCTTGTTGTGAAATAATATCACCTGCATCTAATTTAGGCGCCATATACATGATGGTAACGCCTGTTTCCTTTTCTCCATCGATAATAGCTTGATGAATCGGTGCACCGCCACGATATTTCGGCAGTAAAGAAGCATGCACATTAATCGCGCCTAATTTCGGTGCATCTAATAATGACTCTGGTAAAATTTGGCCGAACGCAGCAGTTACAATTAAATCTGGTTTCATATCAATTAACGTTTGAAGGTCGTCTGATTGAGCAATTTTCTCTGGTTGATACACTTCAATACCGTTTTCTAATGCGACCTTTTTCACCGGTGGAGGTGTCATCACATGTTTACGTCCAACTGGGCGATCAGGCTGTGTCACCACTGCAATCACGTCTTCTTCAGCTATCAACATCTCTAATACTTTAGTTGAGAAATCAGGTGTTCCCATAAATATTACTCTACTCATCTTCTAAATACGCCTCCAATTCTTCTTCAGTTAATTGCTTTTCTATTTTTTCCGTAAAAGGAATGCCGTTCAATTGATCAACAATATGCAGAAGCATACGTGCAACATCATCGTATGCAGTTAATTCTACCTTATTTCCGTGTAAATCGTAACTTTGAACAACTATCATCTGATTGCGTTCTACCGTCCCGAACACATCCGGAAATGAAACACTGCCCTCTAAGTCTGTCACTGTTTCATCAGATTGTCGCACAATCGTCGGATTAATCAACTGCAACAAGCCTTCCGCTTCCATATCAATGATAGCGACTTGCAGTGAAACACCGATTTGCGGGGCACTTAATGCAGAAGCTTCAGTTTCGTACAAAGTATCCTCTATATCTAATAATAACTGTTTTAAATTATTATCAAACTTTTTTACTTCATCTGCACGTTCGCGCAACTTCGAACTATTTGCCGGTACTAATTGTTTCACTGCCATTTTATCGTCTCCTTAAAAAATTCATCCTTATATTATAGCGTAAATAAGAGAGAAAAGCGATAGCCCTTAGTAAATCTACAATTCTTACAAGCTTGTGACAGTGGTTCAAAATTGCTTAAAACGGGTATAACATAGATATTGTATAAAGTTTCAATTTATACGGGTATAGATTTAAGGTGGTGAAGATTCTTGGATGATATCAATAGAGACCAGGCATTTGTGGTTGCAGTTTTATATAAATATTATACTGAAAAGATTAACCACGGCTCGACGCCTGAAGAAGCAAATGACTTTAAAGATCAATACTCACTCCAAGAAGATTATTTCTGTGATAAGGATTTAGATGAATTCTTGGAAAACAGTAAAGTTTTGTGGGAAAAAGGTTATATTGAAGGCAATTGGGATGGCGAAAAAGTAACCAACATTCGAATTTCTGACAAAGGATTCGACGCCGTTAATACTAATTTATTGAGTAAATAAAAAGAATAATTAAACGCAAGAAACGCACTTGTTTGAGACAACTTGATAGTTGTTCAGCAAGTGCGTTTTAAAATTGAATGTAAATTCAGATCATCTACATGAATTATCTTAAAACAATATATGCTACGATAATTAAAATATTAATTACGAATCTGACACTTTGTTCTAAATAGTAAATTTTATGTCTGAATAATTTTTGATAAAGAATTATACCAATTTGAATGGCAGCCAAGCCAAGCACTAATAATGTAACAGCAGCTGTAAATGGATAAATAATAGCGCCGATATCTAATAAGATACTTCCGATAATTAATAAAACTAATGTACTCTTCGGCATCATCACATTTTTTGTTAATAATAATATGGCTTGTAAAAAATTAAAGACTGAAAACAAAATAATCAGCGTTTTAAGAACGATCATTCTTATCACCTCTTAATTAAACATTATACATGAGAAAGGTACCAGAGGTTAGTAAAATCTTAATTTAAAAATACTGCATATTATCTATCTTTTTATTACCTTCCCATACTTTTTCAGTATTGGTTTTGATATAATTTTGAAACGCTTCATCGTTAATTCTCTCATAACATTGATCTATGCAGAATACACGGTTATTGCAATTATGTGCATCACTGCCGATTAGATGAAATTTCTTATTTTCAATCATATATTGTGCGGTCTTTTCGATTAATGGTCCATAATCTCCAAGCACAGACGCAGCATTCATTTGCAATAAGCAACCTTTTTTCACTAACTTATCTAACATTTCAGGATGACTTCTTATATAATCATTACGTTCAGGATGCGCAATTACTGGTTGCAGGCCTTCTTGAATAAAGCCATCTATAGTGGTTTCAATAAAATTTGGGAACCCTTTGAACGGCGGCTCGATTAGAAAGTAATACTGACTGTCCGCTAAAGAAAGCAGCTGACCTTTTTCTAAATAATCAAGTGTATAGGGTTCAATATGAATTTCTTGGCCACCTTTCACTTCAACATTTATATTTAAGTTCTGCAATCGCTGATTTAATGTTTCAATTTTATGTATGATTTCATCTTTATCTGACATAAATGAATTTGTTTTATAATGTGGGGTAGCTATGATTTTATCAACACCTGTTGCTTGTGCTGCTTTAGCCATTTCAATCGATTCCTCTATATCCTTTGCACCGTCGTCAATGTTATAAATAATGTGGTTGTGCAAATCAATCATACTATCCTTCCTCTCCTCACACTTCATCATTTCATTATTATTTACCCAATTATTAATGGGTAAAAAAATGAACAAGCAACTATCTGAAGAGCTTGTATCACTTTCTAAATAGTCACTTATCCATTTAAAAATAATTTTATTTTGCCCCCAAATTGCCCCCAAACCGAAAATCAGAAGGCTTGAGATCCTAAAAAAACTGATATTACAGTGTTTCTGTGTCGTTATTACATCATCATATAGGGATTAATATCTATCTTCAACGACAGTTTATCTTTAAGATATTTCTCATGATAATAATCATCTAAATACTGTAATGCTTTATGCAATTCGGGTTCACTTTTATATTTTACTAATACTTGGAAGCGGTACTCTCGATTAATCCGTGCTAAAGCAGCTGGTGATGGACCTAGCACTAAAGCACGATCTGTTAAATGCTGTAATAAGATTTGATGCACATGGTTGGCCGCTTGCATGACTTCTTTCATGTTCACATGAGAAATCGTGAAGTTGATCAAGAAATAATAAGGTGGATATTTGCCGATTTGACGATATTTCATTTCTTTGTGATAGAAAGATAAATAATCATTCAGCTGAACATCTTGAATCGCATAGTGATCCGGATTATACGTTTGTATGATTACTTCACCTTCTTTTTCATGACGTCCAGCACGGCCTGAAACTTGTGTCAGCAATTGGAACGTGCGCTCACTCGCTCTGAAGTCAGGCAAGTTCAACATAGTATCGGCATTTAATACGCCGACTAAGGTGATATTTGGGAAATCCAGACCTTTTGCTATCATCTGTGTTCCTAATAAAATGTCACCTTTTCCTTCGCCAAAGTCATTTAAAAACTTCTCATGCGCACCTTTTCGTGATGTCGTATCCGCATCCATCCGAATGATTTTGGCATCTTCGAATTCCCGATTCAACAATTCTTCTACTTTTTGCGTGCCGGTACCCATTTGGCGGATGTGTTCACTCTCACAATTAGGACACTTATTCGGCGGTGTTTCTTGATAACCGCAATAGTGACATTTTAATTGGTCGCTCGATTTGTGGTAAGTCAATGAAATATCGCAGTTCGGACATTGCGGAACATGGCCGCAATCACGACAGAGCACAAAGGATGAATAGCCACGCTGATTCAAGAACAAGACAATTTGTTCATTGCGTGCGAGTCGTTCTTCAATCGCTGCACGTAGAGAAGTTGAGAACATCGAGCGATTCCCTTCCGCCAATTCCTCACGCATGTCTACAATATTGATTACGGGAAGCGGTTGATTGTTCACACGCTCTGGTAAACTCAATAAACGATACACCCCTTTTTCAGCACGGGCATAAGTTTCTAAACTTGGCGTTGCACTGCCTAATATCAAAGGACACTGATGATATTCAGAACGCCAGAGCGCAATATCTTTCGCGTGATAGCGGGGATAGTCCTCTTGTTTATAAGTCGCCTCATGTTCTTCGTCAATAATAATCATGCCTAAATTGGTAAAAGGCGCAAAGACACTTGAACGAGCGCCGACACTGACACGTGCACGGCCGTCACGAATTTTTTGCCATTCATCATAACGTTCACCCTTAGATAAAGCAGAGTGCAAGACAGCCACTTCATCACCGAAGCGTTTTTTAAAGCGTAAGACCATTTGCGGTGTCAAAGCAATCTCAGGTACTAACATCATGGCTTGCTTATCTTGTTGCAACACCGCTTCAATCGTCTGCAAATAAACTTCGGTCTTACCTGAACCGGTTACACCATGCAATAAGAAAGTTTCTTGTTTTTCTTCATCAATCACTTTTTTAATCGCATCATAAGCTTCTTGCTGACCAGGCGTCAATTGGCGTTTTTCTTCTTGTTCAAAGACACGAGATGCATAAGGATCACGTTCTACAATCGCATCGTATTTTTCTACAAAGCCATTTTTCTCTAGAGTTTTTACACTAGACTGCGACAAGCCGGCTTCTTCGATTTCCTTTAAAGGTACATCTCGATTTTGTTCATCTAGTAAATAGACATACACATCATATTGTTTAGGATGTTTTTCTAACATCGCTAATACATCATCAGGATTGTGTTCAGGTGAAATTCGAATCGCACGCTGGGTTTTCTTCTTAGTATTTTGCGACAGCAGCGTAACCTCTCGAACTGCGTCTTCCTCCATTAATGGCACTAAGCGATCTAAATCGCCATTTTGTTGTGCTGCTTTATACGCATAATGGCCTTCACGGTCAAATTTTTTCAGCAAATCTTCAGGAATCAATTCGTCTTCTACCATCTCAAATACTTTCGTATATTTAGCTTTAATAGCACTCGGCAACATAGCTTCTAAGATAGAAATTCGTTTCGTCACATGATACTTGCCGTACCATTCGCTTAAATCTACCAATTCCGGTGTTAATTCTGGTTTAATATCTTGAATCTCTTTAATTTCTTTTAATTTTGCTAAATCTAACTCTGGATCTGCTTCCTCAGCAATTTCCATGACATACCCTTGAATCGTTCTGGGTCCAAAGGGAACAATGACCCGCACGCCAACTTGAATAATGGGTGCGAGCCGTTCTGGTATTAAATAATCAAAGGAAAAGTCTACATTCTTTGCTGGGACATCAACGATAACCTTTGCTATCATATTATTTCCACCTACGTTCTAATTCATCTAAAATTCGTTCAGCAAGTTGCTGTTTCTTCCCTTTCTCAATACTGACAGCTTCATCTTCTTTGAAAAAGAGTGTCACTTCATTATCATCAGAATTGAATCCGATTGAAGTATCTCCGACATTATTTGCAATAATTACATCGGCATTTTTACGTTCTAATTTATCTTTCGCATATTTTTCCACATCTTGGGTTTCAGCTGCAAAACCAATGAGTTTCTGATGTGCTTTATGATCTCCTAAATATTTCAAAATATCTTGTGTTCGAGTAAATGTAATCGATAAATCGCCGTCTTGTTTTTTCATTTTATGTTCTAATTGGTCGGCTGGCTTATAATCAGAAACGGCTGCTGATTTAAACACCATATCTTGTGCATCATATCGTGTTTTGACCGCTTCAAACATATCTTCAGCACTTGTTACAGGGACGAATTCCACATTCTCTGGTGGTGTCAGATACGTTGGTCCGCTGACCAATGCGACATGAGCACCTCTTTTTTGTAAGGCATCGGCAATCGCATATCCCATTTTTCCAGAAGCGCGATTAGAAACGTAACGGACTGGGTCAATGACTTCTACAGTCGGTCCAGCAGTGACGAGTACATTCTTGTCACTATACCAAGAAACGTCCTGTCCCTGTTTAGGCGCCTTATTCAAAACATTCATCTCTTGTTCCACAAATGCCATAATATCTAAAGGCTCCATCATACGGCCTTTCGCGACATAACCACAAGCTAAGAATCCTTCACCAGGTTCTGCGAAACGATAACCGTCTTGCGCTAATACTTTCATATTGTGCTGCACACGTGGATTTTCATACATATGCACATTCATTGCAGGTGCAGCAAATTTAGGTGCTATTGTAGCTAATAAGGTAGAAGTTACCATATCGTCTGCAATGCCGTTCGCTAATTTACCGAGCACATTCGCAGTGGCGGGCGCAATAATTACTGCATCTGCCCAATCTCCTAATGCAATATGTTGGATTTCTGCTGGGTTTTCTTCCACAAAGGTACTTGTGTACACCGGATTACGACTGATGGCTTGAAAAGCAAGCGGTGTGACAAACTCCTGTGCATGATTTGTCAACATGACACGCACTTCATATCCGCTTTGTGTTAATTTACTTGTTAAATCGATGGCTTTATAGGCTGCAATGCCTCCTGAGACTGCCAATAGAATATTTTTCATAGACTTTTGCCTCCATGAGTCCTTTATATGTATACGTACTTTACAAGAAAAAATGAGCGCATGGATATGACATCGCACGTCTCATTTTTAAGTTCACACATTATTTTAACACTGTCTGAAAAAAAAGTCCTTTGCTTTGCAAATCAAATTGATTGTAAATTGAGTCTGGATTCAGTAATCTATCTTCAGATTAAAAAGAAAGGACTGCTCAAGTTGAAAACACTCACGACCTATGAATCCTTGCAAACAGAAATCAATACTAATGAGAAATTACTGTTATTTGTAATGTCTGACGGCTGTACCGTTTGTCATGCAGATCAACCCAGAGTCCAAGCATTAGTCGAAGAGATAAATTTACCAGCTGTACAAATTACAGTGAATCAAATGCCTGAAGCAGCCGGACAACTTTCCCTCTTCACCTCACCTGTCGTGATTCTATTTAAAAATGGCAAAGAGTTCCATCGTCAAGCTCGTATTATCGATTTTGAAAAACTGAAACGTTCTATGGAACAGCTGAAAATGATATAAAAATACCGTAAAAGTCAAATGCCAACTTTTACGGTATTTTTAAAGCTATCAGTCTTTAGTTTCAAATTCGCCTTCATTCAATTCTGGTTCAATTGGAGTGATTTTGCCATCAGCAATTTCTTCTAAAGCTTTACCTACAGTTTTCACTGAATGGTACTTTTCTAAAAGTGCTGTGTCTGGTTTGTCGTATAATTCACGTGCGCGTTTGGCTGCCACTGTAGCGATTAAATATTTTGAACTTACTTTTGAAGTCAGTTGGTTAAGCGGTGGGTATAACATTATTTTTTGGCCTCCAATATCATTTTTCTATACTTTGCTTCGATACGTTCTCGTTTTAAATGTTCGGCAGCAACAATGGATTGTACCCGCTCTTTAGCGAGTTCCACTTCATCATTTACCACCACATAGTCGTAAAGGTTCATCATTTCGACTTCTTTACGGGCTTCTTTGACACGGCTTTGAATCTTTTCATCTGATTCAGTACCGCGTCCGATTAAACGTTCTCTTAGGTGGTCTAAACTTGGCGGTGCGAGGAAGATAAAGAGTGCATCAGGAAATTTCTTGCGTACTTGTTTTGCACCTTCTACTTCAATTTCCAGGAAGACATCATGTCCTTGATCCATCGTGTCCTTCACATATTGAACAGGTGTGCCATAATAGTTTCCTACATATTCCGCATACTCTATGAATTGATCTTGAGCAATGAGTTGTTCAAATTCTCGTTTTGTCTTGAAAAAATAATCAACGCCATCTTGTTCGCCTTCGCGCATGTCACGTGTTGTCATTGAAATAGAATACTTGTATGATGTTGCAGGATCATCAAATATTTCTTTACGGACCGTGCCTTTGCCGACTCCAGATGGACCTGATAAGACAATCAGTAAACCTTTTTCATTATCCATGCCTTACGACCTCTCTAAGCTATTGTTGTATTATATAATGATACCATATCTATTATAAAGTTGTATAGATGCCACATGCAAAATTCTGTACAAGCCCTGTACGTGTCAACTCTTACTTCGCATGATACAATAATAAGAACGTATTAAGTACAACGAAACTATTAAAGGTGGCTGATGACAATGGCTTATGATGGCCTTTTTACTAGAAAGATGGTTGAAGAACTTCAGTTCCTAAAAGGTGGACGCATTCATAAAATCAATCAGCCTGATAATGATACCATTATTATGGTTGTACGTCAGAACCGAAAGAACCATCAATTATTACTTTCCATCCATTCCAATTTTTCACGTATGCACATTACTCATAAGAAATATAATAATCCCTTTGAACCGCCGATGTTTACGCGCGTCTTCCGCAAACATTTAGATGGAGGGATTATTCAAGACGTCCGCCAAATCGGCAATGACAGACATATTGAAATTGATATTCAAAGTACGGATGAACTCGGCGATAAAATTTATCGTACTGTTATCTTAGAAATCATGGGTAAACATAGTAATTTAATCTTAGTTGATAATGAACGCAAGATTATAGAAGGATTCAAGCATCTGACTCCGAATACGAATCAGTATCGTACGGTGATGCCTGGTTTCAAATACGAGGCGCCGCCTACTCAAAATAAAATGAATCCTTATGAAGTCACAGGGCAAGAAGTGCTCAAATACATTGATTTCAACCAAGGAAATGTGGCGCGGCAATTATTACAAAACTTTGAAGGGTTCAGCCCACTGATTACTAAAGAGATTACCGAGCGCCGTCAGTTTATGACTTCTGAAACCTTGCCGGCTGCTTACGACGAAGTCATGGCAGAAACCAAATTAGAGCCTGTACCGATTTTTCATAAAAATCACGAAACCGGAAAAGAAGACTTCTATTTCATGCGCTTAAAACAATTTGACGATGACAGTGTTGTGTACGACTCCCTAGATGAGCTGCTAGATCGTTTCTATGATGCTCGTGGCGAACGCGAACGTGTGAAACAGCGTGCGAATGATTTAGTTAAATTTGTGCAGCAACAATTACAGAAAAGCCGTAATAAGCTGACGAAATTGCATGCTGAATATGAAGGTACGCAATCTAAAGAAACAGAACAATTGTACGGCGAGCTCATTACAGCGAATATTTACCGTATTCAACAAGGTGACGAGTCACTGACTACGCAAAATTATTATACAGGCGAAGAAGTGACGATTCCTTTAGATCCAACGAAATCTCCTTCTGTAAATGCGCAGTACTATTACAAACAGTATAATCGTTTAAAAACGCGCGAACATGAATTGGAACGACAAATTCAATTGACTGAAGAAAATATTGACTATTTTGAGTCTATCGAACAGCAGTTGACGCATATCACTGTTGAAGATATTGACGAAATCCGCGAAGAGTTGGCCGAACAAGGGTTCATGAAACAACGTCAGAACCGCAAGAAAAAGAAACAGCCGCAAATTCAATTGCAGACCTATTTATCTTCAGATGGCGATTTAATTTATGTTGGTAAGAATAATAAACAGAATGATTATCTGACGAATAAGAAAGCGCGAAAGGGTTATTTGTGGTTCCATACAAAAGACATTCCGGGTTCACATGTGGTGATTTTTGCAGATGAACCGAGTGAAACGACAGTGGAAGAAGCGGCTATGTTATCCGCCTACTTCTCGAAAGCAGGTAATTCTGCACAAGTTCCGGTAGATTATACTGAAATCCGTAATGTGCATAAACCTTCAGGTGCAAAACCTGGTTTTGTAACTTATGATAATCAAAAAACATTGTACGCAACACCGGATTACGATAAAATTCAAGAGATGAAAAATAATGCTCAGAAAGCATAACAACGGGATTGGAACATGTTTGTTCCAACCCCGTTTTTCTATTGCAAATCTTCTATTAATCTACGTACAAAATCTGCTTTAGTGAAATGTTTCAAATAATAGTCGACTCCATTATCTGCCATTCTGTCTTTATCCGCTTGACTGATTTCTATAAATTTTCTCATATTTTCCGCTAATAATTCCGCGTTTTCTGCCGGACTAACCAAACCACATTCAGCTGTTCTGATGATATCTGCAGCTTCACCATTTATAGATGCTATAATTGGTTTTTTACTTGCCATATAAGTTTGAACTTTACCCGGCAATGTATAAGAAATTACTTCATCATTTATCAATGACACAGCCAGTGCATCTGCTTGTTGATAATATATCGGCATTTCACTTTTCGGTTTTCTTCCATGTAAGATTACTTTATCATTTAAATGATATTTTTGTACTTTTTCTTTAATCGCTTCAAAATGAGAGCCGTCGCCTACCACATCAAGAATTAAGTTAGAATCTTTTAGTAATGCGACCGCTTCTATCCACGTTTCTAGTGACTGCAAATGTCCGATATTTCCAGCAAACAAAATATGAGTATGCGTTTTATCTTCCTCTACCTTTTCATCTGGCAAAGATTGCAGGAAATAATCGTCCGCAAATTGCGGTTGATATCTCAGTACTTTCACCTTTTTAATTTCTTTCTTAAAATATTTTTCGAAAGACTTACTGCTGATTTGAACGATATCTGCCCTTCTATAAATATAACGGCTAATACCTAAGAAACAATTATAGACAAAAGAACCCGGCTTGATTCCTCCTGAAATTAAGCTTTGCGGCCATAAATCCAAACAATACAACACTAATTTCTTTTTATGTATTGATTTATAAATAATTCCTGGAATAGCGAGTAATATTGGAGACAATTGATATACATATACTACATCAAATTCATTGCCAAAAGTTAAAACTTTTCTAGAAGCTTGGAAAGCGTAGGATAAGTAGTTCAAGAATAAATTAACTTTACCTTGCTTTCTTGGTCTGATTTTCAATCTGATAAGTTGTATTCCCTGTTCGGAAAAATGGCCTGCATGATACCCTGGATAAACTTTGCCTTCTGGATAATTCGGTAATCCTGTTAGAACTGTTACATTGTTGCCTTGAGCCACCAAACTTTCTGCTACTTCAGAAATGATAAATGGTTCTGGCTCATAGTATTGCGTAATAAATAAAATATTTTGTTTTGTCATAAGCTAAACTCCGTTGTTAATCTATAAGATGATTTTCTCTAAGTACTTTCAGTAGTGACGTTGGTTCTATATCATGCCCTTTACTAGGCGTTGTTAAACCTTTATAAAATACTTGCATGCTATTTTCTATATCTTCAGATTGAAACAATACTTTGTACGGGTAATCACCTAATACTTCTCTAGTTACAGGGATATCATAAGCCAAAATCTTACATCCAAAATGCATCGCTTCGATTAAAGGTAATCCTAAGCTTTCAATTTCAGAAGTGAATAACAAATTATGTGTTTTATATAATTCTTTTAATTGCTTCTGATCTTGATAACCAATAAACTCAATTGGTAATTTTTCTGCACTAGTCTTTTGTTTTAAGCGCACTAAATTTTTATTCTCATTGCCTTCTAAAGTTAATAAAATGCGCATTTTCAGTTGCTTCTTTTTAATCATTTCTGCAATTTGTTCAACTAAGTCAAATCGTTTATAATTCTGAGCGCTTGTTGGGTAAATAAAATCATTCGCTTTATGAGTAGTATCGCTATGATGATTAAATAACTTCGGCATAACTTGCACTACATTTTTATTATATTTTTTCACTTGATCAAGCATAAATTGTGTTTGCACAAGTATTAAATCAGTAGTTTTTACATCTTTTTTAATTAATCGGCTTAATAGTTTTATTTTTAACTTTGCAATTCCATTAAACTTGCTCTTTAATGGATAATTGACGAAAGGCAGTGACTGATGCAAATAAACAACTTGCGAACCTTTAAATGCCTTTGTTTTTAAATTTTGCAACGAAAAAACTACATCCGGCCCGAAGTTTTTAATTATTTGAGGTAGAATAACTTTTTCAAACCATAAACGACTCAACAAACTCTTTTTAATCCAAGGCACACTGATATTCTTTACTCTGCTATTTTCAATCGGCTGAAAAACACTAGTAATGAGCAACCAATGATTTTTAGTATCGTTAAGCATTTCATCATTTATATATTTAGAAATTCTATTAGCGCCGCCTTTATCACTGGCATAATCTAATACTAAAATTTTTATAATAATCACTGTCCTTTCATTTTATGCAGAAATCTATAATAAACCACAGGCAGCATAACGCTTGAAAAGAGCATACCTATAATTAAAGACCATAAAAATGCTTCGAGATTCCCATCATGATCAATTAAGAATATTTTCATGCAACTTAGAGTTATGATTAATGACAATCCATAAAATACAACTTGAATATAAATCTTACTTATAGCATTCAATAAAGTTTTATATGTATGCGCAATAATGGATAGTATTACTATAAATGCAATAAGTAAAATAGTTGTGATCTTAATATGATAATTATGTCCAATCCATAAGTAAATTCCTTCATTAATAAATAAAGTAGAAATTAAGATTATAATAATTAACCCACATAAATACACAGCAATCTTTTTATTGATACTCTGAATAGATTTCAAATCATTAGCTACGTAGTAATTAATCACGAGTGTCCATAAAGGTGACAAGAAAATAGTTGAAACTGTTAGGAATATACTCAACAGCTTATAAGGTAACTGAAACACTACCGAATATTCTGGATTAAAAAAGTAACTGATCAGTATAGGTCCTGAATTCAATAGAAACAAACTAGCAATGTCTAATAAAAAGAACGCAATTCCCATTGAAAGCAAATCTTTAATCAATGATTTATCGAAATATTTTATAGAAACTATATTAAAATGAGACTTCCGAATAAAATCCCAAGTAAATATCAGATAAACCAAAATATTAATCGCAAAATAAGCAAGCGCCATAATAATTAAATTTCCTTCAAAAGAAGGTGCTAAAAAGAATATGACGACACTGCTGATAAATAAATTAAAGAATTGAATCGCATTTACTATATAAGATTTAAAGAACGCATGATAAATATAAGTAATCGTATTCAGATAGAAAATTATAGGAAATAGGACAAAAGCAATTTTCACCATTACATTAATTTCAAATTGGTGATGTGTTGCATTCAATAACTCTGCCCAATTAACAAAATAATTGACACATAGCCCTACTCCGATTAAAACTACAGTCGGTATCAGCATTATCAAATAACTTGTTGCGATTAAGCGTTGTTGCAGAGGGCGATCATTTAATTTAATCGCTTCTGTCAATTTATTTCTCAATGAATTAGAAATACCGAAATCTAAGATATAAAACCAAGAAATAATAGATAAAATAACCAGCCAAACGCCATATAATTGTTCATTTTTCAAAAAGTAATGAGATGAACGATACAATAAAAAATTAGCAATTAATGCTGCAATTGTAAAAACTGCAGATAATATTACATTCAAACGATATTTATTGTTCATATTGAGTCATCCCTTCTTTTAAGAAAATCCCCCAAAAGATATAGCACATAATACCTAAGCTATTAGGACTAAACATAATCATTTCACCAATATTTACAAAAAGTGTGGCTACAAAAAGTGTAAAAGCGATGCCTGATTTTTTAAAAGATAATGTACCTACATATATTAAATAAAATAAGTATATTAACGTTCCGATAATTCCAGTGTAAATAATTAATCCAAATAAGAGATTCCCTGCTTCAAAGGTTGTAGATGCCAAAGCTAAACTACTGTTATTTAAAGGCACACCAAAACCAGAACCGAAAAATGGTGCATGTTCCAATCCCCATTTCACATAATCAATTTGAATATATCTAGAATATAATACTTGGCTGCTCGATTGCCCTTTCTGAATAAACCCTAATACATACTCATTTATGTTTGGTACTACTAAAATAATAAAACTTCCCAGTAAAGCTATTGTGAATAACAATAATTTCTTGCCTAGACTGATACGGGAAATAATGAACATTACACCTAAAGATAACAGTAATGCCAATACTGCAGTTCTGGAATTTGATAAGAATAATTCCGTAATTCCAATTATCAATATAAAGATATAAAATAGTTTATATTGCTTGAATTTAAATAAGTTGACGACTATTAAAGTTAAAGCGAGCGTCATAAATACTCCGAATAAATTAGGATGATTTAATATTCCTTGAAAAGAAAAACCATTTAGTAAATAACCTATAGGGTGACGTATATAAATTAAAGAACCTAAAATTACGAAACTTAAAATAAACGAAAACCAAATCATAAAGCGTTTTATTTCGTTTGTTATACCTAGCACTGCCACAATAATAATAAGTGTATAAAAATAGGCGAAACTCTTACCTAAAATTAAAATTATTGAGTTCAAATGAGAAACACCGAAAATAATATACAAGACCCAAACCGTCATCGTTACAAAAATAAAATTCGTCAATATTTTATTCTGTAATATTTTTTTACGAAAATATATCACAATCAAACTTCCAAAGATAAAGAGCACTCCGAATTTATAACCCACCATCACAGTTGGCAATGTGCTATGATCAAGCGCAGGTGATATCAGATAACGAATAGTAATGAGGGTGGTTAGTTTTAGGAAACCTATTCTACCTTTGAAAATATAAAATGTTCCTAAAAGCAAACTAAAGATAAGTAAATAATTATTGATTAGACTCAAAATAAAAATCGCTACAATTAATGAATATTCTAGAATTGATGTTAATAGCCTAACTTTTATCTTCATAAGCAGCTTACTTTCTCCATGTATTTCTATTAATAATATCTGTATAGCTTTGAATGATTTTAACGACTTTTTGTGCTACATTTGTATCTTTATAATCAAGCGCACCTACATAAGGTTCGTTATTATCTTGCATGTGACGGGCAAGTTCCACCGATTGTGTAATGGTTTCAAAGGTAATACCTCCGACCACCACTGTTCCTTTATCTAAGACTTCCGGGCGTTCTGTTGAAGTTCTAATTAACACACCAGGAAATTTTAAAATAGAAGATTCTTCAGATAATGTACCGCTATCAGAAAGCACCACAAATGCATTCTTCTGCAAATAGTTATAATCGAAGAATCCAAATGGTTTAAGTTGTTTCACTAGCGGATGGAATTTAAATTGACGTTCTTCGATTTTCTTCCAGCTACGCGGATGTGTCGAATAAATTACCGGTAATTGGTACCGCTCTGCGATGTTGTTTATTGCTTGCATTAGAGAATTAAAATTCTTTTCATTATCAATATTTTCCTCACGATGTGCAGAAACTAAAATATAACGTTGAGGTTCTAATTCCAATTCAGATAATATTTTGCTGTGATTAATTTTTTCTTGATATTCTTCTAGAACTTGACGCATCGGTGAACCTGTTACGAAAATATTTTCTTTTTTAAACCCTTCATCTAGTAAATATCTGCGACTGTGTTCGGTATAAGGCAAATTCACATCGCTGACATGATCCACGATTTTACGATTGATTTCTTCAGGTACATTCTGATCAAAGCAGCGATTTCCCGCTTCCATATGAAACACGGGAATCTTTAAACGTTTGGCCGCTACTGCAGATAAACAGCTGTTTGTATCACCAAGAATCAATAATGCGTCTGGTCTCTCTTTAGCTAATACTTCATAAGATTTAGAAATAATATTACCCATTGTCTCACCTAAATCTTTGCCGACCGCTTCTAAAAAGTAGTCTGGCTCACGCAGCTCTAGCTCTTCGAAAAAAACTTCGTTTAACGTGTAATCATAGTTTTGTCCGGTATGCACTAAGACTTGATTGAAATATTGGTCACAGGCTTTAATCGTTGCAGACAAACGGATAATTTCTGGTCTTGTTCCAACAATAGTCATTAATTTTAATTTGCTCATAATTAGACCTCTAAAGCGTAAGTGTCAGGATTGGCAGGATTAAATGGTTCGTTAGCCCACATTACTGTAATCAAATCACTGTCACCTAAGTTTTCAATATTATGTGTGTAACCTACTGGTACGTCTACAACTTCTAATTGTGTGCCCGTTACAAAGTATTCGATAATCTCATTACTTCTGATGTTTCTGAAGCGGATTACTCCTTTTCCTGATACGACTAAGAATTTTTCAACCTTAGTGTGATGCCAATGGTTGCCTTTAGTAACGCCTGGTTTAGAAACGTTAATAGAGACCTGGCCGTGGTCAACTGTCTTAATAAATTCTGTAAAGCTGCCTCTATCATCTGTGTGCATCGGAAGCATATAGCTGAAGTCATCTTCAGGTAAATAACTTAAATACGTACTGTATAAAGCTTTTTCAAGTGGATCAGCGAGATGCGGCACAGTTAGATTTTCTCGAGATTGTTTAAATGCTTTAATTTTCTTCACTAGATTTCCGACAGTGATTCGTAAAACGTTCGGAACAGTCGGCTTGTTATCTAATAAAGTAGGATTTCCTTTAATCGCACGTTCAATCTCAGCTACGACATCATCAATATAATTCAGTGTTAATTGGACATTTGAATCGTGAACACTTACTTCAGCATTTCTGGAAATATGATAACAAAATGTTGCTACTACTGAGTTATAGTCCGGATTACACCATTTACCAAATAAATTAGGGAAACGGTAAATCAAGATTTCATTCTCATTATCCTCAGCAAATTTTTCCAACACTTCTTCAGCTTCTAATTTACTTCTGCCATAAGGTGTATCATTTGCAGCATGAATTGAAGATGAAAGAAGAATAGTCGGATGCTTAGGATTTTCTTGAATCACTCCTAATAACTCTTGTAAAAGATACACATTGCCTTGAGTATACTCAGTGTCATCTTCAGTACGATTGACGCCCGCAAGATGCACAATAAAATCAGCTTGTTTTAAATATTGGTCACGTTCTTGCAAAGGCGTTGCTTTCGTAATCGGCAACACTTTATAATCATCATTTAAATTTAAATCTGCTACTAAATTTTTACCTACAAAACCATTTGCACCTGTTACAGCAATTGCTTTCATTTTCTTCACCTATCTTGATGTATTATTTATTTCTGCTAATTCTCTGCGTACATAATCTAAGGTTAATAATTTCTCTTTAATCTCTTCGACATTCAATATTCGTGTATTGTCAGAGTTATATTCGTAGGCTTCCGTTATTTTCGGACTGCCTTCTTCTACATAATTACTATAATTCAAATCTCTAGAATCAGCTGGTACACGATAATAATTACCTAAATCATCAGCGTGCGCATATTCTTCTCTAGTTAATAGTGTTTCTGCTCTTTTTTCTCCATGACGTGTTCCAATGATTTTTATTTTATTATCCGCTTCAAATAATTCCAGCAAGGCTTGCGCTAAGTCACCTACCGTAGAAGCGGGTGATTTTTGAACCATAATATCGCCATTTTCTGCATTTTTAAATGCATGTATGACTAATTCTACTGCTTCTTCCAAACTCATTAAAAATCTAGTCATGGAAGGGTCTGTTACTGTTAAAGGTTCTTTATTTTTAATTTTTTCTATAAATAATGGAATAACTGAACCACGAGAAGCCATCACATTCCCGTAACGTGTTCCGCAGATGACTGTATCTGTATCTTCAATATTTCTAGATTTCGCCACAAACACCTTTTCCATCATGGCTTTAGAAATTCCCATGGCGTTGATGGGATATGCTGCTTTATCAGTCGATAAACAAATTACCTTTTTCACACCTGCATGGATGGCAGACTCTAACACATTATTAGTACCAAGCACATTAGTTTTAACTGCTTCTATTGGGAAAAATTCACACGACGGAACTTGTTTCAACGCCGCTGCATGGAAGACATAATCTACTCCGCGCATTGCATTATCTACACTTTCTCTTTCGCGAACATCACCAATATAAAATTTCAGTTTAGAATTATGATATCTTTTTCTGATATCATCTTGTTTCTTTTCATCTCTAGAGAAAATTCGTATTTCTTTAATCTCGCTATCAAGAAATCGTTTCATGACAGCATTACCAAAAGAACCCGTTCCTCCTGTGATGAGTAATATTTTATTTTCAAACATAAAATCACCTTGTTGTTGTAGTTTCTTTGTTGCATTCTCGATTATTTGCAATTTTCAATTTATTTTAAAAATGAAAACCTTTTGAATCCCTTTTTCTCTTTAGGTGGTAAAGGCGGCTCTTTGGTTACTGGTTGATTGTCAATTACAGCTTCAGCATTGCTGATCAGTCGCTTCATATCATGGTGAAGCGGTTTTAATTTCTTCTCTTCAAAAAGTGACTGCATAATAAATGGCCTGTAGCCGACATGATGTGCATCCGAAGCGATAAAATGCACAAGATGATGTTCGATCATCTTAATTGAAGCCTTCTGTATATTCTTTCCAAAATAGCCTCCAAGTGAGGATGACGTGACTTGACTGAGTGCCCCAGCACTGACTAATTCGTAGAGCAAATTCATATCTTGCATAATTGCAAGATTACGTTCTGGATGGGCAATGATGGGAATATAACCTTTATTCTGCAAATCAAAAAATAATTTCTTAGTATAATGAGGCACTTCATTAGGCGGAAATTCTATTAATAAATATTTTGAATAATTAAGACCTTTAACATTCTCGTTATCAATGTCTTCGAGCAAATCACCACTTATTCTAATTTCTTGTCCAGGATATATTTTAATATTCGACTTTTCTACTTCTCTTAGGTTACATAATTCTATTATTTTCAACTCAACTTGGTCGAAAAAATTCGAATACCGTTTACTATAATGAGGTGTAACAATAATGCCTGTTATTCCCTCTTCTTGTGCTTGCTGAATAAGTTGGATGGCTTCTTGATCTGTTTGCGCTCCATCATCAACATTTATTAACAAATGATTATGTATATCAATCATTTTTATCATCTCCATAATAGTAATAACTTGGACTCTCTTTTTCCGAGACCTTATTCATTACTACTCCTACGATTTTTGCACCTGTTTTTTCAATTAATTCCTTACCCTTTTTAACTTCATCTCTATTGTTATCTTCTGCATCTATGACGAGTATGACGTTATGACCATATTCTGCCAGTAGTTGTGCATCTGTGACACTATTAACAGGCGGTGTATCAATGACTATGAAATTATAGTGCAGCAATAATGTTTTATATACTTCTTTGAAATTTTTTGAGCCGATTAATTCCGAAGGGTTTGGCGGCGTAGGTCCAGATGTTAAAATATCCAGCCATTCAACTTCCGTGCTTTGTACTGCATCTGTCGCTTCAACGCTCTTAATAATAGCCGAAGATAGACCGACTTGGTTATCTCTATTAAACAAATAATGTAAGGAAGGCTTACGCATATCTCCGTCAATAATCAGTGTTTTATATCCTGCTTGCGCATAGACAATCGCTAAATTTGCTGCTACTGTACTTTTTCCTGCTCCCGGCTTCTCCGCCGTCACTACAATAGTATGGATGGGTCTATCCGGGTTTGAAAATAATATATTGGTGCGAAGACTTCTGAATTTTTCACTGATAGCTGTTTTAGGATTCGTATGAGCAATTAATGGTGTATGATTCTTAAGTCGTTTATTCTTCATTTTCCTTCTTAATCCCCTCTAAAATCTATTGATAGTTCCAATAACCGGTAATTCTAAATATTCTTCTACATCTTTTTCATCTTTAATTCTTTTATCAGTAATTCCTCTAATAAAAGCAAAGACTATGGCTAAAGCCAAACCTAGGATGAAACTTATAGCACTGTTAATTAACAAATTCGGAGAGGTTTTTTCTCCTTTTTCAGCTTTTGACAATACTGAAACATTGTCTACATCCATGATTTTCTTGATTTCTTTTCGAAACACTTTAGCAGTGGTGTTGGCAATCGTTTTTGAAGTATTAGCATGCGTTGAAGTCACGCTGATATTCAACACTTTGGATTCTGACTTATTACTGACAGAAATCATTTTGGCAAGTTCTTTTCCTGAATAATGATGTGTTAAACTTTCAGAAACTGTGTCTAATACTCTTGGACTCTTAATCACTTCAGCATAAGTATTTATTAATTGCAAATCAGATTGTGTTTGTTGTGCTTGAAATTGCTGTTCTACTTTCTTTTGCGTCACGATAACCTGGGTAGATGAGGTATATTTAGGCGTTATAAGAAACATAGTTATTAAGGTACTAATAATCAAAAATAATATAGGCAGACCAATAATCAATTTTAAATTTTTCTTTAAAGCAGCAAATATAATACTTAGATCTAATGTTTTATCCATGATGTTCTTCATCCTCTAAATTTATTTATTATGCATTTAAACTACTCTAAACACTTCTATTATAAATATATCCAGTTGTTTATCATTAAATAATTACACATTATTATTGACTGTAATGATATAATATTAGCCAAAAAAGAAGCGGGGGCTAAGACATTATCTTGTCTCAGCCCCCGCTTACTCTATTTTAATCCATTAAAGCAAGTTGGAAATTCACTCCAAAACGATCTTGAATCCAAGCAAATTCGCGATAAGGCCCTAATTCAGTCTTGGCCATCAAGATTGCGCCGCCTTTCTTCAAGCCGCTATATAAACGTTCCATTTCCATTGCATTATCTACTGTCACAAATAACGAAATAGATGGATTCATCGGAATTTCTGTTCCGTTAGTATTATCAATTGCCATTAGAATTTGGTCTTTTAATCGGAAAATCGAATGTTGTACAGCACCCACTTCACCGCTTCCGAATTCATCGTATTTCACCATAGAAATCACTTCGCTATCTTCAAAGAGCGATGTGTATAATTCAATTGCTTCTTCCGCTTGATTGTCGAACATTAAAAAAGTCGTAACTTTTGGAATGTGCACAAAAATCCCCTCCTACTATTTTGCTTACCGAAACCCTTTTCAGTATATGTAACTTACTATACATAGTATAATACGTTTAATATGAATTGATAAGTAAAAGCCGATTCGAGATAATACAACTGGAGGTTGATGAATCATGTCTTATTTAATTTGGCCGATTATCGTTATGGTATTAATCGTATTGCTCGGCTACCTCTTTGTAAGATGGTATCTTAGATAATAGATTGAAGCGAGATTGGGACTCAATAATGTTCTGCTCTCGCTTTTTTATTTCTGAAAAACAAAACAGCCCGCCTCAAGTTGCCGATTCTTTAAACCAGTAACTTGCTTCGGACTGTCATGCCTCAATTTTTAAATATAACCTTTATCTTTAATATCTGATTTTGCTTTTTTAAAAATATTTTTACTATGTTCGTTTGATAACCATTGATTCTCTAGTTGTTCTTGGTTGTCTTCTTGAGTTCGATAATCTTCATTTGCCGATAAAAATTTATTCAAATGTGCAAATGGATTTTGTGTTGAATGTACTTCAGTTTTGGACATGGTCATCCCCTCCAAGTACATCTTATGCTAAATTATCGCGCCATTCAACTAAAGACTTAATATCTTCAGTAGAAATTTTGCCCTCGTCTTCTGCTACGTCAATTAATTCATTATAATTACTCAAAGTATAGAGAGGAAGATCTGCTTCTTTAAACATTGTATCAGCTTTAGCTAATCCATATGTGAAGATGGCTACCACTCCTAATACTTCAGCGCCTGCTTCTTTTAATGCTTCAGCAGCCACTAATGAAGAACCGCCTGTAGAAATTAAATCTTCTACAACCACAATTTTTTTGCCTTTACTTGGCGCACCTTCAATTTGGTTTTGTTTACCATGGCTTTTACTTTTAGAACGTACATAGCTCATCGGCATCTCTAATTTTTCAGAAATGAAAGCTGCATGTGGAATGCCCGCTGTCGCAGTTCCAGACACGATTTCAGCTTCTGGAAAATGTTCTTGAATCAATTCAATTAAACCATCACGAATTTCGTTACGAACTGCTGGATAACCTAAAGTTACACGGTTATCACAATAAATCGGTGATTTGATACCTGAACTCCATGTAAATAAATCATTGGGTGAAAGTGCGACTGCACCGATATCTAATAATGATTGAGCAATTTTCTTTGACATATTAACCTAACCAACTTTCTTTAATTTGATGATAACTTTCTACTGGATTCTCGCTTTGCGTAATCGGACGTCCTACTACAATGTGCGTAGAGCCTAACTTGCGTGCTTCATCTGGTGTAGTAATACGTTTTTGGTCATCTTGACCATAATCTGCTGGACGGATACCTGGAGTGACTTTCAAGAATTCCGGTCCAAGTTCATCTGTTAGTAATTTCGCTTCTAACGGAGAACATACCACGCCATCTAATCCTGCTTGCTTAGTGAGTTTCGCATAATTCAATACCGCTTCTTCAATAGTCGTTTGGATATTTTGTTCTTTATTCAACATTTCTTCAGTTGTAGAAGTCAACTGTGTCACAGCAATAATCTTTGTATCTTTGTTGACACTGCGTAACCCTTCTACCGCTTGGCGCATCATTTCAGTTCCGCCTGCTGCATGTACATTCACTAAATCCACATTCAGACGGCCGAGTCCTGCCATCGCTTGTTTAACCGTATTCGGAATATCATGCAATTTCAAATCTAGGAAAAGATGATGTCCGCGATCTTTAATACGGTTGATTAATTCTGGTCCAGTTTGATAATAAAGTTCCATACCAATTTTGATGTATAACGGTTCATCAAATAAATCTAAGAAATTTTCTACTTCTTCTGCTGTTGCGAAATCAAGCGCAATAATCGGTAAAGGTAAGTTTGTATTTGTCATTATTTCGTCACCTCATGAGTTCTTCTGTACAATTCGTTAATATGGTTGACACCAAGTTTGTCTAATAAAGCGGGTAATTCATCAATGATTTCTTTGCATACCATTGGATTTTGGAAATTCGCTGTGCCGACTGCCACTGCATTGGCACCTACTGAAATATAGTCAATGACATCCTGTGCATTTTGCACGCCGCCCATCGCAATAATTGGAATATCAACTGCTTTACGCACTTCATAAACCATACGCAATGCTACAGGTTTAATCGCTGGTCCGCTTAAACCGCCTACTGTATTCGCAATAATCGGTCTGCCTGATTTACCATCAATACGTAAACCAACTAGAGTATTGATCATCGTAAGACCATCTGCATATTCTGCAATCGCTTCTGCCATTTCAACAATATTTGTCACATTAGGTGATAGCTTCACGTAAACTGGCACTTCGGACACTGCTTTGACTTTGCGTGTTAATTCAGCAGCCACTTGCGGATCGACACCGAATTGCATTCCGCCTTCTTTAACATTCGGGCAAGAAATATTTAATTCAAGTGCTTTGACATTCGGTGCTTTAGAAATATGTTCTGCTACATAAACATAATCTTCTTCAATAGAACCTGCTACGTTGGCAATAATCGGAACATCAAATTGTTCTAACTTCTTCAATTCGTGTTCAATAATGTGATGTACACCTGGATTTTGCAGACCAATCGCATTAATCATACCGCTATCTGTTTCAGCTACGCGTGGTGTTTCATTGCCATAACGAGCTTCCTTTGTCGCTGCTTTAATCATAATCGCGCCTAGTTCACTCAAATCATAAAATTGACTGAACTCTGCACCGAAAGCAAAACAACCACTTGCAGGCATAACAGGATTTTTCAAATCTAATCCAGGAATTTCAACATTTAATCGACTCATAAGATGACTGCTCCTTTCTCAAATACCGGTCCATCCGTACAGACTTTAACATAACTTGTATCAGATTCTGGTGTATGGCAGACACAAGCATAACATGCTCCAATACCGCAGCCCATGCGTTCTTCAAGTGATAAGAAACCTTCAACATCAGCAAGTTTCTCATGTTCTTTAATCGCTTTTAACATTGGTTTAGGTCCGCACGTATAGTAAATGTCATAATCTACAGGCAGATCCGAAATCACATTCGTCACAAATCCTTTGGCACCCATTGAGCCATCTTCAGTCACAATATGTGTTTCTCCTAATTGTTCAAATTGCTCTGCATAAAACACATCTTTTTTACTTCTGAATCCAAGCACGTGTACAGTTTCAATACCAAGTCGATTTAATTGTTTGGATAATTCGTATAATGGAGGAACACCAATACCGCCGCCGACTAATAAAGCTTTACGTTCTGCTTTTTCAATTGGGAAGCCGTTTCCTAAAGGTGCAATGATATCGATCGTATCGTCCGCTTTCATTTCAGATAAGCGTTGTGTACCAGCGCCTTCTGCACGGTATAACATCGTAAAGGTATCGATTTCTGGTTCGATATGGCAAATAGAAATAGGTCGACGCAGCATGTGCAGTGAACCTTCTCCCACTTTAATATGCACAAATTGACCAGGCTGTTTCATTTTCCGTGTTACCGGGCCTTTTACTTTTATTTCGAAAATGCGGTCCGCAATTTCCTGATTGGATACGATAATATTTTCTTCCACCGCAAATATCCTCCTTCAATATAAATTACTTGGTTGTCGTTCATTGATTCGCTTTCTTTATTGTACATGATTTCCCGTAAAATGTATGTGTCTGTTCTTAAAAAAATCTACACTTCCAACTTTGGTATTTACAGAACGAAGCGCTTCTAGAATCTCCTGTTAAAAGCAAGATTCTAAAAGCTGCTTTGTTACATTTGTTTCATTGTAAACGTCATGCTTTCAATGACACTGGTAAGTGCATTGGCTGTATCTAATGAAGTTAAGCAAGGGACACCATTTTCAACTGAAGCACGACGGATTTGGAATCCATCTCTTTCAATTGTTTTCCCTTTTGTCATCGTATTAATGACAATCTGTACTTCGCCTTTTTGGATACGTGTCAACAAGTCGTCTTCCCCACCGATTTTACCGACTGTTTCAACTGGAATGTGATGTTCAGAAAGTTTCTGAGCTGTTCCTTCTGTCGCTAAAATCTTATAGCCGACTTCGTTTAAACGTTTCGCTACTTTAACCATTTCGTCTTTATCTTTATCGCTTACTGTTATTAAGACTGTTCCGTGATCTTTAACTTCTACACCACTTGCAGTCAACCCTTTGAATAACGCCTTTTCTAACGTTAAATCTTTACCCATTACTTCACCTGTAGATTTCATTTCAGGTCCTAAAGTAATGTCTACATTTTTTAATTTATTGAAACTGAATACCGGTGCTTTCACAAAGACACCTTCTGTATAAGGTTGAAGTCCAGGTTGATATCCTAAGTCACTTAACTTTTCATCTAAGATAGCGCGCATTGCCAACTGAGCCATCGGGATATGAGTGATTTTACTTAGGAATGGTACTGTACGGCTTGAACGAGGATTCACTTCTAGTACGTACACCCCATCATGTGCAAGTACGAATTGAATATTGATTAAGCCGATGATGTCTAAACCTTTTGCTAATTTCGTTGTGTAATCTTCTAAAGTGTTGATATCTTCTGGTGTGAGTGTTTGCGGCGGATACACTGCAATGGAGTCGCCTGAGTGTACACCCGCTCTTTCAATATGTTCCATAATTCCTGGAATAATCACCGTTTCGCCATCACTGATAGCATCGACTTCAATTTCTTTACCCGTCAAGTAACGGTCGACTAATACCGGATGTTCTGGACTTGCTTTTACCGCTTCTCTCATATAATTCTCAAGTTCCGCATCATTGTACACAATTTCCATTGCGCGTCCGCCAAGCACATATGAAGGACGTACAACTACCGGATAACCTATTTCGCGTGCATTTTCTAATGCTTCTGCTGGAGAGGTTGCTGTTTTACCTTTAGGTTGCGGTACATGTATATTATTGAGTAATGCTTCAAACTCTTTTCTGTCTTCAGCACGATTCAAGTTTTCTAAAGAAGTTCCTAAAATACGCACGCCTTTCTCAGCTAACTTTTCCGCCAGGTTGATCGCAGTTTGTCCACCAAATTGCACGACTACACCTTTAGGTTGTTCTAAATCAATAATATTCATTACATCTTCTACTGTTAAAGGTTCGAAGTATAATTTATCAGAGATAGAGAAGTCAGTGGACACCGTTTCTGGGTTGTTATTGACTATAATCGCTTCGTATCCTGCATTTTGAATCGCCCATACTGCATGTACAGTTGCGTAATCGAATTCAACCCCTTGACCGATACGGATTGGGCCTGATCCTAATACAATGACTTTCTCTTTCTCGGTTACTACTGATTCATTATCTCTCTCATAAGTGCCGTAATAATAAGGTGTTGAAGATTCAAATTCGGCTGCACACGTATCGACCATTTTATACACCGGATGAATGTCGTGAGCTTTACGCAGTTCAGTCACTTCATCTTCTGTCATATCGAATCGATGTGCAATGACTTTATCACTGAAACCGTAATCTTTAGCATATTTTAAATATTCGATGTCGCCTTTATGTTCTTTTAATTCGTGTTCGATATCAATAATATGTTGGAATTTATTTAAGAAGAAATAATCGATTTGCGTCATTTCATGTATTTCTTCTAATGTAGTACCGCGACGAATCGCTTCTCCGATAAAGAAGAGACGTTCGTCATCTTGTTGTAAGATACGTTCTTTTATGTAGTCTAATTCGTAACTTTCACCGTTTGGTAAACCTAAATGATGTACGCCATATTCTAATGAACGAATCGCTTTTAATAATGATTCTTCGTAAGTTCTGCCGATAGCCATTACTTCGCCAGTAGCTTTCATTTGAGTGCCGAGTACACGCTCTCCTTTTTCAAACTTATCAAATGGGAAACGTGGGATTTTAGAAATCACGTAATCTAAAGCCGGTTCAAATGCGGCATAGGAAGTCCCCGTAACTGGATTCAACATTTCATCTAAAGTTAAACCGACAGCAATTTTCGCTGCGAGTTTCGCAATTGGATAACCTGTAGCTTTAGAGGCAAGCGCGGATGAACGTGAAACACGCGGGTTCACTTCAATAATGTAGTAATTCATGGAATAGGGATCTAATGCAAGTTGTACGTTGCATCCCCCTTCGATGCCTAAAGCACGTATCACTTTCAACGATACATCGCGCAACATTTGGTATTCCACATCTGTCAGTGTTTGACTCGGTGCTACTACAATGGAGTCACCTGTATGAATACCGACTGGGTCGATATTTTCCATATTACATACTACAATGGCATTATCATTTTTATCGCGCATGACTTCGTATTCAATTTCTTTAAATCCTGCAATTGATTTTTCAATTAAACATTGTGTAGCCGGACTATAATGCAAGCCATTTGTCACGACTTCTTTCAATTCTGCATCATTGTGACAAATACCACCGCCAGTACCGCCCATTGTAAAAGCAGGACGCACGATGAGTGGATAACCCACTTGTTCTTTAAATGCAAAGGCTTGCTCGACAGTGTTGACGATATCACTTTCTGGTACCGGAACATCTAACTCATTCATCAAACTGCGGAACAATTCACGGTCTTCAGCTTGTTGAATAGAACTTAACTTTGTTCCTAATAATTGCACATTATTGGCTTCTAACACGCCGCTATCATACAATTGAATCGCCATATTCAAACCTGTTTGTCCGCCTAAAGTCGGTAGTAATGCATCAGGTTGTTCTTTACGAATAATACGTGCAATAAAATCATGTGTTAAAGGTTCGATATACACTTTATCAGCAATCTCTTTATCCGTCATAATCGTAGCTGGATTAGAGTTGACCAGAATTACTTTGTAACCTTCTTCTTTCAAAGCAAGACAAGCTTGCGTTCCAGCATAATCAAATTCGGCTGCTTGTCCGATAATAATCGGACCAGAGCCAATTACTAAAATTGTTTTAATCTCATTATTCTTAGGCATTTGTGTAACGCTCCTTCTCATTCGCTTTGAATTCATTCATCATAGAGACAAATTGGTCGAATAAATAATTTGAATCAGTAGGTCCTGGGCATGCTTCTGGATGATATTGTACTGAAAAGGCAGGGAGCGTTTTATGTTTTAAGCCTTCAACTGTCTGATCATTGAGAGCAATATGTGTCACTTCTAAATCTGTAGGTTCAATTGAGTCAACATCAATCGCATAACCGTGATTTTGACTCGTTAAAGCCACTTTTCCTGTGGCTAAATCTTTGACCGGATGATTTGCCCCGCGGTGTCCGAACTTCATTTTAAATGAGGTTGCACCTTGGGATAAGGCAAATAATTGGTGGCCGAGACAGATACCGAAGAATGGTATTTTGCCTAGAATACCTTTAATCATTTCAATCGCTTCAGGCACATCTTCAGGGTCGCCCGGTCCATTAGATAACATAACTCCATCTGGCGCCATCCGAATAATCTCTTCTGCTGATGTGTTATAAGGCACTACTGTGACGTTACAACCACGCGCATTTAATTCTCGAACGATATTTTGTTTCTTTCCGAAGTCTACTAAAACGACGCTTAAATCAAAGCCAGTTGATACATAAGGTGTTTTCGTCGATACAGTAGGAACTTCATCGCGAGACAGTTCAAAGTGTTTTAATGATTCGATAAGTTCTGGAATATCTTCTGCATGGTCTGCGAAACCAGCTTTCAAAACACCGTGTTGACGGATTTTGCGAGTGATACTGCGTGTATCTACACCACAAATTCCAGGAATATCGAATTCTTTCAAGACTGCGTCAAATGTTTTCTGCTTGCGGAAATTGCTTGGATGCGTACTTGCTTCTTTCACCACCACTCCGTTTAATGTCGGTACAAGAGATTCGAAATCATCTCTGTTAATACCATAATTACCAATCAACGGATAAGTGAAAGTGATAATTTGGCCTGTATAAGACGGGTCGGAAATCGTTTCCTGGTAACCCGTCATTGCCGTATTAAAGACAATTTCGCCTTTAGTTAAATGATCTGATCCAAGCTTTCTGCCTTCGTATATAGAACCATCTTCAAATACAAGATATCGTTTTGCCAACATATTAAATTAGTCCTCCTTGAATGCCACTTCTCCAGCTACCATAGTCAATACTGGATTACCGTATACTTTATAACCGATAAATGGTGTGTTGCTTGATTTTGATTGGAAATCTTCTGCTTTGATTTCACGTTCTTCTTCTAAATCGATTAAAGTAAGATCTGCTGTTTTACCTTCTTCTAATGTGCCGTATGGCAAGTCAAAGATTTTTGACGGTTTGATTGTTAAATAATCTACTAATTGTTGTAAAGACCAGTCTCCGTTTTTCACGAAGTATGTGTATAACAATGGAAATGCTGTTTCACTACCTACAATACCGAATGGCGCTTTAACCATTGGTTGGTCTTTTTCATCTGCTGCATGTGGCGCATGGTCTGTTGCGATACAGTCGATTGTGCCGTCTAGTAAACCTTCAATCAAGGCTTCTCTGTCTTCTTTGCTTCTCAATGGAGGATTCATTTTAAACATAGCGTTATCGCCAGGAATATCGTCTTCTGTCATTAATAAATGGTGCGGTGTGACTTCGGCAGTAACACGAATTCCAGCGC
This sequence comes from Staphylococcus debuckii, assembly GCF_003718735.1. Lineage (NCBI taxonomy): Bacteria > Bacillati > Bacillota > Bacilli > Caryophanales > Staphylococcaceae > Staphylococcus > Staphylococcus debuckii. The sequence goes on along the minus strand of NZ_CP033460.1, from coordinate 1,249,595 downwards.
GTTTGGCATCGCGGATAGCGCGTACACTTTCTTTTGTAGAAACGTGGCAGACATGATAATGACAATCTGCAGCTTCTGCTAATAAGACGTCACGTGCGATTTGTACCGCTTCACAAATATTTGGAATACCTGGAATACCCAATTCTTCACTACGTTTACCTTCGTGCATTGCACCGCCGTAGATTAAGCTGTTATCTTCACAGTGTGCAACAACTGCTTTGTTGACTTTAGCTGCTTGTTGCATTGCTTCATACATCGTACCTGCCGTTTGTACCCCTACACCGTCATCTGTAAAAGCAAAGGCACCGTGATCTGCTAAGCCTTTAAAATCTACTAACTCGCTGCCTGCTTGTCTGACTGTGATAGAAGCGTAAGGAAGTACACGTACGCTCGCATTATCATCAATTAATTTGTTTAATTGTTCTAAGTGTTCAACCGTATCTGGTACTGGGCGCGTATTCGGCATTGGACACACTGTTGTAAATCCGCCGCGTGCTGCTGCTTTCGTACCCGTTTCAATTGTTTCTTTATGCTCACCGCCTGGTTCTCTTAAGTGAACGTGTACGTCCACAAGGCCTGGTGCAGCAAAGCGACCTTTTGCGTCGATAACTTCAACTTCGTTACCGACCGCAATTTCAGGTGCAATTTCTTTTACTTTATCGTTTTCAACTAGGATAGATGCTTCTGTCAACTCACCGTTATTATTTAATACTTTCGCATTCTTAATTAGCAACATCAAAGATAACCCCTTCCTTTTTTTCATTCAAGATGTGTGTGATAACTGACATACGTAAGAACATACCGTTTTTCATTTGTTTGAAAATACGTGCTTTAGGTGCTTCTACTAAGTCAGAGTCGATTTCAACACCGCGATTAACAGGTGCTGGGTGCATTACAATCGCTTCAGGTTTTAATTGGTTATATCTTTCTAATGTTAAGCCATATTTTTCATGATATTCATGTGGATCGAAGCTCAATTCACCGTCATGTCTTTCGTGTTGTACACGTAATAACATCACAATGTCAGTTTCTTCGATAACATCATCAATTTTCACATATGGTGCGTCTAATGTTTCATCTACCCATTCATCAGGCGCTGCGAATTTAACATTTGCACCTAATGCTGTAAGTGCTTGGTAGTTACTGCGTGCTACGCGTGAATTTTTAATATCTCCGCAAATCAATACGTTTAAGCCGTCGAAGTGTCCGTATTCTTCATAGATAGTCATAATATCTAGTAAACTTTGTGTCGGATGTTGCCCGCTTCCGTCTCCACCGTTGATAACTGGAATGTTTAAGCCGTCTAATTCTTTGTAGTAGTCATTTTGTGGGTGACGGATAACTAATGCGTCTACACCGATGCTTTCTAAAGTTTTGCATGTATCGTATAATGATTCACCTTTTTTAACAGATGAAGTACTAGTTTCAAATGGAATTTCTTGCAAACCTAATTGACGTTCAGCCATTTCAAAGCTGCATTTTGTACGTGTTGAGTTTTCAAAGAACAAGTTTGCAACATATTTGTCTGTAAATTTATTAGGTTTATTACCTTTTTTATATTCGATTGCAGTTTCGATAAGTGAGTAAATTTCTTCATTTGTTAAGTCTTCCATAGATACTAATTGTTTCATTGTTAAATCCCCCTAAGATTTGGATAAATTTTTATTTTAAATTTTTTACGCTTTAGCTTTAGGTAAAATTAAGTTCAAAACAATGCCTGACAATGCTGCTAATGCCATTCCTTCTACTTTCACGCCGTGGATATCGAACATTAAGTTACCGATTCCTACGACTAGGATGACTGAGGCAATTACTAAGTTACGATTTTCCGAAAAATCTACCTTGCTTTCAACCAGCATTCTTAAGCCGCTTGAAGCGATAATACCGAATAAGAGAATGGATACCCCGCCCATTACTGGAGTTGGGATAGATGAAATCAATGCTGTGAACTTACCGACAAAGGCTAAGATGATTGCAATGACTGCAGCTCCGCCGATTACATAGATACTGTAAATCTTTGTAATCGCCAGCACGCCGATATTCTCACCGTATGTTGTACTTGGCGGTCCACCGATTAAGCTCGCAAACATTGTTGAAACACCATCACCGATGATTGATCGGTGCAATCCTGGTTTTTCAAAGAAGTTACGTCCAACGATTTTGTTGATGACCATTTGATGTCCAATATGTTCACTGACTGTGACAAATACAATTGGGAGCATCAACAGTATCAATCCCATGTGGAAACTTGGTGTGTAATCTTTGAATGGCAAGTAAATGTGCGGCCAATCTAACCATGAGGCTTTCATGACGGGTTTGAAATCTACAATACCTAAGATTGTCGCTGCGATATATCCGACTATGATTCCGATTAATACTGGAATCAATGAGAAGAAACCTTTCATGTAACCTTGTACAACTAATGTTGTGATTAAAGTAATCATCGCAACAATCAAGTATGTGACATTGTAGCCTTTCATGTCTGCGCTATTTTCAAACATGGCCATGTTGGCTGCTGTCGGTGCTAAGCTTAAACCGATAACCATGATGACCGGTCCAACTACTACAGGTGGCAGCAAGTGCATCAACCAACCGATGCCGCTTAACTTAATCAAAATTCCGATAATGACGTACATGACACCACTCATGAAGAGTGCGACAAGCATATCCCCTAAGCTGTGTGTGCTTAGTCCTGTAATAATCGGTGTAATAAAGGCAAAGCTAGATCCGAGATACGCTGGAATCATCGCTTTGGTAATTAAAATGTACAATAATGTTCCGACACCTGATGCAAGAAGCGCTGCTGAAATCGGCAATCCTGTCAGGAATGGTACTAATACTGTGGCACCGAACATTGCGAAGAGATGTTGTAAGCTCAAGAACGCCCATTGCGAAGGCTTCGGTTTCTCATTCACATCGAGTACTGGTTTCACAGTACGTTCAAACATTTGTTCATTTTCCATTCTCTTTTTCTTCCTTTCATGAAAAAAATCTCTTTACAGCAATCAGCTGGCAAAGAGACTTAAGGGGAGAGATAAGAAAGTGTGTGCATTGAACTTAAGGTTTCAAGCATATAGACGATGCTCGCTAACCCGAAACTCGCTTGACCTCTCGTGTCATGCAAGTATCTTTCAATGCCTTCTTATCAAATCCTTTGTCAGTCTCTCGTACTGATTTAAAAGGGTACGGCTATTTAATTATGACTGCGTTGCGTCCGTCTGTTTCTTTAACGTATACAGAAACAGCTTCATCGCGTGCAGTTGGGATATTCTTCCCAACGAAATCAGCTCTAATTGGAAGTTCGCGATGACCGCGGTCTACCAAAGCAGCTAATCCGATTTTCTGAGGACGTGAATGCAAGAGTATCGCATCAAGTGAAGCTCTGACTGTTCGTCCAGTATAAAGCACGTCGTCGATGATGATGACTACTTTATCTGTGATATCAACATCTATCACAAATGACTTCTCTGAAATCTTTGGCGTAGGTAATTCTAAATCATCTCTGAATTGTGTAATATCAATGGTACCTGTCGGAACAGTTGTATCTTCAATTTGTTGAATCTTGCTTTGAATACTCTTCGCTAGAAATTCACCGCGTGTCTTCACACCGAGCAATACAAGGTCTTTCGTTCCTCGATTGTATTCTAAAATTTCATGCGCCATACGTGTTAACGTACGTTTCATTGCTGCTTCATCTAACACAATACGTTCTGACATTCTCGCCCTCACCTTTCTATAAAAAAACCCCGTGTCTTCTCATTGAGAGACACGGGAATCCGATTCCTGTCAGAATCCATTATACCTACTACTGTTTACAAGTCTGCTTAGGTATAATGACCCAAGTCTAGTTAGAGGCGTAGATACATTTGTTCTAACTACACTTGTTGAAACTTCCTGTCTTCGGAGCATCTCGGTACTCTCAATTAAAGACTTACGATTTCTTTATTAAACTGTAATAAGTTTACCATAGATTAAAGAAAAGTCAAAGAGAAATTTTGGGGGTGAGGTGGTTGGTTGGTGCGGTTTACATAATAAAATTATGTATTGCTACGACTTGAATTAGCTAAAAAACAAGCTCTTTACCTATCTTTTAAAAGATAAATAAAGAACTTGTATGTTTAAAGTTTCAAGAAGTGCAGATAATCATATTAATTTTTAAATTCTAAAAGATTATAATTCTAAAACTCTAGGTCAGCAGGCGGTTTCTGCTTTAATGTTCTACTTCATTCTAAAAGATCATAAATAAGTTAAAACAAGCTTAAAACGAAAATGTAGTTTAAATGCTAACGTCTTACTGTGTCAGTAAGACTTTTTTTATACAAAAATCCCTTGAATTCAGTATTCTCTAACTGAATTCAAGGGATTATTTTTACGCTTCTCTCAATCTTATATCTTCTAATACTTGTTTGAAGTCATCTGGCAAGTCTGCTTTGCGTTCAATATATTCACCTGTAACAGGATGTTCGAAACCAATTACGCCTGCATGCAATGCTTGACCGCCGATATCCATTGTTTTCTTCGGACCATATTTTGGATCTCCGACTAATGGATGGCCAATATACTTCATATGCACACGAATTTGGTGCGTACGACCTGTTTCTAGTTCACATTCTACTAAAGTATAGTCTTTGAAGCGTTCTAAGACATTGAAGTGTGTCACCGCATCTTTACCGTCATCAACAACTGCCATTGATTGGCGGTCTTTTTTATCTCGACCAATCGGCGCATCAATTGTGCCGTAATCATGCGGAATATTGCCGTGTACTAAAGCAGTGTATTTTCTAGTTACTGTTTTAGCCATCAATTGTTCCACTAAATTACGATGTGCAATATCATTTTTCGCGACCATTAAAAGTCCAGACGTATCTTTATCAATACGATGAACGATACCTGGACGAATTTCACCATTGATGCCTGATAAATCTTTAATTTGATACATGAGGCCATTAACCAATGTGCCTGTATAATGACCCGGTGACGGGTGCACTACCATGCCTTTAGGTTTGTACACAATTGCAATATCTGAATCTTCATAGTAGATATCAAGATTTAAGTTTTCAGGTTTGATGTCCGCTTCAACTGTCTCTTTTTCTGTCACTTCAATCTTATCATTCAATTTCACTTTGTGATTTGCTTTTACTTTCTTACCATTCACTGTTACCAAATCTTCTTTGATCCAATCTTGAATTTGACTTCGAGACCAATCCGAATTAAATTCTGGCAACAGCTTATCTATACGCTGACCAGCTTGCTCAGCTTCTGTTATTTCATAGTTAAATTCTGTCATATAAATACTCCTTTACTGAACTTTCGACTTGCGGGAGTCAAATAATAAGGCGATTAATACCAGAATCACACCAATCGTTAAACTCGAGTCTGCAACGTTAAAGATTGGAAAATCGTAACTGAAAATTTTAGTATCAATAAAATCCACTACTTCACCATGCAGCATGCGATCGATAAAGTTGCCTAACGCACCTGCAAATAATAGACTAATAGCTACTTGCATTAAGAAATTGCCTTTCGCTTCTTTGATATAGAAGAAGACTAATAGTCCTAAGACAACAATAGTTACAATAAAGAAGAAGCTCATTCTTCCACTTAAAATTCCCCAGGCTGCCCCATTATTACGATGTGAAGTAATATACAAAAATTTAGGTATCACTGTATAAGAATCACCCACTGCCATCGACTTTGCAATAACTGCTTTAGTCACTTGATCTAAAACTAAAATAGCAATGGTGATAAACAATGTGATACTAACAAAATATGGTTTTTTCATGCGTTCCTCCCCGGAGAAATACAATTTATCTGATTCAACGATTCTCCGTATGTTCTTTACAACATGTTATATTATAACAAATTGTTATTCGAACCAACACTATTAATTATTTTTGCTTTTTTCATCTTCTGCTTTGGGATTCTTTTTAGGATGAATATACTCATAAGTCTTGGCTTCTTCTGCAGTAATGGGACGTGAAGAGACTTTGTAAGGTTTAATATAATTCATTTCTGTCACATCAAAGGAACCGTCTTTATTTACACGCTCAATATAAGCTACATGACCTATTTTACCTCTTGACGTCTGCATTAAAGCATGCACGGCGGGTTGATGATTGACCACATATCCGTCTTTTTTAGCATCTTTAGCCCAATTTTCTGCGTCACCCCAACGGTTGCTGATTAAATTGCCATCTTTTTTCACTTTATCAAATACATAATACGTGCACTGTCCTTTTTCATACGTATTGTTGCGCATCGGATCGGGCTTCAATTGCTCCACCCATTTCGCTACTTCATTTTTATTTTCATAGAAAAAGAATACAGCACCTCCGAAAATCAACAGCAACACAGCTATCTTTATTAATTTTTTCATTAATTTATCTCTTTACGCTCCTAAATAATTAAATCTAAACTCAATGCCATCAGGTCCTTTAATCCATTTATGTGCAGTTTCTGGATAGTGATAATCTACATAGGCTAAGCCATAAGTTTCTGAGCTTTCCATACGTTTCATGCTCGACATCCAATGATTTACAGCTAAATGATGATGGTATCCACCAGAAGCCATAAAAAGTGATGAAGAGTTTACATAAGAAGATTCTGCTAAACCAAAATATTTTAAATAGAAGTCTTTTACTTCTTTCAAACGAATCGTTTTTAGATGTACATTTCCTATTTTCGTATCAGGCGGTAAAGTTTCCCAATCTTTATGCGTTCTTAAATTCATCAATTTGGAAGCATATAATGGTCTCGTATCCATAATGACACGGTCTTCTTTATCATAATTCCAAGTTTCTTCTGGCAAATCTGCATAAAATTCAAAGCCGTTACCTTCTGGATCGCTCAAATATATAGAAGTACTGACATCATGTTCAGCGCCGTTAATCACAATATCTTGTTCTGTTAAATGTGCCATTAAGTCTGCTAAATCTGCATGTGTTGGTAATTTAATTCCAATATGGAATAGTCCCGCTTCAGAAACTAAGGGCTCCCTACCATGATCTAATTGTCTTAATGTAATTCGGTGCCCTGAATCGCCTACTTCGTATTGAATCGAAGTATATGTTTCGTTCATTACTGTGAAGCCTAACATATCTTCATAGAACGGTTTCAATGCTTCTTTATCTCTGACATTTAAGGTTACACCGTTTGGATAATGGTCTCTTTTATACTCCGTCAAGATTAATCTCCTTTCGTTCAGTTCTATTTATAATTTTTCGTTTTTCTGTGCACAAGTAATTTTAATTATAACTATTTTTGCTTTTAATTACTTCTAAGGCGCTCATATGTTCTCTAATTATTTACTTAAATGTGTCGAAAAGAAAAAAGCAGGAGCTGGGGCAAAATATTGTCCCAGTTCCTGCTTCTTTTAAAAAAATCACTTAGATTATAAGTCAGCTACAACGCCTTGGCAACGTGGGCATAAATGGTCTAAACCATTAACTGAGCCAAGTTCAGTACTGTAGTTCCAGCATCTTTCACATTTTTCGCCATCAGCGTGTACGACTTTAATGTCGCCATGATAGTATTCAGTACCATCTTCTACTTTATCTTCCACTTCAACTTGTGACACGATAAAGAGTTGATGTAAATTCTCGAAGTCTTTTAAGAAATCAGCTGCATCAAAGCTTTCGTTGCTGCCGATGATTACTTTCGCTTCTAATGATTTACCGATTACTTTGTTATTACGCGCTTCTTCTAATGCACGGTTCACATCGTCACGTAATTTCATGAAGGTATTCCATTTTTCAAGTAATTCTTCATCTGGTTTAACTACTTCCGGCATATTAGCTAAGTGCACACTTTCTTCTTTAACGTGAGGAATGTATGACCAAACTTCTTCAGCAGTATGTGCAAGAATTGGTGCTAATAATTTAGTCATATCGACTAAGATTTGATAAAGCACAGTTTGCATACTGCGGCGTTTATGAGAATCTTGTTTTTCAATGTACAAGATATCTTTACCATAGTCTAAGTAGAAGTTACTTAATTCCACGTTGATGAAGTTTTGAACTTCTTGATAAATATTCAAGTAGTCGAAATTATCATAGTGGTTGATGATACTTTCTGTGAATTCACGTAAACGGTTCAATAAATAACGGTCTACTTCTAATAATTCCGCTTCAGGTACTGCACCTGTTTCAGGATTGAAATCATTCACGTTACCTAACATGAAACGTAATGTATTACGGATTTTACGATAGACATCTGCAGTTTGTTTCAAGATTTCGTCAGAGATACGAACGTCTGCTAAATAGTCAACACTACTTACCCATAAACGTGCGATATCTGCACCTTTTTGTTTCACGATTTGGTCTGGAACGATAACGTTACCTAATGATTTACTCATTTTCTTACCTTCGCCATCCATTACGAAGCCGTGTGATAATAACATTCTGTATGGAGATTGGCCACGAGTTGCTACAGCAGTTGTAATAGATGAGTTAAACCAACCACGATATTGGTCACTACCTTCTAAGTACAAGTCAGCTGGGAATGATAATTCAGGGCGTGTTTCTAATACACCGCGGTGTGATGAACCTGAGTCGAACCACACGTCCATGATATCTTCTTCTTTTGTAAATTCACCGTTAGGGCTGCCTGGATGTGTAAATCCTTCTGGCAATAAATCTTTCGCTTCACGATCGAACCATACATTTGAACCATATTTTTCAAATAAGTTTGCTACATGATAGATGACTTCTTTGTCCATGATGATGTCGCCATTTTCAGCATAGAATACTGGAAGAGGCACACCCCATACACGTTGACGTGAAATTACCCATTCACCACGGTCACGAATCATATTGTAGATACGTGTTTTACCCCAATCGACTTTGAAGTGTGTATCTTCAATCGCATCTAAGATATCTTGACGGACTTTGCTGATTGAAGCAAACCATTGTGGTGTTGCACGGAAGATCACTGGTTTTTTCGTACGCCAGTCATGTGGGTAACTATGTGTGATGAATTTTAATTTTAAGAGACTGCCGTTTTCTTTAAGTAAGTCTGTTACAGCTTTATTGGCTTTGTCATAGAACATACCTTCAAATTGACCGCCTTCTTCAGTGAAGACCCCTTTATCATTTAACGGGCTGATAACTGGCAAGCCGTATTTTTGGCCGACAATATAGTCATCTTCCCCGTGTCCAGGAGCTGTATGCACGGCACCAGTACCTGCATCTGTTGTAACGTGTAATCCGTTGATAACTAATGATACACGGTCGATGAATGGATGTTGTGTTTCCACATATTCTAATTCTTTACCTGTGAATTCTTTTTCAAGTTGGATTGCTTCTTTGTCCCAACCTAATTCTTCAGCTACTTCTTCCACTAAGTCTTGGCCTACGACATATTTTTCACCATTGACATTATATTGACCGTATTTCAAGTCAGGATGTACAGTGATAGCTACGTTTGAAGGCAATGTCCAAGGTGTAGTTGTCCAGATGATGAATTTCGCATCCTCATCAACGACACCTTTACCGTCTTTAACATCAAATGCCACATAGATAGATGGTGAGCGTTTGTCGTGATATTCGATTTCCGCTTCAGCCAACGACGATTCACTTGATGGAGACCAATAAACTGGTTTTTTACCTTTATAAATTAATCCGCGATCCGCCATTTCACCGAACAAACGGATTTGTGCTGCTTCGTATTCAGGTTTCAAAGTGATATATGGATCATTGAAATCTCCATTTACACCTAAACGTTTAAAGTCTTTCTTTTGGATGTCGATTTGTTCTAATGCGAATTCTTCACAGAGTTTACGGAATTCAGAAATCGGCATTTCTTTACGTTTAACCCCTTTTTTAGTCAATGCTTGTTCGATAGGCAAACCATGTGTATCCCAGCCAGGTACATATGGAGAATAGTAACCTTGCATAGATTTATAACGCACGATAAAGTCCTTTAAGATTTTATTGAGTGCATGTCCCATGTGTAAATTACCATTCGCATAAGGAGGACCGTCATGTAAAATATATGATTCATGACCTTTATTTTTTTCTAAAATTTTGTGATATAAATCTTGTTCGTCCCATTGTTTTTGGATTTCAGGTTCTTTTTTTGGTAATCCGCCTCGCATTGGGAAATCTGTTTTTGGCATAAGTAACGTTTCTTTGTAGTTCATGTATTTCACTCCTTAAAAATATAAAAAAGAACTCTAAGTTCAATTAACAGGGGCGAACAACCGCGGTACCACCCTGATTAACTCAACTTAGAGTTCTCTTCATTCTATGTTCTGTAATTGTTAAAAAGACAGTGATATAAGAATTAAACATATATTAGGCTTCCACCGTCCCTAACTCGCTGTGTGTTTGATATGTCCAGCTAATTCTTACGCGTCTGTCTCTGTGTTCGTATAAGCTTGTGCATACTGCATTTCAACATCTATTTATTCGTTTTGTTTGCTTCTTCATTCTCAGCAGCTGTTTGTTGCGCTTTAGCTTGCTCAGCTTGTTGTGCTTGTTGTTTTTCAGCTTCTGTCAAATCGTTCTGATGCAAATGCTGAACATTTTCTTCAGTCACTTGTTGTGCATCTAAATCGTAATTTAGCAAATAGTCCCAATCGTCATTTTTTAATAAATCCAATTGTGCTTCAACTAGCATGCGGAAACGTGATCTAAAGATTTTAGATTGACGTTTCATATCTTCAGTTTGGAAAGAAAGGCGTCTTGCTTTCTCTACTCCATCATTTACAATGCGGTCTGCTTCAGCTTGCGCTTTGTTGATAATGGCTTCCGCTTCTTTAGTAGCTGCAGCTTTTGTTTCTTGGCTGGCAGCTTGTGCTTGTACTAAAGCATCGCTTACTGATTGTTGTACTTCTTTGTAAGATTTTAAATTATTTTCTTTTTCTTGAACTACTGTCTCTAATTGTTTGTTCTGCTCTCTCAAGTGTTCAATTTCTTGACTGAGCTGGCTTAAATAATCAGCAACTTCACTTGGTTCAAGACCGTTTTTAATACGGGAAAATTCTTTGTTCTTAATTTCACTCGGTGTAAAAGACATTTGATTGTCCTCCTTAATCATACACTATTTGAATAAAGTTTCATATACTATGCGCAGTTTGTCTTTCTTTGTTTTATGACCGATTTCAGTCATTCTCGCACGGCCATGTCCTTGTATCGACAGCAAATCTCCAGGTTCAAGTTGGAAATCTGGACGTTCAATAATGGTATGATTTACTTTGATACGTTTCTTTTCAATATACTGTTTCGCAATTGAACGTGATTTACGAATCATTTCCTTCAACACAACATCTAAACGCAATGCGCTTACTGTTGCTTGATGTGTTGTCCAATCCTCTTTTGATTGTATCATATCTTCTAGTGGAACTTCATGCAGTTTGACCGGCACATTTTTAATACGTTTTAATTCTAACATTATATACGATTGAATATTTTTTGTCAAAATAAACTGAATTTTATCGCCTACAATAATATCCCCTAATTGATCTCTTTCAATGCTCAAGGACATCAAAGTTCCCAAGACATTGCGATGGTCAATCGTCGCAAATTTTTCAGGATAATCTACTTCTAACAAGACCAATTCAAAGTCTTCTTCTTGCGGAGAAAAATACTCGGGCGCAATCATGGCACGTTTGCGTTCACTACTTGGACTGCCGCCATTGAAAGTCAAGGTGAGCTCCGGATAACTCCCCGCAATAACCTCCAAGATGTATTGTTCACGAGGGTCTAGAAAGTGCGTTAACACGGGCGCATAATTACGTTCTGCTTGATTGACCTTATCCAGCAGCATGGTAATCACTGGTTGTTCTTCTTGTCTGAAATGCTGATAAATATCTATCTTCATCCACCTCTTTAAAATAGAAAAAGGCAAGCCAGCATCTTCTCTTGAAAAGCGGCGTACCTTCTAATTGTTTATTTAAGTAATTGTTGTAAAATCAAATTGAATATCGCTCCGAGACCTCTTTGGAAAAAGATCAGAACGAAGATTGCTACAAGACTAGAGATATCAATCATACCGATTGGCGGTATAATCTTACGGAATGGTGCTAAGAATGGTTCATATATACTTTGTAAAAAACGTCCGAATTTCGAGCTTTGCGCATTTGGAATCCAAGACATAAAGAAGTATACAATCATTCCATAGTAATAGACTTGCAATAGAATCATTATGAATTTAAAGACAATACTTAAACCTTCTATTAAACCCATTGATTGTGACCTCTATTCATAATCGTATTCTGTAGTTTCCATATCTTCAGTGATACTGCCTGCAACTTCGACATTGTCTGGTGTACACAAGAATATATCACTGCCTACACGTTGAATGTCTCCGCCAATAGCATATACTGTACCGCTTAAAAAGTCGATAATACGCTTTGCAGATACTTTATCAATTCTTTGCAAATTGACTAAGGCTGCACGACGGTTCTTTAATTCGTCTGCAATATCTTGAGTATCTGAAAATACGCGTGGTTCGAATAAACACATTTTTGAGCTTTCATGTAAATTAGAAGCATTCATGTTAACCACATTCCTTGCAGTAGATTCATTCATAGGTTGGTACTTCCTTTCATTGGAAGACGACTGCAATCGATTTGATTGTGTTTGACGCTTTGGTACTGTTTTAATTGCACGCTGTCTTTCGTTGTATTGATGATTAGTTTGTTGCGTAGGTTGTTGTGTTGACTCATTATAAGCATTTTGTTGTGTCGGTCTCTCTGTTTCTGGTTCAGCTTGAGCTCTATTTTTCTGTGATTGCTGCTGATTATCAGCAACTTCATCTTCCTCTTCTTCTATAACAAAAAAGTTGCTAAATAGGTCTTTTAAGGCCAAGTGGCTCACTCCTCTTTTCCTACTAATTTTGTACCGATTCGAACGTAAGTTGCGCCCTCTTCTGTCGCAATTTCATAATCATTGCTCATTCCCATTGAAAGCTCAGTACATGGCGCATAATCTAGATTCAATTTATGGATTTCATTTCTTTTTTCTCTTAATTGTTTAAATACGTCTCTAATCAACGTTTCGTCTTCAGTCAATGGTGCCATCGTCATTAATCCGACAATACGAATGTTTTCGTATTGACTTAACATGTCGATAAATTCATTGACCTCATTAAGTGGAATGCCATGTTTAGATGCTTCTCCAGAAACATTGACTTGCACAAAGCAATTGACCACATGGGAAGCACGTTTATTAATCTCTTTTGCTAGACTTTTACGATCAAGAGCATGCAAGTAGTCAATTTGGTCGATGACTTCTTTAACCTTTCTAGATTGTAAAGTTCCGATAAAATGCATGACTGCGTCTTCTGGCAAGGCTGCTCTTTTAGCTTGGAAACCTTCTAAACGGTTTTCACCGAAGTTTCTGATACCCGCATCATAAGCTTCTTTAGCTCGCTCTATTGTAACATATTTCGTAACCGCAATCACGCATGGTTGTGTGTCGTTTTCGGCACTTTCCATACTTTTATGGATGTTGTTGTTGATTTCTTCTAAATTTTGTTTCACATTCATGCTTATTACCCCTTACTTATGCTGTCCGATAAATGCAAGCATACGGCCAGTCTTACTTTTTTCTACCCTATATGAGAAAAATAAGTCTAAATTTTCCGAAGTTGCGTAATCAGTGACATCAATTTGTGTTTCTGGCACACCTGCTTGCAGTAATAATTGTTTATTCGCTTCTTTCAAATCAATGCCATGTGTATCCTGACCGCGTGTTTCAATAAATTTGTTAGTATCTATAGGCAACTTTTCAAATTTCGATTTAATATCATCGTTAATTTCATAACTGTCGGAAGTAGCCGGTCCAATGACTACGTTTAAATCGTTCAAATCAAAGTCGACATGAGTCAAGATTTCTTCTACAATTCTGCCAACAGTCCCACGCCAGCCCGCATGTGCAAGCGCAATAAAATGATGTTGCTTACTGTAAAAGTAAACTGGCACACAATCTGCGTAACACATCGTAAGCAATAAATCCGATTCGTAAGTATATATGCCGTCCACACCATGCAGTGCATCAGTAAGTGCATCTATATTTGTATTGGCATCCTTAGCGGTGATTTCTACCACATTCGTTCCATGTGTTTGAATTGGAAATACCCATCTATTTCTTGGATAACCGATGGATTCAGCTAAAATTTCTTGATGTTTTGTGACATTTTCATCTGTATCATCAATGTATCTGGCCATGTTAAAAGCATGTTCAGGATATGCGCTCTCTCCATCCTCACGTGTAGTAAAACCAAGCATAATCTCATCTTCTGAAGCACCTGTATGTTCTAAGTAGTGTGGTTTCTTCATAAATTTTTCTGGCATATTTCATCTCTCCCGTAATTTGGTAGCTGCCAATTTTTAAGTCGTGCTTACTTTCATAATAAAACGAAATATATAATTCTTCAAATAACTTAGAATATAAAAATGTCATCAGACCAATCGATCTGATGACACCTTTGTTATTGTTCTCACTAGACCACTCGATGACCTGTTGCATCTAATCTTGCGTGATACTTATTATTGATTGCTCAAAGCAAACCTAATAGAGAAATTAACGTCTAGTTCTTCTTGAACGTCTTTCTTCTCTGTTTCTGATAAAGCTTGGGATATCATCTTCTTTAGTAGTGTGTGTTCTTGATTCACTAGATGATTCTGAACTATGAGATCTTGGTGCATGTCCGATACCTTCATCACTGCTTGAAGTATTAGAAGCACTTGATCCGAAACCAGTATTAGATTGTTTACGTGCATGTGTAGCTGGTTTATCTTCAAAACCTGTAGCAATTACTGTTACTACGATTTCGTCTTGTAATTCAGGGTTGATTACAGTACCGAAGATCATATTCACATCTTCATCAGCTGCGTCTTGAACAATGTCAGCCGCTTCTTGTGCTTCAAATAATGATAATGATTCTCCGCCTGTGATGTTCATCAAGACACCTTGTGCCCCAACAATTGAAGTTTCAAGCAATGGTGATGAAATTGCTTTTTTAGCTGCTTCAACTGCGCGGTTTTCACCAGATGAAACACCGATACCCATTAATGCTGAACCTTGGTTAGACATAATTGTTTTAACGTCTGCAAAGTCAAGGTTAACTTCACCTGAAACAGCGATTAAGTCAGAAATACCTTGTACCCCTTGACGTAATACGTTATCTGCTTCTTTGAATGCTTCCATCATCGGTGTAGATTTGTCAACGATATCTAATAAGCGGTCATTTGGAATAACGATTAATGTATCCACCGCTGCTTTCATTGATTCAACACCTGCTGCAGCTTGTGTTTGACGTTTACGGCCTTCGAAACTGAATGGACGTGTAACAACACCTACTGTTAATGCACCCATTTCTTTTGCGATTTTCGCAACAACTGGTGCAGCACCTGTACCAGTACCGCCGCCCATTCCTGCAGTTACGAATACCATGTCTGCGCCTTGAATGGCATCTTCAATTTGTTCACGAGATTCTTCGGCAGCTTTCTTACCGATTTCTGGGTTCGCGCCAGCACCTAAACCGCGTGTTAATTTTTCACCGATTTGGATTCTGGACTCAGCTTTAGATAAGTTCAATGCTTGACCATCTGTATTGATAGAAATAAATTCTACATTGTTCATTCCGTGGTCAATCATTCTGTTGACAGCGTTGTTACCTCCGCCGCCGACACCGATGACTTTTAAAGTCGCTAAATGATTAAATCCTTGTTCAAATTCTAACATTTAAATTTCCTCCTAGTTTTAATGGGCAATCAATCAAATAGAGATTTCAATAATTTTTTAAATTTACTTTCTTCTTTCTCATGAGATTGGTCTGAGTTTTGATCATTTTCGTGGTTAGGACGATGTGTTTCTTCTTCACGAATATCATCATCCGCTGCTTTTGGTTCTTCCTCAACATGCTCTTCAGGAGCTTGTTTATTCGGTTTCTTCTTGAACCAGTCGAATCCGCCTGATTTTTCAGTGTGTTCTTTAGGTTCAGATTCGATTACTTCCTCTTCAAATTCTTCATTATCATGATTACTAATTGTAACATAATCTAACAATTCATCGAAAGTAATACTGCTGGAAATTGTAGAAATCGCAGAAGAGAATTCCGGTTTTCTAATTCCCATTTGTGAAGGTGTATGTATTCTGACCTTCTCATTCACCATATCTTGTAATAATTCTCTCACACCTAATAAATTTGCTGAACCGCCTGTCACTACGAAACCGCCATTCACTTTTGTCAAACCTAATTCTTGCAAGATATCAAATACATTGAAGAAGATTTCTTCAACACGCGCTTCAATGATATCAGCTAAATCTTTCTGAGTGAATTGAGCATCTTCGTCGCTGTCGATTTGTTCAACTGTAAACACATCTTGATCTGAAGCTGAATTATAAAAGGCATGTCCATATTGATGTTTTACCTTTTCAGCTGTTTCAAATGATGTGTTCAAGCCTTGTGCGATATCGTCTGTAATATCTCGACCTGCCATTTCAATTGAATCCGCGTCGACAAGTTCGCCGCGTTCGTAAAAGGCAATTTGAGTAAGGTCTTGACCGATATCAATAACACAAGCACCTAGTTCTTTCTCTGTAGGAGTCAGAACTGAACCATAGTTGTATGCATCAGAATAAACATCTAATACATCTACACCGCATGATTCAACGCATTTAATTAGGTTAACTAATATTGATTTTTGAATTGCAATAACGCCCGCTTCTACTCTTAAAGAGTGTCTTGCAATCAATTCTTTAGGATCAGAAACTTCATTTTCTCCGTCTACTACAAAACGAACAGGGAAAGTATCCACTACTTCAGTTTCTTCGACGTCGTTTTTGTCTCTGATGCCTTCCAGCACGGTTTCAATATGTGTGCCGCTTAATTCTGTATCTTCATAAAATTCAATTTCGTTGGTTTCATCATAAACCTCAGTTGCAACAATCGGCAATTTCAAAAATACTTCTTTAATGTCAACGCCTGAAGCAATTGAAGCTTTCTTAATTGTATCTTTAACAGCTTGTTTTGCTAAATCAAAGTCATCAATTAAGCCATTCTTAATTCCGCTTGTATAGGTTTGTCCTGTACCTATCACATTAATTCCATTATGAAATTTTTCGCCTACTATTGTTTTAACACTAGATGAACCAATATCTATACTCACATAGTAATGTTCCTCCATAGATAGGCACCTCCTGACAATTTCTTTAAAAAATACACTATAGTTAGTTTACAATACGTTTCTTACGTTGTGAACTATAAACACAAGATATTCAAGACTTTTTTAATTATTTGTACTATTAGCTTTCGATTTGTCTTTAGAACTTTCTTTGGATTGTTGATTAATCTTGTTTAAGGTGTTCTGAAGTTCGTCTTTAGCTTTGTCTTCCATGGCTGTTCCTTCTTGAAGTTTTTCACTGCTGTCTGAAGACGTCTTTTCTCCATCTTTATAAGGAATAAATGAAGCACCTACTGATAAATCAATATAGCCTGATTTTTTCAGGTTGCCATCCTCATCTCTTTCCAGTGCTTTAGACATTTCTGGATAATACTTCAACTTATCAGCAATCGTATTGATGCTTCCTAACACTTGAATATTATCTTTCATGTACAACTTGATTTGATTACGGTTTTCTTTATCATCTGCATACGTCACTTCTGAAATAGAATTACGTATGTCAGGCTTCATTTCTGAAAGTGCTTGAATAATTTGAGCACGTTTCGACTTAGTGAAATCTGAAACGACTGGCGCATCCTCAGGCACTTGCTGCTTGTCATCTTTTAAAATATGATCATTGTCTAACACTGGATAATAATGATCCTTTTCTTCGATAAGGCCAACCAACTCATACTCAGTGACTTTAACTTCGATATCATTAGGAAACTTTCTGGTGATATCAACATTTTTTACATAGGGATTCTTTTTCAAGGTATCAATGGCTTTGCCTTTATTAAAAGAATAGATTTTAGTTTTCTTTTGCAAATTTAAAGCTTTCTTTATTTCACTCTGGCTCACATGGTGATTTCCTTTGATGTAGACTTGATCCACTCGGCTGATTGGCGTAAACATGTACAGTACAATGAGTACGATAAGTAAGATGAGACCGCTGAATATACCCAGCTGTATTCGGCGTTGTTTCTGCCGACGTTTGCGACGCTTTTCCTTCAGATATTCTGAATCAATTTTGCGTACTTTATCAGACATGCATTTTCACACCCTTACTTCGACGGAAGATGTGAGCGGAAACTTTCAATAAAGATGTCACCGCGCTCTTCAAAGGTATTGTATTGATCCCAGCTTGCACAAGCAGGTGAAAGTAATACTACGTCATTCGGTTCAATCACATCTTGTACTTTATTCACTGCATCTTTCACATCAGTTGCACGGATAACATATTTACCTTGGCTTTCTCCCAATTTAGTCAATTTATCTTGAGTTTCACCAAAGGTAATCATCACACGGACATTCTTCATATAAGGAATCAGTTCATCAAAGCCATTCCCTCTATCTAAGCCGCCGCATAGCCAAATGATGGGTTGATTAAAGGAATTTAAAGCAAATTGTGTTGCTAATGTATTCGTCGCTTTAGAATCGTTATAATATTTATTGGTTTTATTTGAACCTATATATTGCAAGCGGTGTTTAATTCCTGAAAAAGAAGTCAAGGTTGCTATGCTTGCATCTATAGATACGCCGCCTAAAACTGCTGCCAATACTGCGGCTAAGATATTTTCTAAGTTATGTTCACCCGGCAAGACAATATCATCTTTATGAATCAGTCTGAGACCGTTCAACATAATATAGCCGTCTTTAACATAAATGCCGTCTACTTCTTGAGTAGTTGAGAAGTAATAAACTTTCGCTTTTAATGTATCTGTTTCAATAAGATGACGTTGATTATAATTGCAGATTAGAAAATCATCTGCCGTTTGGTTCTTATAAATGCGACGTTTCGCATTGCGATAATCTTCTAATGTGCCATGATAATCTAAATGCGCTGAGTAGATATTAGTGATAATGGCAATATGCGGACGATATTGTTCAATTCCTAATAATTGGAAAGAAGACAATTCTGTAATTAAATAATCCTCTGGTTTCGCCTCTTGTGCTACTTTCGATGCTACGAAACCGATATTTCCTGATAACAATCCTGTTTGACGGCTCTTATCAAACATATCACCGATTAACGAAGTTACGGTAGTCTTGCCGTTAGTACCTGTCACCGCAATAATAGGTGCTTCAGAAATTAAATAACTTAATTCTACTTCTGTTAAAATTTTCAATCCGCGTTTTTCAGCCTCACTGATGAGCGGTACTGAATAAGGAATACCCGGATTCTTAACAATAATCGGATTGCTGTCCAATAACGAAAGTGGATGGTGGCCGCCGATTACTGTCAATCCCATTTTTTCTAAGTCTTTGGCATGCGGGTCTTTAGAAAGATCGCCGCCATCATTAACAGTTACGTTTGCTCCGAGACGATGTAATAACTTAGCTGCTTCGTAGCCGCTCTTTGCTAATCCTACTACTAAAACATTTTTTCCTTCTAAACCTTTGTATTTAAGCATTTATTAATGCACTCCAATCCATAAACCTATCAATCCTGTAATTAAACCTACAATCCAGAACACACTTACTACTTTCCATTCATTCCAACCGCTTAATTCAAAGTGGTGATGCAATGGACTCATTTTGAAGATTCTTTTGCCAGTCAATTTAAACGAAGCGACTTGCAAGATTACTGACAATGTTTCTGCTACAAAAACAAATCCGATGAAGATTAAAGAAACTTCAGCATTCAACATAATTGAAACTGTAGCAATAATACCGCCTAGTGCTAAACTTCCTGTATCTCCCATAAACACTTTAGCTGGGTTGACATTGTAGAAAAGGAAGCCGAGCAGAGCGAATACCATGATGATACAGAAAGTACCGATTGCATTGTTGCCTAACATGAAACTCATGATGGCATACATTGCAAACGCAATAATAGACAATCCTGTAGCCAAACCATCTAGACCATCCGTTAAGTTTACTGCGTTAGAAAATCCTACTTGCCAAAATACAATGAAAATCACATATACGAATGATAACGGAATGCTTACATTAGTAAATGGCACATGGATTCCTGTAGCAAAATGAATCATATTAAAGACATCACTTAAGATAAAGAAGATGACTGCGATTGCAATTTGTGCCAAGAACTTCTGCTTACTTGTTAAGCCTTGGTTATTCTTCTTCACAACAATAATGTAATCATCTATAAATCCGATCAATCCAAATCCAACTGTGACAAACAACAATAAGATAAAGGGATTGGCATTGTCTGAAAAGATAATCGCGATGATTGTCGTAATGATGATACTGATTAAAAATGTCAGACCACCCATTGTCGGTGTTCCAGTTTTCTTCATGTGACTTTGCGGACCCTCTTCACGGATGCTTTGGCCGAACTTCATTCGTTTCAATGTTGGAATGAGTATAGGCACCAATATTAATGTAATTAAGAAAGCGATAATTGCTAAAACGTAAACCATATTTATCTCCTCATTTATTCTTATTCTATTCCTTATGTATAACAGGCAAGGGGCTGGGACGACGAAATTTTATTCGCTGTTATTTCGTCCTATTCCCAGTTTATTTCCCTCGTCTGATTGATTAACTGCTAGCTGGCATCTGGTGCGGAAAGTTCGATTGTAATTTCTTTCTTGCCTTGCAGTGACTCGTTTGGACTGACAGATTGTTTGGAAACAAATCCGCTTCCTTTCATTTTAACATTAATTCCAGTCAATGATTCGAAAGCAATCACATCATCTTTACTCCAATTGTTCATATCAGGCATTGTCATATCACCATCTGTTTTCAACAATACTTTACTATGAGGAATAATTTTTTCAGTCGTACTTGGTGCTTGCTGTGTCACTTTATCACCTTGTCCAATGACTACTGATTTTAAGTCTTTAGATTTCAAAGTATCTTCAGCTTTTTGAACTGTTTCATTAGATACGTCTGGAATTTTACTGAACGTATTTTTAGATGAAGTTTCGCTGTTTTTACCGACATTCAGATATTTCAAGGTATTTTCCATAATTGGATTAAATGCCTTGCTGGCACCCATTTCATAAGCTTCTTGTTTGTTTTTCTGTGCCAAACTCATACCTGCATAGACGATAACTTTAGGATTTTTACTTGGCGCATGTCCAATAAAGCTTACAAAATAAGGGAAAGGACCGTCAACATAGCCGCCGTTATCTGGATCGGCAACTTGTGCTGTACCGGTTTTACCACCAATTCTGTATCCATGAATACGATAGTTCATTGCATGGCTTTGTTTACTATTTACTACTAAGTCCAACTGTTTATTTACCTTTTCAGCTGTAGCTGCAGTAATAGGTTTTCCTGCAATTTCTCTTTTACCTTTATATAATGATTTATCATTGACCGGATTATCAATATTGTTGACATACCAAGGTTTCACCATATTACCTTTGTTGAAAATTGCTGATTGTGCTTGCAGCATTTGAGCTGGTGTCACTGTTGTAGATTGACCGAATGCTGAAGTTTTTTGTTGCAATTCGTTATCCCAAGCAATACCACCAGGCGCTTCTCCATCAAACAAACCGCCTGTTTTCTTACCGAAACCGAATTTTTCATACCAAGATTTCATTTTGTCTGCACCGACTAAATCTTGCAGATGCATCATCAAGGTGTTAGAAGAGTAAGTGAATCCTAAACTCATTGGAATTTTACCCCAACCTGTTCTATTCCAGTCGGAAATTTTCGAACCCATAATGTCTCGATGCCCTGACATATATTTTTCGTCAGGTTTGAACTTTCCTTCTTGAATGGCTGCTGCTAAACCGTACGTTTTGAATGTGGAACCTGGTTCATAAGTATTTTGATATAAATCATTAGCCCAAGTTTTACCGAAATCTTTACCTGTTTCAGGGTTGAAGGCTGGTCTTTGACTGAATGCTAAAATTTCACCCGTATGCGCATCCATCACCACCGCAAATGCATCTTTAGGTTCAAAGTGCTTGTCGAGGTCGTTTAATGCTTCTTCTACAAATACTTGAATATTCGAATCCAAGGTCAAGTGTACATCATCACCACGTTGCGGTGCTACCTCATTTTTAGAATTTGGAGCGATATATCCCCATATATCATGAATATAGGATAATGCCCCTTTCTTACCTGCGAGATAACTATCAAATATCTTCTCAACACCCATAGCGCCTTTCAGCTCTCCTGTGTCTGGATTCTTTTGTGCCATACCGATTAAATGAGAAGCGAAAACACCATTAGGATAAAATCGTTCTGTTTCAGGGTATAACGTAATACCTGGTAATTTCATTTTTTCTATCTTATCTTTTTCTTGGTAAGTCAAATCACTGCCTTTTCGGCCGAACTCGACTTGGAACGCTTTTTTATTATAAAGTATTTTCTCTATTTCTTTAGGCTTCATATCAATCACTGTAGCTAATTTCTCTGCTGTTTTCTTCTTGTCGACGACATGTCGCGGTTTCTCTGAACCTTCGTCAGCTTTTTTACTGACTACGGCAGTTAATTTAAATCTTTCTACATCTTCTGCAAGGACTTTCCCATTTCTATCATAGATTTTTCCTCGCTCGGGTTGTTCTTGTTGTTGTACGAGATATTTCTGATTAGCTTTCATAATTAAGTCTTGGCCAGAGGAATGTCCGGTCAGCATGACATAACTATATCTTAAAACCAATAGAAAAAAGAGCAGTCCGAACAAACTGACGAGGAGGACTGCCCCTATTTTATTTTTTTTAATTTTAATTTTTCGCTTCGGCATTATTACGCACTACCTTTACATTATCGTTCTTTAAGCTCATGCCTTGTTTTTGAGCTTTTTCGTAAATGCGTTCATAAGAAGAGTTCTTTTTGATTTCAGACTTTAATGCACTATTTTGACTCGATTGCGTTTCGATTTTTTGATCTAAATCAGCAATCTTGCCTTTAGTATCATAGGCGTCCATTTTTAAAGATAGGATATAAATACTTACCATTGCAATGACAGCGATTAAAGATATGTATAGTACTTTTTCAAACTTTGTCAGTTGCACAACAACTTTACGCTTCACTTTACGGGCTGGTGAAGACGAAGGTTTTACTTCTGGGGTCTGTCTAGCGGGTTCATAACTTTCGTTGTAAGGTTCATAGATCTTTTCTACAGCCATAGCAGTTTGTCACTCCCTGTTATTTCAAAATTTCGGCGACACGCAATTTGGCACTGCGCGCTCGGTTATTTTCTGCTAAGTCTTCTTCGGTTGCGGTAATCGGTTTTCGGTTAACACGTTTCAATTTCGGCGTATATTCTTCTGGAATAATAGGTAAGCCACGGGGAACTTCTGGGCCTTTCTCATACTCTTGGAAAATTTGTTTGCATAAACGATCTTCTAAAGAATGGAAAGTAATGACAGAAATACGTCCGTGTACTTTAACTCTTTCGATTGCTTGTTCTAATGAATCTTCAAAAGCTTTCAATTCATCATTAACCGCGATTCGGATGGCTTGGAAAACACGTTTGGCCGGATGTCCGCCCTTACGTCTCGCTTTCGCAGGGATGCCTTCCTTAATCACGTCAACAAGCTGTAAAGTGGTTTCAATTGGTTCGTTTTCTCTTGTTTTTTCAATTCTTCGGGCGATTTGTTTGGAAAATTTCTCTTCGCCATAGCGATAAAAAATCCTCACCAAATCTTCGTAGGGCCAATCATTTACCACCTCGTAAGCTGATAAATCTTGGGTTTGGTCCATACGCATATCTAAACGCGCATCTTGATGATAGCTAAATCCTCGTTCCGGTACATCTAATTGCGGGCTGGAAACGCCCAAGTCATAGTAAATACCGTCTACTTTGTCAATGTCCAAGTCGTCTAGGATTTGATTGATTTGTCTGAAATTACTGTGTACAAACGTGACTTGATCTAAGTGGTCCTTCAAGACCGTCTTAGCATTTTCAATTGCCGTTAAATCTTGGTCAATTGCAATCAAATGTCCATTTTTATCAAGTTGATTTAATAAATAAAGGGCATGTCCTGCACCACCCAGCGTACAATCAACATATACACCATCTTTTTTCACATTGAGCTCATCAATGGTTTCTTTTAACATGACGCTTACGTGATGAAACACTTTCATTCCTCCATTTAAAAATCAAAATCTATCAAATCTTCAGCGATATCTTCGAAATTATCCTCAGATTCATCATAGAAATCATTCCATGTCGCTCTGTCCCAAATTTCGATGCGGTTTGAAACCCCGATCACTGTACATTCTTTAGTTAAATTTGCGTATTCCCGTAAATTCTTGGGGATGTTAATACGCCCTTGCTTATCCAATTCAACTTCAGTAGCACCTGAAAAGAACATGCGCATAAATTTACGCGCGTCTCTCTTAGTCATCGGTAATGACTTCATCTTCTCTTCGATAGTCTGCCATTCTTCTAAAGTATAACCGAATAAACACTTATCAAGGCCTCTAGTGATAATAAAACGTTCATTTAATTCATATCTGAATTTAGATGGTACAATCATGCGGCCTTTTGCGTCTAGTTGGTGTTCGTACTCACCCATGAACATTCTACTCACCTCACCTTATTTATAATTTACCACAACTCCCCACTATCCTCCACTATTTATATAAACATATCAAAAAAAATTCATTTTTCACGAAAAAAAGACCCGCCTCCCTGACCGGGAACACGGGCCTAAGCCTTGTTTCTCTAAGGTTTTACTATAATTTGGTCTAAAGTGTAACGAAGTGGTGGGTAAGTGGAGGGACTGAACATGTCTGTCCCAAATTCATTCATAAATTGCAGTGCATTCCAAATTCTTTCTTGAAGCCCTCCCATTGGGTGGAGAGTCTCGTTCAATTCTCGGAAGTGTTTCATGCTAATTGCATTCTCACGTTCTATATTAATGAAGTAACGTTTGCGCAAGTAATCATATTGCGTTTGATGAATCTGATTGTTCTTTTCTACTAAATTCTTGTTATCTTCGTTATCTTTCACTTCTGCCGCCAATTTCTCATAAGTGGCTTTCTGTCTTGCTTCTAGCTCATCTAATTCTTGTAAAAAGCTTTCTGAAGCGCGTGCTCTGATAAACTTATCCTTTTCTTCCTCGATACCGTTTTCTATCACTTGTTCAGCCTCTAAATGGTAACGACGTAATAATTTTTCAATACGCTTTGACACGTATGTAATCTTCATACGCGGCAAGACAATCGGCATGGTTACTTCTAAAGTTTCAAATGCCACTTTCAATTCAGCCCAATATTTTATTTCACTAGGTCCGCTAACGAAGCTGACCGTATTAAAGAGCCATTCTTCCATTATAGGACGTGTAACGACATTATTAGAAAAACGCTCTGGTGCAGTTTCTACTATTTCTAATAATTCATCTAAAGTATAAGCGGTTTGGGATTTGCTCGTATAAAACTTGCCGTCTTCAAAGGTGAGTAGTTGACGCATGTCGTCTTCATGGATAAATAAATGTACATTCGTATCAGTCTGAATCATAGCTGGCAGTCCAGCCTCTACAGTTTCTGATTGTCTATTTCTGAAAGCTTGATCTACCGCCTCGTGTTGCTTCAACATTTCCTTTAAGATAGGTTGTTCTAATCTGCGCAAGGGTTGATATTGTGCATCTAACAGTAAAACACCATATTCTTTAAATACAAGATGCAAGAACGCTTTAAACATCTCTGTCCAAGATGCATAATTCTTAATAATGTCCTGCATTTCTTGGCGCAGATGATTAGTATGCGTCGTTTCAGGAATCTGTACTAAAAAATCATCTAGCGCTTGCATCATCGCTTCTTTATCAGGTACAAAGCGTGAAACATTACTTTCTGGCGGTGTCATCGTATGATATTTTACTTTATGCAATTTAGCCTTTTCAGTATTAAACACATACGTATGATTCACTTCATCAAAATCGTGGTCTTCTCCTGCAATCCAGAATACAGGCACCACATCTTTAGCATAATCCTCGCTTAATTGGCGACTCAGATTTACAATGGATAATATTTTATGAAAAGTATACAGCGGTCCCCCGAACAACCCTGCTTGTTGTCCTCCGATAACTACTTTAGCCCCTTGTTTTAATTTATCAATATTTACTTGTTGTGCCTCTGTTAAATCTAAATCTGACATGTAATCACTGATTACAGATGCCAACTCCTGTTCTCTGCCGTTATTCGGCATATTCAAAGCTTGTTCAAAGCTTTCAGGAGACATCGCATCATATTGATAAAAGCTATTCAACAATGCATCACTTTCCTTCAACTTTTCCAGAAATTGATCATGCTCATTGATATTTGCGGTTAAACAATCCATACACTTTTCTCCTTAACTACTGTGTTTTCTCAACAATTAGTATAATGTTTATAGTGGCAGAACACAATTTAACGGCTTATCGTTTTCAATGCATATCAGCAATATTTATTATACAATTAATATAACTAAGCGAAGGGGGAAATGAGAATGGGCAACGTCAAACATTTAGATATCAATTATAAAACTGACGAGTTATTTGCAGATTTCAGAGAAACCAGCAACCCGAACCTCGCAATGATTGATGAGCTTGCAGGAGAAATGATAGATGCAAGTTCTGATTCACCTTTCTATGGTATTTTTATTGGTGAAAAAATTGGAGCGAGAATGGCACTTTATGAAAATGGAGAAGTCGAAGAAAAACACTTCCCTGATTATGATAAGTATTTAATTTTATGGAAATTAGAAGTATTGCCAAGTTATCAATCAAGAGGATTAGGAACTGAACTTGTGGATTACGCAAAATCAGCACAGTTGCCGATTAAAGCGCTCGCAAGAAACAAATCGCGTGATTTCTTTGTGAAACATGGCTTCAAAGATTTACACTCAAATAATGACGAAGGCTATGATGTGTTGATTTGGGAACCGCAAAATAATTAAAGTGAATATTGAAATGTGAAAACGAGCGAACAACACTTCGCTCGTTTTTTAAATGAAATTTTTCACTTCATTTAATTGTGTAATTTCATAATGCGGTTGAATTGCTGTGTCATTCTTTTTATGACGGAAATTAAACCAGCATGTATCGATACCCGCATTCAACCCTCCAAGTATATCTGAAGTCAGTGAATCACCGATAATCAGTGAACGATGACGCTCAGCATCTATGCGTTCAAAGACATAATTAAAGAATTCAGGCATCGGTTTCTGGTAACCTGTTACCTCTGAGATAAAAATGTCTTGAATCGAATTTTTAAGAGGCGTTTGAGCCAGTCGACGCAACTGAGTATCTTCTACTCCATTAGTCACGATATACACTTTAGCATGTTGCGTTAAATATTGAATCGTTTCTAATGTCTCAGGAAAATATTTAATTGGCGCAGTCGCAAGACCGTCTCTGAAAGCAATATCCGCTTCTTTCCCATTTACTGACAACCCGAACCGCTTAAAATAATTGATAAAGCGTTCCGTCAACACTTCTTCCTTTGTCAGCTTATTTTCTTGAAATGCTTCCCAGTGAGCTTGGTTCACCTTTTTAAATAAAGCTAAATTATCTTTAGAAGGTGGAATATCATATTTTTCAGCCAAATGATAAAAAGCTTGATCTTCCGCATCATGAAAATCTACGATAGTATCATCAAAATCAAGCAAAATCGTATCGTATTTCATAAATTTCACCTCTTGGTCTATTATGCAAATAACTATGCAGTGAAGCAAGTGCTCAATTCCAATTGCTAACTAGAGGTAAAAGGAGTACAATTAATCTCGTGTGTATTAAAAAATAACGTATTGAATTTAAATCATTTCATTTACGGGTAAATACATAAATGAACAATTGAATTAAGAGATGCGAAAGGAAGTTGAAATTATGAATAAACGTGTACCTAAATTATATAAAGAATACTATGAGAAATTCGGAGAAATGCCACCTGCACCATTTATGAGTACTTTAAGCGACTACGAAAAAGAACAAGCTATCTTACAACGCCTTTCAGACGGTAAACCTTTTGAACAAATTAAATATTGGAGCCAACAACCTCCAGTAAGATAAGTAGATGGAAAACGGTGCGATGACGTGCCGTTTTTTTATTTTTGCAATTTTTGTTGTTCCAATCTTATTAATTTTATATACTTAACTTAATAACAAAAAAATAAAATAATAAGGGGTGGCGCGCATGTTCTTTTCTCCTCTAGTTTATCTATTGCTATGGGTTCTTTTCTCACTCATTTTCTTAATTTTCACTTTTCTTACTCTTAGTGCACTCGGCAGGCAAACACGATTCAAATTAAGGCTATCTGTTGCTCTCATTTCCTTCATACTAGGAATTGTGTGCTTCTTTGGTATTTTCTCAAATCATTCGCTCGAAAAAGAATGGTCGAGCTTTTTTAAAAATAAGTCTTCCCTTTCAATCCCTAATCCTTTAAAAGCACTCTTCGCAGACGATAAGCATAAAGATTCCTCACAAAGCAAAAAAGATAATCAACACGTAGATAATCATTCAAAAGAAGATAACACGACTTCTATTAAACATGATAAACCTAAAAAATCCACTTCCCAATCCACAAGTGATTATGAAAGCAAATATAGATTGCTGCCTTCCAATTTTAATCCTAAAGCAGCTAAAGGTCAGTCTACTACTAAAAATTCAGGAAAATATAAGGTTGGTAAAGATATAGAGCCAGGCCATTATACTATTACGCACAATAACAAAAATATAGGTATTCTCGAAGTAGACAACGAGTATGGCAACTATGTTTTCAGTAATGCTTTAAGTGCGAAATCTGAGTCAATTGCCAGTAAAATCACTACTTACTTAGTAGACGGCCAAACTGTAGTAGTCAAAGATATGAAGCATGTTAAATTCACTCCTGAGCCTATTAAATATCGTACCAACTTAAATACAGGTGTGTGGGTAGTCGGAGCCGATATAGCGCCCGGCAGTTATACGGTACAACCTGGCAATAAATACTCTGCTAATTTCAATGTTCAATCCTCAAAAGGAGAATCAAAAGCAATCGAAATTATAGGCAGTGATAGCTCAAGCGCGAAAAAATCCATGCACATCGATTTAAAGAAAGATGATGTAGTGCTAGTCCAAGGATCAGGAACAGTAAAACTTGAGAAATAAAAAGGAAGATTGCCAAGGTATCTAGGCGACTGGAGCGTGCCTAGACATTTTGGCTTGAATCTGTATAGGCTGTGGTGGCGCGCCTAGACACTTCGGCTCGGATCTGTATAGGCTGTAGTTGCTCGCCTAGACACTTCGGCCCGAATCTGTATAAGCGGTGATATCGCGCCTAGACAGTTTGGCTCGAATCTGTATAGGCTGCGGTTATGCGCCTAGACAGTTTACTTCTCTCCCTAACTAAAAAAGCTATAAAGAAACCCATCGTCATGGATTTCTCTATAGCTTTACTAAGTATGTTTTAAAATTAGAAACCGAATAATTTACCTACAATTCCTACACCGTTTTGTACGATATCTACGATGCTTGTACCTAATTTTGTAGAATCATGAGCTTGTGCAGCATTTACTGTGTTAACGATAGCTTGAGCTAATTTTGTAAGCATAATCTATTTCCTCTTTTCTATATATTTTATAGTCATTTATGAAATTGAACTAATCGAATTAAGCACCAAATAATTTAGAAGCGATTTGGATACCATTTTGAACGATATCAACGATATTAAC
Source organism: Staphylococcus debuckii (assembly GCF_003718735.1). NCBI lineage: Bacteria > Bacillati > Bacillota > Bacilli > Caryophanales > Staphylococcaceae > Staphylococcus > Staphylococcus debuckii. The sequence continues at coordinate 1,219,931 of NZ_CP033460.1, read as the reverse complement.
AGCTAATTGTCCACCATCGTGATTAATTGCAGATTCAACTGTCCCTTTAATTGCGTTAAATAAGCCTTCCATAAAATTTCACCCCTATTATTTTATTTAAAAGGTACTAACGGTAATTGTGTTTACACCACTTATGTAATTCGTTGACCTTTGTTAATTTCACTATACTATGCTCTATAGAAAAATTGGATGATAATTCTCAACTCATTGAGTATCATTCATTACTGTACAATATATTTTATTTTACGACACTTAGGCATGCCTAAGTGTCTGTTTGGCAAAAAAGCTTATTATTTATAATTATTATGTGCAATTCAGCTATTAAAGTGAAAAATCATATCGAAAATTATGATGAACGGTATTGATTTCTATAATTTAATTAGATATAATTAATCTTGTGTTAAAAAAGTGTCCTGGTAGCTCAGCTGGATAGAGCAATGGCCTTCTAAGCCATCGGTCGGGGGTTCGAATCCCTCCCAGGACGTTGATTAAAGCCTTTAACCCTCGCGGTTATGGGCTTTTTAATTTTTTTAGGGAAATTTTAGGGAAAATGGATTCGAAATGTCTTCTTCTATTGATATTGATATAAAGAAAACACCACTCAATAGTGATGTTAAAATGCAGCATATATTGATAGAGAAAATATTTTCCTTAAAGATTATTCATGAACTGGATAAAGCTATTATCTTCACGCTCATAAGTTTCTTCTAATAAGTGCAGATATACGGATTGTGTGACAAGCACAGAGGCATGTCCTAAGCGTTTAGAGATATAATGTATACTATAACCATTGTGTATTAAAACAGAGGCGTGTGTGTGGCGTAAGGCGTGAATAGTAATGTTCTTTATACCTAACTTCTTACATGCAGATTTCAACGCTTTATTTACTGCTGCATTAGAAATAATCGAACCATTGATAGTAAATACATAACCATTTATATTAGTTGGATTACCTTTAATGAAGTTGCGTACTTTATTCAGTGTATTTGTATCTATCGTAATAGTACGATCTGATGTTTTTGTTTTCGTACCGGGCAAGTGTATTTTATTATCACCTACATAGAAATCTTCTCTCTTCATATTTACAATTTCTGAAAACCTAGCACCTGTCACAAGTGCAACTAACAACACCAGTGATGAGGTGCTTTCTTTGCTTTCTAAATGATGTTTTAAGCGTATATATTCTTTGTGACTGATAAACTTTAGCTCTTCACTTTTACTAGGCACAGAACCCGTTATACTGGCCTTAAAAGTAGGATTACGCAATATTAAGCCTTCATGTATAGCCTGCTCAAAACAATTTCTCACATAACTGTTTAATTTACGTGCAGTTTCTTTATTGTGAGTTTTCGCATACTCATTTAAAAACTCTTGATAATCCGTAGGCTTAACCTCTCTAATGTATGTATTCTTAAAGAAGTCTTTCAAATGCTTATATGCCGACTCATAACGGTTCAATGTACTCACTGAAACATGCGGTTTCTTATTAACTTCATACCACTGCTTAAAGTATTCCACAAACACCACATTATTATCGATATTGTACCCTCTTTTTAAGTTATACTCCATTTCTGTAGCATGTACCTTTGCTTCTTGTTTAGTACGGAAACCGCCTTTTTGATATTTCTTATATTTACCGTCATCATCTTTGTATGAAATGATGTAGCGCCATGTTTTACCATTCTTTTGTTTTTCGAATGAAGCCATTTAATCACCTACTTAATGTTGAAATACTTATAAAGAAATTCCGAAAATTCGCTTATCATATCATCATACACAGCTTTATTTTTTGAACCTTTGTAATTGTATAACTGCTGGATCAGAACAGACATAAATAAAATATTGTCTCTTTCATCTTCTTTTAAAAAAATAAGCGCGTTGTTGAGATAGTGTATTTCATTGAACGATAATTTTCTTTCAAGTAATTCTAATAATTCATTTTTCAATTTCTCTTCTTTACTAGTGTACTCATGTCTAAGCATTTTATTTAATTTGATAAATTGTTGCGTTTTTTCTTCATCTGTTAAATCTGCATACATTTTTTTACCACTTGTTAAATATGCAACAGTTACACCTAGTTTTTCTGCAAGTCGCTGGGTTGTTTTTATACTTGGATTTTTATTTCCGTTTTCAATATCACTTAAATAAGAACGTGATATTTCGATTTGATCAGCCAATTGTTTTTGAGTTAAGTTGCGTTGCTTTCTAATTTCTTTAATTGTTTTACCAACAGACATTAGTTAACCTCCTTACTATATAAATAATATTACCAAATGGTATGACGTTAATAAAGACATTTTGTGTTGACATTGTTTGTAGGAGTGTTTATAATGTATTTAGACGTTGAAAGAGACGTTTAAGGAGGTGATTAAATGATTAAGGAGATACATTATAGTAACCTAGTGAAAAAGAAGAGAAAAGAATTGAAAATGACACAAGAAGAAGTTGCGAGAAAAATAGGTATTTCTAGAAGTTACCTTTCGGATATTGAAAACGGAAAAGCATTTCCGAGTGGAAGGGTGTTGTTAAAAATTAATAATGTCATACCTATTTTTTTAAGTATTGATGACGTAAATAGAGACTTATAAAATTGTATATCGTTAAAAGGAGGCATAATCAATGATTAAACAACTATTCAATAACAAAGAAATCCGCTTTATTGAAAAAGACGGTGAGTATTGGGCAGTAGCAGGAGATGTAGCGAAGGTATTAGGGTATAGCTTGACCCCACATATGCTAAGAATGATAGATAAAGAAGATGTGACTACTCACATTGTGGATAGCACCTCTAATAGTAAATTTGCAAGAAAGACACAGAAAGCGAGTATCATTTCTGAATATGGTATTTACGAAGCTATTTGGAATAGTAGACGTGCCGAAGCTCAAGAATTTAAGAAATGGGTTAAGCAGGTTATTAAAGAATTACGACAAGCCACAGGACTTAAAGGATATGAAGCCTTTCGCATGCTAGACAAAGAAAAGCAAAAAGAAGCAATGGATAATTTGAAAAATGGTATTGAAGCTATTTCTAAAAAAGATTATTGCAAAGCTCAAACAATTAGTAACAAAGCAGTATCAAATGTGTTCGGCTTTCCTAAGATGATTCAAAAGGAAGATATGACAAGAGACATGCTGGCGTTAAGACAACAAGTATTAAATGACACGGTAGAATTTATGGTATTTGTTGATAAATATAATCTTCCTTTGTCAGTCAGCAAACATATTTATAGTAAATACGTTAATAATCAGAAAATGGCATAAGGAGGTGAAAAATATGCTACAAGAAAAAGATTTCACAACAACATTATTAGAATATAAGACACTGTGGACGATGTACGATCTAATGGCACACACGAATAAAAGCAGAAATACATTGTTGAAAAAGCTGCTGCTGAACCCCAAACACCAATCAAAAATTGCTGAGTTCACACATGCACCAGCACATAAAAATGACCATTGGTCTTTTGTCGCAAAGTATATGAAGCAATATATCGAAGAAAATCATAATCAAATATTTTAGAAAGCAGGTAACAGACATGAAACAACAAGTAATTATTACGAAGTCGATTGTCGGTTGGTACAACATAAAAGATACACAACACAATCTTTTACTCAACATAGCACCCGATGTATTTAAAAAGCATTTCCCAGAAGTCAGCGAAGATATTTGTATCGCATGTCTGGAGATGGATATTAGCAGAATTTTAGAACTTAAAAATAAGAAAAAGGTAGGTAATTAAGAATGGAAAAATTAAATAGTAAAGATTATGAAAATGTAAAAAATATTGTGAGTATTGACAGAAGTTTAAAAAATTCTTTGTTTACTAAAAAAATGGTGGAATTATTACAAGAACGTCATGACAGAGAGTTTTCAATTATAAAGAAAGAATACCCAAATTTAAGTGATGACGAGATTGTAAACATTCTTGGTGATTATAGAGAATATATAAACCTTATCGATTCGATCGAAATATTTATTAATTTCCCGCTCAATTATATGGATTCAAATATTAGTAAATTCTTAACTGAAGACGATATTGAAGAATTAAAGATAGCTATTGAAGAGATGACGGGCTTTGTTGAAGGATTGGAGGAAAAATAAAAAAACTAAAAAATGTATGTGCCTTGTACGGTGAGAATATCCGTTTAGAAGAAAATAATAATATTATTAAATTTCATAAAGGAGACGATTAATAATGAATTGGGAATTAAGAGATTTATTTTGTGATTTAGATATAGTGAAAGAAAAAATTAACGATGTAGTAACCTCTGTTGTTTGGTTTGATGAAAAATATTTCACGCATGGGCCAAACCATAAATTAAGTCGTGAAGAAATTAAAATGCACGGTTTAAAATATCATGAGTGCCGGATCCAAAATACGCAACTTATTGATTTAATGATTATGTATATGAAAGAATTCAATGAGATTATGGAAAAAATCCATGAAATAGAAAAAGCGTCTCTTAATGGCGAGCAAACCGAAAGAGACGCGTAAGGACTATAAAAAACACACCAGAGTGGGATAGTGAATCTATTTTTATTATAGCATATTCCACTCTGATATTCCTCAGAGGTGACAAAATGAATAAAATTAATTTGGAATATGATGTTCAAGTAAGCATTGTTTGGTATGACAGTTTAGACGCTGGTTCATTTAAACAGTTCTCACAACCTAAATGGAATGAGCTTGTTAATAGACTAGCTATACCACAAATTAACATCAATAAATATAGTCGCGGGGTAGCCGTTTATGGCGACCTTGCGGATAGTGGTAAAGGTAAAAAATATCGTGCAGATAATAATGTGATTTATCGAAATGTATTGGTATTAGATTATGATGATATTTCTGATTTAAAGGCGTTGAATGAAGCGTTTAAAGCACATTTAGGAGCATTTGCTTACTTTTGGCATACAAGTTATAGCCACCACACAGAAGCCCCTAGATTACGCTTATTTATCCCTTTAAATGAACGTATTAACGGGGAAGATTATCGTAAATACACAAAGGTATTAGCTTCTAAAATTGGTCATAAAGTAGATGAGGGCTCATATCAACCTAGCCGGGCAATGGCATTACCCGTTATAAAAGATAAAAGCTGCGCGTTTGTATATAGATACAATGATGCTCCAATATTGGATTGCTCTACTATAGAAGGTTGGGCCAACGAGTTTAAACAAGAGGATACGCCTATTACTGTTTCATATCATAAAAAGCATAGTGCAGAACATTGGCAAAGTGTCGCTATGGGGGTAGGTGCTGGTGAACGAAACACAGTATTAACACAAATTATCGGTTATTTATTGCGTAGATATGTAGATCCTAGCCTTGTATATGGTTTGGCTTATGGTTGGGCAAAGCAATGTACGCCGCCTATTGAAGATAAAGAAATTATCAAGACATTTAAAAGTATTTATTTAAGACACACGCGAAAGGAGTGATTAAATGGCCGAACTACCCACAGAAATTACAGAAATCGTCAATGATAGTAATGCCGCCGAGAGTATACCAACTAATTACCAAGTACGCGATAATGGATGGTTATATAAAATGGTGGAAAAAGGTAGAGGTGACGATAAGCAAGTTGTTCCAATTTTAATCACTTCGACACCGCCATTTATTACTAAAAAGTATAAAGATATTGAAACAAACGAGTTTACTTATGAAATGACCTTTAATAACGGTGGCAGAACTTACCAGTTTCCCGTGTTTGCTCGTGACTTAGCAGACGCTACACATTTAATCGGGCTAGCTAGCAGAGGTTTAGATGTAAACACTACAAATCGTACTGATCTCGTTAACTATATAAGCATGTATATGCGACTGAACCCGTTGCCTATAACAAATATAGTCACTCGATTAGGCCATGTAGGTAAATACTTTGTACATCCGTTGGATAGCGAAATTGAGTTGACGATTCATGAACAGGGTTATAAAAACATTGCGAACCAATTCAAGACTAAAGGAACATTGCAAGGTTACGCTGATAATGTTTTTAATCTTATATCCAATTCATACCCTGCCATGATGATGTTGTATGCGTCTTGTGGCTCGATATTGCTTCATGATTTTGATGTAGAACCTTTTATTGTAGATTTAAGCGGGGCTAGTTCACGAGGTAAAACAACAGCTTTAAAGGTAGCTAGCAGTGTGTGGGGAACTTCAAAACTTATCAGTGAATGGAATACAACCAGAGTCAATATTGAACGCAAATCTGCATTCTTGAACAGCTATCCACTTCTTTTAGACGACTCAAGAAAAGCGAACCCTTATATGATACCAGATGTCATATACCAATTTAGTGGTGGTCGTGAAAAGGGTCGTGGGAACAAGTCGAGTATTGAAGTAGAGAGAACATGGCAAAACATTATGCTTTCAACAGGTGAAACATCTTTAGCGGATAGCGGCAATGAAAAAGCTGGTATTGGTGCTAGGGTTATTACATTGCAAGATGACCCATTTAACAGTGATGTTTCTTTTATTGATTTGTACGAAGGCATTAACAATCAGTACGGCACGTTAGGCATGGCTTTCATGGAACAATACCGCAAAAACAAAGAAGGCTACTATAACTCATTTAAAAGCCACGAGAAGCGTCTCATCGAAAAGGCTGGAACAAATGAGATTGTCGCAAGAATAGGCAGGGCTTTCGCTTTGTTACAGGTTGCTGGTGAAATCATCAATGATATTGAAGGGTTTCAACATGATCCATACACCACGTTAGACCGAACTTATAATAAAATGCTTGAAACCAATAAGAACATTGATAAGCCTAAGCAGTTACTAGAAGAACTTTTACAGTATTTGGACGCTAACCGCAACCACATTGAAGGCGAGGGTTATTACACTGTAACTAATGGTGATGTAAAAGCAATATACAAACGTGATTATCTGTTGGTAATGGGTGAAACTTTGAAACAATTTTTAGGGCATGAGTTACACAGTATTACTAAATCGTGGAACGAAAGAAGCTATCTCATAACAGATAAACAGAAATTAACCAAAAGAGTTGGGCATAAAGGAAAAAAGCCGAGAGGTTATGCGATTAAAGAAGAAATTATAAAGCAACTAGATTTTGATTTTAACCAATATCATTCTGACTATGAATAAAATTGAGCTTAGTTCCCTAAGTTCCCTATTGGTTCCCCATTTTTTAATTAAAGAGGGAACCGTATAAACACTGTAACACCAATGGTTTTATGTTATTAGTTCCCCAAGTTCCCTATAATTTTTAACCATAAATAATATTAGAGACGTACTTATCATTTATATCTATATCTGTATATTTACTAATAGTTATACAGGTCTCAAAAAAAGGGGAACTTAGGGAACCATTTAGTTTTAAGTGTTGAGAGAGTAAGACAGAGACGGTTCCCTAATGATTAAAAGAAAAGAGGAACTACGGGGAATTGAGGGGGAACTACTAAAAAATAATGAACGGAGAAGTAAATCAATGAATATAGAAACTATAGCTCCTCATGATACTGATGACAAGTACAGTGATACTACAAATATTATTGAACCTAGAAAAGGAAGCAATTTGTATAAGAAAATAAAATCTGTGTATGGAGAGTAGAACAAAAAGTTACTACATATTAAGAAAGTTACTACAAAGTGTGTTTAATCGCCTCTGTTATCAACTTTTTAAGTAGTAACTTATGTAGCTACATATAAATAAATGTAGTAGACATTCATAAGAAGTAGTAACTTATGTAGCTACTTTTTTTATAAATGAAGTAACTTTTGTAGTAGGTCTATATATCAATGAAATAACCTTAAAACAGCTATATATCAATCTTTTAAAGCGGTATGTAGTAACTTTTGTCGAATGTAGTAACTTTTATTCCTATACTCGTCACACACAATAAATATAGAATGGAGAATTTAAATGACTGATATTAATAAACCAGAACACTTTGAAGAATTGAATAAGGTAAAGAAAAACGCATTACTCGAGTTTTGTTACTCGATCAATAAAATAAAAACATTCAATGTTAGACGTTCCTCGTATGGTTTAAAACATGTATTTGAACGTATATATAGTGAAGCATTATCAGGAACTTTTGAAGGTAGTTATATCACAAACGGTCAATTCAAGGGTGCAATGATGAAAGCAGGATTCAAGGTTAAAGATGAAACACGTCTTAATTGGCATTTTAATGCAAGCGAAAAAAGTATCAAAGAATTAGAAGTAAAACATTCAAACTCTTGCCGCAACTAGCGTTATATACTCTAGTGTGGTACTGATGTGTGACCATGCTATTAAACAAAAGTAATATTATAAGTTTAAAAAATTGTATTGTAAAAATCTCGCTAAAAAATAATGAATGTAGAAGTAGGACAATGGATATGGAAACTATAGCTAATCAACTTGATACACGCGCAGGTACGTTATTAAGGTATTATACAGGGCTATTAGAAGCGTATAAGGACATTATGCAGGCTATGAATTACATGACGGTCAAGTCGTTTCTATAAGCGATTTCCCCTGCCCTAATCGAGCGCGCGGTTGTATTCTTCATCAATACAGGTTAATTAAGGAGGTGATAGTTTTAAAAAACATAAGTTCATAAAATTAAGAAAAGGAGTAATGAAATGGACAAAACGAAGGACGAGGTGCAAAAATTACCAGATGAACACCGCCAAGTAGTCAATGTGATAATTAATGCACCAAACAAACATATTACTAAAGAGAAGATTTTAAATCAATTAGGATATGCAGCAAATTCAACTAATGAGCGTTGGGTGCGTCGAATTATACGCGATTTATCAACAAATTACGGTTATCCTATCGGCTGCAGCTACTCCCCTAAACAAAACGGGTATTTTATGATTACAACTCAAGAAGAAAAAGAGCGAGCTATTAATAGTTTAAACAACTTGATAAGAGGAAGCGTGCGCCGTCGTGATGTGATTAAAAGTATTAATATTAAAAACGAAAAAGAGGTTGTTAATTATGAGTAAAAAAGTAAAAGAAAATTCAATCAGTATTTTTGATAAACAAATTTATGGCAAAAGATTACGTGCTAAAGAGGTTCAACAAAAATATAATCAGCTAGTAGATCGTATTAAAAAAATCAATGCTAAAATTACGCACTGCCAAAATCAAGATGAATACGCTGAAGCGACAAAATTAAAACGTCACCAAGCGAATTTGGAACAAGAGTTATTGGAAGTAGATGAACAACTTAAAACATCGGATTACAGTATTACAGATGATGAGTTTACAGAGTTCTATGGCACATATGAAGATGAAATGACAGACATTAAGAAAGCGCATGAACAGTACCGCAAAGAGATGAAAGCCCAACTTCAAGAAGTAGCTTCTACTTACCGTAAAATGATTGAGAATAAGAATGAAGGCGGCAGACGTATTTCACGCTTACGCTATGTCAAACAAGAGCAGCAGCACCCTAGCAATATTCATAATCAATACAAAGGGCAAATGCTAGCTGATGAAGTAGAAATCGGAGGTAATACAACGCCTAGAGATTACGCATGGCTGCTTGAAGATATGTTGAAAGAGGAGTCATTAGAAGACTTTCAGAAATATCACTCCGGCAAAAAGAAATGGTAAGGAGGTAATGCAATGATTACAGCTATTAGATACAAAGGAAACAGGGCAAAGGTAACTGAAAACGGCGAAGATTTAATGATATTGGCTAGTTCAAGTAGTGTGCCTGTAGAACTGGCTGATGCAGATAATAAGTTAAATATTGTAAGCGACTTTGAAGAAGGAGAAATCGAACCACAAGCAGTTAAAAAGATTAAGTTTAATAAAAACAGTTGTGTGATGATGAATGGTAATTTGAACTTTATCATTGCTTCAAGTCAGAGAAATAATAGAGAGTTTATAGTTAAGAAAAATCATACACTCGTTCATGCTTGGAAGAGTGGCGATAATGCAAAAGATAAAGCATTTGAACAAATCAAGGGTAATAAAGTGGATAGTGTTGACGTGTATGTAAAAAATGCAGAAGGTAAAGATAATAGAGTGAGTCACATGGGTGAAATCTTAGCAGTTTCTATTAATTTGAATGGTGCTTAAAATAGCGCGGTTGAGCTTTCTATGTTATAATAAAGGTATTAAAGATGATAATTATCTTTAACAACAAGCGCTTTTTGTTAAAGTCTAAAATAGCCATGAGTTACTCCTTCATTTGTGCAAATGCTGTTCTAACTCTAAAGCACGTTTACAAGGTCATCACTTCAATATATGTGGTGGCCTTTCTTTTATAAGTGGTCTCATGCATGAGTGCTACAGTGAGTTACTTAGTAGGAAGCTATGCAAAGATAGATAGATAAAGGCAAACAAAAACTTTATGTTGGAATTAATATGCGGCAGATTATATTAACCGTATAGTATAGATAACTCAACAGTATACAACCAAACAGCCTATAGGTTAGGCATACAATGTAGAGGTAACTATCCTACAGCACAAGCAAATAGCCGCTATATATTAGTAGCCTCATATTAGTTACAGGGCTATGATTGCATAACTGCATCAAAATATACACTGCATGTATAAAGGTCTAGGTATTAACCTATAGCATTAAGGTGATTGCTTGCTAAAGTGTATAGGCAATACACATAGATTATATACTTAAATGTATGTGAGTAAGCAAATAAGTTTTGAAGATATTAATTAGAATGAATTAGAAGAAACAATCATGTTTGTGTTCAATATCAAAAGAGTTGAGAATATATTAATTAGAATGAATTAGAAGAAACAATTATCTTTTATGTTAGAAGACGAAAGAGTTAAGAAGATAATTAGTTGATTGAACAAAAGTGAAGTTGATGTTTGATTAAAGATAATAGAATGAAAGTTTAAATGTAAATGAGAAGTCAGAAAGTATTTTGAAATTCAGAAAGTGAAATAGAATTTTGAAATGAGAAATGAAACTAAAAAAATAATTTGAATTTGTTTTGTGATTTCGATTTGTAGTTTTGCTTTCAAGATAAAAAAATATTTAGATCAAGAGAGAAGAAATTATAAATAAAAAAGAATGAAGAATAATTATAGAAATGTTGAGAGAACAAACATAAATAGAATAGTTTGAATTGCAATTTCAGGCTTATTGTAAGAAAGATAGGAACAAATAGGATTAAAGAGTAAGGAACTGGTTAAAAGCTGATGACAGGCTTATATGAAGCAATTAGAGAGCATGGTAATTAGTGAAGGTAAATATATCAATATAGATAATGCTGAGGGACTGGATTAAAAGACTGGATACCGAAAATTTAGAGGTAGTGTGTTTTAGCTGCCACAATAAAATTCACGGCAGATAAAATTTTGAAGTTTTTTGAAATTATTTTTTTGGGAAATTTTTTTTGCGGGGCGAAGAAAAACCGGGTGGGTGTTGAGAGAACGTTGAAAACGAGCCGGCCTTAAACGTAACCAAAAGTTGAAAATAAAAGGTGAATATTCGTGAAGAAATCCTTTTAAATAAGGCTTCAATAGGCTTATAGAGAGTGTTTAAAGTGTAAGTTAGCTTACTTACTAGATGAACTTGAAGAAAACTCTATATAGTCGCCCTGTTTATCTATCACGGTTAAAGTTAACCATATCAATTTAATATCTTGTAACTATTCTGTTAGTTAACTAGATTAGCTGCATTGAATAAGGATATTAATTTGATGCCACACAAATTTTGTCATTAATTAGTCTTGTATAAGAAAAAGAAAACTGCAGTTTGATTTTGTAACTACGTATTCTCAACATTTTATTATTTAAAATACTTCATTGATTAAGGGGTGGTTGTATTTGGCACAAAGAAAGTTATTATCACAACAAAAATCACGACTCACTAGAGAAGTACAAGAAAATAAGAAAGCGACAGAAGAAGCAATGAAAAAGCTAACATCTTTAGAGGCAGAACCGCCAGAGTGGTTAGACGATAGAGCAAAACAGGAATGGTTTAGAATATATCCGCTATTAAAAGAGTTACCTATTGCCAGCTTAGATTTAGCGCTAGTATCAGCATACTGTCAAGCTTATTCGGATTATATTCAAGCCACTGAACGTATGAAGCAAGAAGGAGCAGTAGTTGTTACTGAAAGAGGCACTAAATTAAACCAAAACCATGCTATTAAGCGCGATGCACTGGCACAATTGAATAGTATTTCATCTAAGTTAGGCTTAACAGTAGAATCCAGACTAAAGATATTAGATCCTAAAAATGAAACTCCTAAGAAACAATCTGTATATGACCAATTCGGGATTTCAGATAACGACTAAACAAAAGTACAAAGCCAATCAGAAAATAAAATAGATAAAGTTTAAAGGAGTGCAGAGCTGTTGCTGAATAAAAGTGAAAATACTTTCAATTATGAAAGAGAAGAAAGAATTTCAGAATATGAGTTATTGGTTAAATACAATCCTCAATTTATAAACAGAAAATGCCAAGCGCTCGAAGAACAAATAAAAGCAATGTATCATCTGAACATCTCGCATATGGCTTGTGATGAAGCAACAGGTGTAGTTTTCACCAGTTATCCATTAGAGAAGTTGGTTATATGGATTGTTGAGAAAAAAGAAGAGTTGGAACGTTACAAAAATCACTCATTGAAACGCATGAATTTACTTAAAAGCATTGTCAGCGCCTACCCATATCATGAGCAACAAGAGATAATGCACTACATGCGTACAAACGGTGTTTATAAGCCTTATAAGAGCATTGAGAAGTTATGTGAAGATTTATATAAAAACACGCATGAAGCCCGTCTAATGCGCCAGAGAGGCCACTTGAAAGACCAAAGAAAATATTTTGATGAAGAAGTGGGAAAAGTAAGAGCTGCATTGCAAACGCAAAAAGAGGAGCTAGTTATATGAGTTCTTTAAAGAGTTTCGATTACAAAATTCTGAGTGGATATATGGAAAACTATCAAATATTAGTTGATGAGTACAAAACACAAGCTAGCCAAGTGACAGAACAGAGATACAATAGAGTTAAAAGTATCGTAAAAGGAATTACCGAAGTATATAACAATGCGACGCTACAAGAGCAGCAATTAATTAAGATGTTATGGTGGGATAAACAGCCTTATGACATTATCGCAGATGTTTTAGGGGTAACAGAGAATACAATCAAACATGCTAGAGCAGTAATATTAGGCCGTGTTGCAAAAGCCAGTGTTTATATATGATATATGATAAAGAGAGCGTTAGAGCCTTTATATTAAGCTATGAGAGCCGCCCTATCGATGAACCACCAGTAGAACAAGACATAGATGACTTCTTTTCACTAGATCAACCTACAACATCGATAGAAATGAGCGATAATTTTGAAGAACATATATTTTTTAATGAATTATCGTCAGTAATTGAAAACATTGGTACAGAAAAAGAGTTCGTTGTTTTTGATTTGCTCGCGCATGGTTGGTCGTATGAAAAAATAGGAGAAATGCTCATGGTTACAAGCGGACGTGTTCAACAGATATTTAGCCGATTACTAGATAAGCTACCTTAAGAGGTGGCTTTTTCTATATAGACATTTATTTTAAATGAAGCTAGTTGTTAAAGTGAAATATAATAATATAGTTGCAGTTATTAAAGTACCCGTAGCAATTGGTAAAGTCAAAATATATATGAAGTAACTACTTTAAAATTAGTAGATCATCATAGTATTGAATGAAGTAATGCAATCACTGCTATAAACACGGACTTTCTATATTTTAACAGGCTGAGAGAGCCTTTATTTTTCACTGAGAGAAAGATTGGCGGATAAGTGTGTGACTCATTGCAATTAAATGAAGGATTAGTAAAGGTAGATTAATATTAAATTGTCAAATAACAAACATTAGTAGAACGAGTTGTAGGAATTATGTTTTAAATTTAAAAAAGTTGGCTATAGTAATTATACGTTCCTATACTATCATGATAAGCTGCTATCTTTACAAGATAGTGGCTTTTTATTGTATAGATGATGTATTTCTCAATTACTTCCGGCTATCTATTCTCTGCTTCTTCTAGTTGCTTACGTGCAATCTCTTCGGAACGTTGCGCTTGTTCTACTTGAGATTGAAGTTGAGCGTTTTGTTCGTCGCGTTGCTTGAGTTGTTTTTTTAAATCTTGTAATTCTCTTTGTGTCATTTCATCTGGTGTTTTCTTTTCTCCGCTTGAAGTTAAATGTTCTTTTTCTCTTTCTTTATCAGGAAGAGTTGCTATTTCATACAAAATACTAGTTCCTAAATTCGCCATCGATGGCGAATTTAATTCTGGATTTTCAGCCACCTTCATAAATCTTCTAGCAGTACTTCTGCTCATATTTACTTTTTCAAGCCACTTACCAAATTCTCCATGTGCTAAGTCATTCTCTTTTACATGTTTTAATCTACGACCAATTTCAAAAATCGATTGACCAGCGATGTTTTGATAACTTTTAATTTCTGTTTCTATTGTGGTTAAGTCGTTACTGAGTTGTAATTCGTTTTACCTTCCCACCTCCTTTTACGGGTTAATCGTTATTATCAGTTGAAACATTAAATGTCAGTTGATCGAGTGACAGGAATTGTGTTTTAAATTCAAAAAGTCGGTTATAATTAAGTATAACCTCCTATATCCTTAACATGATAAGCTGCTATCTTTACAAGATAGTGGCTTTTTATTGTATAGATGATGTATTTATTGTATATTTTGATTAGGGATTGTTGTTATTTCAAGAAATAGACAATATAGAAATAATGCATTTTTCATTAACAAAACTCTCTTAATTGATTTTGACAATCCCTAACCGCCTTAATTGGCGGTTTTTTATACTGAGAGGGTGTCTGTGTTGCATTGATATATACAGTTATAGAGTGTTATACAAAAAAAGTCACTACATTACGGTGTAGTGACTCGCTAAAATCATCAAAAAAAGGCATAGTATGACTAAAATGTACCTTGAAGGTACGTATATATAGTAACATGAAAGTTCTGATTTGCATAAGAGGTTTCTAAAAACTGCGGTACTTAAATGATAGGATAGTCATATACTAAACTTAACGCACTGAAATGATGTATTAGAAACGAGTATAAAATTTGTGCTGATGTAACTATATTCATAACTCAAATTTGAGCTTTGACACAGAAACCAAAATTGGTTTTTGTAAAAGTACACAACGCAAAAGTGCATTCTGATACGTGTAACAGGGAAAAGTTAAAAAATCTTTAAACATGTTTTATTGATCATTATAAGGAGATAATAAATAAGTAAGTCTTGTCCCAGACTTACAGGTGCTTTTATAAGCAATATTCCTATCTGATTATTTGAATACTGTCCCTTTTGCTACATGAGAAAGCAAAGGGGTTTCTATTATACTATATAAAAAATTCTGAGAAATGAGCATTTAATTTTAAGATTGATAGCATTAGAAATTTCCTTAACTATTTATGCTAAAGCATATAAATAGGTGCTGAGAGAGCGTCTGTATTGCATTGATAAAAGAACTGCCGCATAATTACACAATTGTTAGTACAATGTAAAATGAGGAGGTAATTTTTGACTGCAAATGTAAGATCGTTTGACTATAACTTAGCGGGTATTATTACGAGTGAAAAAATAATATGTCATTTATTTATGTTTAAACCCTGTTATAAGCGGTAATATATTTAATGTGTAGATATTTGACCAAATCTACACTACAAAACACACGCATTTTTAGTAAATGCATCCTTGTATTAGTCCCTTATTTTTCTCGTTTGAATAAGGGGCTTTTATTGTATCCAAAATTAATATTTAGTATGGTTGAAAAAGAGAATGTTAAATATTACAATCAATGTTTCGGGAAAAGTTTTTATACATTGTAAAAATCCTTTATACTAAAGTGATAACCGCCTTAATTGGCGGTTTTTTATTCCGTGAAAATTTTTATGAAGCATGGTGTTTTTGTTAAATGGTATGAAAGTGGAGGCTTAGATAGAAATCAAGTTTATTACTATATTAACTTAAATCAGTTTTCTA
Source organism: Staphylococcus debuckii (assembly GCF_003718735.1). Taxonomy (NCBI): domain Bacteria; kingdom Bacillati; phylum Bacillota; class Bacilli; order Caryophanales; family Staphylococcaceae; genus Staphylococcus; species Staphylococcus debuckii. The sequence continues at coordinate 1,203,984 of NZ_CP033460.1, read as the reverse complement.
CAAATCTAGAAAACACTCAAAAAGACAACTTCCTTAATGCACCCAAGTCATTACAAAAAGAAGTGATGAAAAATAAAGGTTAGCTTATTTTCATTAAATACAACTCTAATTTCACTTTTTGCTTTAAATCAATAATGGTATGAGTTGTGTAGTAATCGTCTTCATATGGCAAATTAGAAACTTTAAATTTTTGAGGTTTTATTTCTAGTAAATCAAAATCACTACCTGAGGAATTATAAGTTATTAACTCTCCTTCATTAAGAATTTTGTTTTCAAAATCTCTTATGACTATAAAAACCGGTTTGCGATTGTTATTAAATAATTCATCTCTTTTATCAAGAATACTCATTTTGTCTAGATTGAACTTCATACGAGTGATGTTAACCAGTTTGATTATAGAATTGATAATTAATGGATTAAAAATAAATATTACTAATATAAACAATAGGGTAAAAACAATAGATAATTTTGTTAGGGTAATGAATTCAGACGTGTATAGATTGGATATGTCTATATTTCCATATACAAAAGCAAATGCTGTACACCAAATTATTATTGTCTCAACTGAAAATAATAATAATATTGGGGCATTAATTGTTTGCCTATCTTCACTTACCAAACCGATTAAAACTAAGTATTTATAAGGAATATAACCCAAAAATCCGGTAAGTATCAAACTTGTAATTACTTGAGCCAAACCCTCACCTACTTTTTCTTTAATTATAACATATAATTATATATGTCATACAGAACGATAAACAAAAGCTATATTTACTGGGTACACCACCGTACCCTTATTAAAAATAATGCTATTGCTACCAGAATGTGCATTAGTAAGTGATTTGACACCTAACCTAGTATTCATTAGTCAGAAAGATTATGTCTTAAAATAGTTTTATCTTAAAAATTTGCTTAAAACATGTTTAATTAGTTATTATAAGGATATAGTAAATAAGTAAGCCGAGCCCCAGACTTACTAATATTACTCATTTTATAAGTAGTACCCCTATATATTTGAAGGCTACCCCCCTTTGCTACATGAGAAAGCAAGGGGGCGTTATGCTATATAAAACCTATTAAAGAAATGATAAACTAAAAGTAATTGATTTTTTCCTAAATATATGCTAAAATATTTTATGTGCCATTTTTTCAGTAGTGGCATATAACTTGTGTTGTGTGCGTTTTTAAGTTCTACCACACCTCTTGGGTGTGCATATTCACTGTTAACATTAGATTTACTTTAAGGTCATCATACTTTGTATGGTGGCTTTTTATTACTCACACAGCTTACTCCCTCAACAAAAAGAAAACTTGAATATGTATAATTACATAATTCTATATGTAAAGCATGCGGTCCGTTTTTGAGACAACTCTCGAGAAAAATATTTAGGGAAAAAATAGGGAAAATGATTAGATATTAAGGGATAATGGAAGACAATGAGAACTGTAAAAAACTTGATATTGTGCGATTTTGAAAATGTAGGATAATGAGAAATATCCTCATTTCTTCCTCCCAGGACGTCCATAGAGGAGAATATTTTATATATTCTTTGCCCAACCCTTGAGAAACGTTGATATTTCAACGTTTCTTTTTTTGTCTAATATTCGTTAGTATTTAATAACATATTAAAATGTCACTTGAATGTTCCCTAAAAAACTATTTGTGATTTCAATTCATGCATACTGTTATTTAATAATTTTTCGTCTAGCTGTTATTTTTCTGCACTGTTCAATATTTTTCATTAATAGTTTTTCTATAAAACTTTTAAACATGTATATATTTGAAGAAGCTAAGACATAATAATATCTCAGCTCCCGTTACCTTTTATTAATATTTACTATTCCTCATCTGGCACTGATCTTCCATCAGGTGTCATACATCCTCCTACAGTGCATGTCGTACCATCTGGTTTAGTCATACCCACTGCATCACCGCCACCTGGAGCTTGATGCCATGTGTTGCCTTCTGCATCAACCACACCATTCACGTTTTGACCACTTTTTAATTTCTGAGTCACTTCATCTTTTGTTAAAGCTTGAGATTGTTGAGGTTGAGCGGCTTGCTGATTGTTTTGTACATTAGCATTTTGTTGCTGGTTGTTTTGTGGAGCAGTTGCTTGCTGCGTATTTTGTTGCTCATTATTTTGCACATTCATGTTTTGTTGATCTGCTTGTTGTTGGTCGTCATTTTGCACAGCTGTTTCTTGATTTTGATTGTTTTCTTCGCTCTCTTTTTTGCTTTCTTTCTTGCTATCTGATTTTTTCTTATCCTCTTTTTTGTCCTTTTTTTGAGTCGTTTCTGATTTTTGGTCATCAGATTTACTTTCTTCCTTTTGTCCGCAAGCTCCTAATACTAAAAAGCTGGCCAATAAAAGCATTAATAATTTTTTCATTACACTGTCCCCTGTCTGGTTAATATATTTCCTTAAAGTTTATTTTAATATATTACTAGATGAATTAATACAACAATTTGTATTTCGAACAAAAATATTGAGGAAAATAAAAAAGTCTCAAATTCTAATGACAATTTCATATGTTTTGGGGTATGGATTAAAAACAGTAAAGGGGTTGTCCAAAATGGATATAAAATTTATGCAGCAATTAGATTTCCTATTGAAATATATCAGTAATAACACATCTCATTATTCCAACCGCTACAAACTTATTTTTGAATATAATCATTTTATTTACGAAGGAGATTTTATTCCAGAACTCAAATCATTACAAGTAGTATTAAAGGATGTCACTAGTTTTAATGAAGATGATTTGAATTTAATTAGCTTAAAAAACGAAAGCGCATTTGAAACAATTAGAAAGCATCAATCTTTATTTGGAAAATCGTATTTAAAATTATTGACTGAGCGAATTAATGAGTATTCACCTCAAGATTATTTCCGACTATTAGTAGATTCATTGGAAAAGTATCCCGTAGAATTCGAGAGTGAATTACCACCTTACATTTACAACTTAAAATCCGAGAACTCAAATCACCCATTAAATTTAGAAATCATGAAAATACCGCAAGATGCTCAATTTGATTTTGTAAGTATAGTTAAAGTTGACCCTGAATAGAATGGCTAATATTATTTCTATCCCCCTCATCAATCAACTTTGAATTTTAGGGTAATTATAAACTACGACATGAGTACAATTTAGCAGGATATTTTTTAATATGGAGGTTTTAGAATGAACGCAAAACAAAAATATGTTGACGTTTTAACTAAAGAAAAACCAGATTTGATTGAAGTACTCTTTGAATTTGAAGCGAATGTGCATCCTAAAATCGACGGCAAAGGTCACGGTGAAGGAGCTGTATTTGTTGGACGTGTGAATCTTTATGTTGTCTTAGATGACAAGGTCTATGATTATGTCATAGCAGACTTGCATGAAGTCAAATTCCACAATAATATGTTTGAGCATTCTGTTGAATTTAAATATTAAACCTTAAAAGACTCCTTATCGTAACGTTTTCTAAACATAAGATAAGGAGCCTTGCTTTATAAATATTATTTAATTATTTACCCTCTAAAATCATATCAACATGAGGGATATTATCTTCTAGATAAGTTTCTGAAATACGTTTAAATCCAAAGGAGCCATAGAATTTAAGTAAATGTTCTTGAGCGGAAATCTTAATTGGTTTTTCAGCATCCAATTTTCTTAATGCATCTATAGCAGTTTCCATAAGTTGGTAACCTAATTTATTTTTACGGTAAGCTTTGACTACAATCACGCGTCCAATTCTAAAATCTTCTTCAGTTTTCAGTAATCTAGCATATGCTGCAATTTGATTATCTTTTTTTAAAATAACATGTTCTGCATTAAAATCTTCCTCATCTATTTCTTGATAAGGACAATTTTGTTCAACCACAAAAACTTTAACTCTTTCAATCATAATTTGAACTAATTCTTCGGGCGTTAATTCAGGTGTTTTTTTAATGAGTGTTTCGATATTTTCCATATTCTTGTCCTTTCATTACGTCGATTTTAACTAACCTGCTCATTATTCTTTACTATGATCTTGTCCGTGAAGCATCCAACGTACGTTATATTTATCTGAAAAAGCACCCATCTTGCCTCCCCAGAATTGATCGGCTAACGGCATCTCTACAATAATAGATTCATCGTCTTTTACTTTTTCATACAAAGCTTCTACACGTTTAGCGTCTTCTGCATCATTAATATCGTAATCAATTAATAAGGAAATGCCTCGCGTGATAGTATAATCTTCAGAGTTGTCAAATGCGTCTGAAGCAAACAAAGTTACGTCTGCTACCTTAAATTCTGCATGCATCGTACTGTCTTCTGCTTTATCAGGATCGATGCCGAGATTTTCAGCTTGTTCACGCTGAACGGGCAAGCGATTGATGTGGGTCGCGCCAAACACTTCTTCGTAATATTGCAAAGCTTCTTTAGTATTCTCAAATGCTAAATATGGATATAATTGAGTCATTAGTTTAGGCTCCTTTTTTTAAAAAATATGCACTTTCACTTACCTTATTATACTATGTTTCAAACACTTTAGTTAAAGGTAAGAGACTATGAAACTTATTTGAGGTGAAAGAATGATTAATCAATTAGATCAAGTTATGTTATATGTATACGACCAAGAAGCTGCGAAGACCTTTTGGATTGAAAAATTAGGCTTTGTAGAAGTCTCGGATGTGGCCAATCAAGCCATTCGAACAATTGTTGTAAAGCCTTCAGCACAATCACAAACAGAAATTGTCTTGCATGATAAAGCCAAGGTTGAAGCCATGTCGCTGGGTATTAGCACAGAAACGCCTTCTTTGATGTTCGGCACAGATGATATCGATCATCTTTACGAAGATTTTCAAAGCAAAGGTATTTTTGTAGGAGAACTGGTTGAATCTCCACAAGGCCGAGTATTCAATTTCGCTGATTCTGAAGATAATTATTTTGCTGTGACAGAAAATAAATAATTTCTGAACCTCCGCACGTAAGAAAAGTCAGAGACGATTTTGCAATGACACCGGTCACTTAGGAATTAGAACATTATCTATCGTCCATACATGTTATAGTGTCCTTGATAACGTTAAGCAATCATATTATAAGTAGAAGCTATACAATGGCATCTATATTTTCCGAAGACCCTAAATCTATCAGTATTTTATCATTAGGTGGAACTATAATCGGTCTACATATGTTTTTAATCGTCGGTATGTTAGGCTTTTTTTTACCATACCGCCAACCGTTATGTTTATTTTGTCACTGATAGATTTTCCTAATCATGAATAATAAAAAGAAGCCAGCGTCAATCAGCACTGCAAAGAGGTGCCTATACGCTGGCAATTTTTTATATCGTAAATTCAACTGTATCAATAATTGCATGTTGGCGATTACGGAAATTTAACTTGGCTGTTTGCTCATTTTCATTAAGCAGCAATTCCGCGTAAGTTTCCTCAGTGCTACTTCTCGATTGAGAAATACTGCCAGGATTAATGACATGTACACCAGCAATTTCTTCATAACGTGCAATATGAGTGTGACCATAGAAAGCAAATTGGCATGCTAGTGATTTTGCTTTTTCAGCTAGTTGCATGCGTGTCGTATTGACATTATACATATGGCCATGCGTATAAAACGCACGTACACCATCCGCTTCCACCACTTCTTCTCCCGGAAACTCCGGATAAAAATCGCAATTGCCCTTCACACGTCGATATAAACTGAGTTCCGTATCATCATATTGAAATTCTGAGTCGCCCAAGTGAATCGCTACATCTACTTCATCGTAGTGATTAAACACTTCAAATAAGATACCCGCTTCCGTATGATTATCACTGACAATTAACCATCTATTCAAATTTGATCACCCTTTAAATAGTTTCGCAGTTTATCAATTGCACGACGTCTATGACTGATTTCTCCTTTTTCTTCAGCAGAGAGCTGTGCCATCGTTTTACCTTTTTCAGGAACATAGAATATCGGATCATAACCGAATCCATTGTCGCCTTCTTTCGCATGTGTAATTTCGCCATCAACTGTGCCTCGGAAAGTCACCGTTTCTTCATTCGGCGCACTCATACTGATGACGCAAACGAACTGGGCTTGACGATTGTCATTTTCACCTAAATTATTCAACAACTTTACGATATTCGCTTCATCATCTTTATCTGTCCCCGCGTAACGTGCGGAATAAATACCAGGTTCTCCATTTAACGCGTCTACTGCAAGACCGCTGTCATCCGCGATAATCCGTTTACCTAATGCTTGAGCCGCCGCTTCTGATTTCAATTTAGCATTCTCTTCGAAAGTTGAGCCAGTTTCTTCCACATCAAACCCCTCAATCAATTCACCGATGCCAATGACGTTATACTCAGGAAAAATCACTTTGAAATCATTAATTTTACCTTTATTTCCTGTTGCTATTACTAAATCTTCCATCTGTTCCACCTCTATTTAATCGACTTTTACCATTGTGACTACGACATCATCCAACTTCAACCATTGCGAAATAATATATTCAATATGCTCCGTATCTCCTGTCGCAAAGAAACGGTGTTGCGGATTCGGCGTATAAGGCGCATGTTCATTACTGAACGTCAACAACGCACTCACTTCACGCGCAGTTTCCAAACCAGAAGAAATCACCGTTTTCGTACCACCAAAATATTCATAAATCGGCTCAAACAACAACGGATAATGCGTACAACCTAATATTACCGTATCCGCTTTATTATTACGAAACGCTCTCAACGTTTGGTGAATCACAATATTCGTTGGGACCGGGTCATGATAACGCATCTGTTCCACCAACGGTACAAAGTCTGGACAAGCAACGCCAGTCACTTCAACATTCGGATTAATCGCTTTAATATGCTTCGTATACGCTTCAGATTTAATCGTACCCTCAGTGCCGAGCACCATCACATTATTATTCTTCGTCGTCATAATCGCCGTGCGTGAACCCGGTTCAACCACTCCGATAACAGGAATCGGCAACAATTCCTTCAACGTTTCCAAAGCCACTGCAGTCGCCGTATTACACGCAATCACCAACATCTTGATATCAAATTCCATTAACTTCTGCGCTAACTGCACCGTAAACTTCCGCACCTCATCACCAGGTCGAGGGCCATAAGGACAACGTGCACTATCACCTAAATAATAAATCGTTTCATTCGGCAGCTGACGCATAATTTCCTTGGCTACAGTGAGGCCGCCGACTCCTGAGTCAATCACTCCAATAGGTTTGTTCATCTCTACTCATCCTCGTGCAAAACATTCTTAAACTATATTTTATCACAATCACCAAATGCATTGAATTAATCAGAATTTGTGTTCCTTATCTCCCCGGCTCCGCCGAAAGAAACCTTTGGAGAGAGGATGGAATGAAGAAAGACGGCTAACCATAGAGGAGAGCGGATATATTGGACATGTTGCTTCGAATCTTGGCCAATATATCCCCCCCTTGCGCCCTTTTCTACAATTAGCAAGCACGCACCAAAAAAGGCCTGAGACATTTAATAATGCCTCAGGCCGTTCTATATCAATATTAATTAGTTTACTTGGTGATCTGAACCAAAGAATGATTTAAACATATAGAATGAAGTTTCTCTGTTTAATGCTGCGATTGAAGTTGTCAAAGGAATACCTTTTGGACAAGCATTTACACAGTTTTGAGAGTTACCGCATTCTTGTAAACCGCCTGCACCCATCAATGCATCTAGACGTTCATCTTTAGTCATTGAACCTGTTGGATGTAGGTTGAATAAACGTACTTGTGAAATGGCTTGTGCACCAACGAAACCATTATTTTTAGTTACGTTAGGACAAACTTCTAAACATACACCGCAAGTCATACATTTAGATAACTCATAAGCAGTTTGACGTTTTTTCTCAGGCATACGAGGTCCTGGACCTAAATCGTAAGTACCATCGATTGGAATCCAAGCTTTCATACGTTTCAAGTTGTCGAACATGCGTGAACGATCAACTTGCAAGTCACGAATGATTGGGAAAGTTTTCATTGGTTCTAAGCGAATCGGTTGTTCTAATTGGTCAACGATTGCTGAACATGCTTGACGTGCATGGCCGTTGATAACCATTGAACAAGCACCACAAACTTCTTCCAAACAGTTCATATCCCAAGTTACAGGTGCTACTTTTTCACCTTTAGTATTGATTGGATTACGTCTGATTTCCATCAAGCACGCAATAACATTCAAGTTTTCACGATAAGGAATCTCGAATTTTTCTTCATATGGCTGAGAGTCACTTGTATCTTGTCGTTTAATAATCAAAGTTACAGTTTTTTGTTTATTAGAAGCTTGCTGTTGTTGATGATGTTGCTCAACAGCTTGGTCTTTTACTTCTTCTGCCATTATGATTCGCTCCCTTCTTCTTCTTCCTTATGTTCTGCAGTTTTCGATTTACTTGAGTAGTCACGTTTACGCGGTGGAATCAAGCTGATATCTACATCTTCATATGTGAATGTAGGTGCTTCATATTTACCATTGTAATGTGCCATTGTTGTTTTCAACCATTCTTCATCATTACGATTAGGGAATTCTGGTTTATAGTGGGCACCACGTGATTCGTTACGATTATAAGCACCGATAGTGATAACACGTGCAAGCACTAACATATTCCATAATTGACGTGTGAAGAATACTGCTTGGTTACTCCAAGTTTGTGTATCTTCCATGTCGATGTCTTTATAACGTCTCATCAACTCAAGAATTTTTTCGTCAGTTTCAAGTAATGCTTTGTTTTCACGAACTACAGTTACATGTTTAGTCATGACTTCACCAAGTTCGCGATGAAGTTTGAAGGCATTTTCAGTACCTTTCATATTCAATAATTCGTCGAAACGTTTTTGTTCTTCGTCAACTCTGTCTTGATACAAGCTGTCATCTAATTCAGTGTATGATTGTTCAACTGTATCAATGTATTTAACTGCGTTAGGGCCCGCTACAGTACCGCCGTAAATTGCAGATAATAATGAGTTCGCACCTAAACGGTTACCACCATGTTGTGAGAAGTCACATTCTCCTGCTGCAAATAATCCTTTAATAGTTGTGTGTTGATCATAGTCTACATACAATCCACCCATTGAATAGTGAACGGCTGGGAAGATTTTCATTGGTACTTTACGTGGGTCGTCACCAGTGAATTTTTCATAAATTTCGATGATACCGCCTAATTTAACATCTAATTCATGCGGATCTTTATGTGAAAGGTCAAGGTAAACCATGTTTTCACCGTTGATACCTAATTTTTGGTTCACACAAACATCGAAGATTTCACGTGTAGCGATGTCACGTGGCACTAAGTTACCATAGTCAGGATATTTTTCTTCTAAGAAATACCAAGGTTTACCATCTTTGTATGTCCAAATACGGCCACCTTCACCACGCGCTGATTCACTCATTAAACGTAATTTATCATCACCAGGAATTGCAGTTGGGTGGATTTGGATAAATTCACCGTTTGCATATACCGCACCTTGTTGGTAAACGATAGATGCTGCTGAACCTGTGTTGATCATAGAGTTTGTTGTTTTACCGAAGATGATACCAGGACCACCAGTCGCCATAACAACTGCATCTGAACGGAATGAGTCGATTTTAGCATCTGTTAAGTTTTGAGCCACGATACCGCGTGCAGCACCATCATGGTCTTTAACAAGTCCTAAGAATTCCCATCCTTCATATTTTGTTACAAGCCCATCAACTTCAAATTTACGAACTTGTTCATCTAGTGCATAAACTAATTGTTGACCTGTTGTCGCACCAGCATAAGCTGTTCTGTGGTGCATTGTACCACCGAAACGACGGAAGTCTAATAAGCCCTCAGGTGTTCTGTTGAACATTACACCCATACGGTCAAGCAAGTGAATGATTTTTGGTGCTGCATCAGCCATTGCTTTTACTGGTGGTTGGTTAGCTAAGAAGTCGCCACCATAAACCGTATCATCGAAGTGAATCCAAGGTGAGTCTCCTTCACCTTTTGTATTAACAGCCCCGTTAATACCCCCTTGTGCGCACACAGAGTGCGAACGTTTTACGGGTACAACTGAGAATAAATCAACATGTACACCTTGTTCTGCTATTTTAATTGTTGTCATCATGCCGGCCAATCCGCCGCCGACAACAATAACTTTTTTCTCTGCCATATTAAATGTCACTCCCTGAAAATATAACCTTTATTTACGCTGATTCTATGCTCTGTTAAACAAATGCTAAGATTGCACTCACGCCGATATAAGCGACTACGATGAATACAATTAATGAAATCCATGTGAATACACGTTGTGATTTTGGTGATTGCAAGAATCCCCAAGTTACGCCGAATGACCATAAACCATTAGCGAAGTGGAAAATAACTGCAACAGTTAAAATAATATAGAAAACCAACCAAAATGGATTGCTTAATAAGTCATGCATCATAGTGAAACCAAGTGTTTTATGACCCATCCACATTTCAATTTTAGTTTGATAGAAGTGGATAGCGATGAAGATAAACGCTAAAACACCTGTAATACGTTGCATCATGAACATCCAGTTTCTGAACCATGAATAATGCCCGACATTTTCTTTAGCTGTGAAAGCAATATGCACACCGTATAATGCATGGTATAAAATTGGTAAGTAAATAAGTAAAATCTCAAGTGCTAGCAAGAATGGTAGTGATTCCATGAACTGAGATGCTTTGTCGAATGCGCCAGCTCCTTTTGTTGCCTGATGGTTAACCGTCAAATGCACAAGTAAAAATGCTCCGATCGGAATAACCCCTAGTAACGAGTGAATACGTCGCAAGTAGAATTGATTCTTAGTATAACCCAAAAGGAAGTCCCCCCTGTGAAACAAATAGTATTTATGGTTTTATTCAAAGGAAATGAATTGGAAAAGCCCTAAATTGTCCCACAATTTTCCCTAATCAAAATTTTTAAAGTATCTAAATAAAACACTGTTGTATAATTCACAGTCTGTACGAGCAACCCACAAGTTCAGAAAGAGTATTTCTATGTATTTGACCCCTATCTAAGCTGTCTTTTCTGAACGCTTGCTTCTTGATGAATTTCTGTTAAAAACTTTGATATAGAGCTAATTGAGAAACATTTTCATTTAGAAAGCGTTTACAAACAGTCCTAAAAAAATATAAAACCTTGTTAACGATATTGTAACATTTTTTGACCGTCTTTTGGGCATGAGAATAATTCTCATTGCACTTTTTTCTATTTTGTATTTAATTCAAATAATATTACACTTTTATTAACAAAAAGAGTGCGAAAACTGCACAAATTGATAACTATTTATGCAGCAACACACTCTTAATCTTCTTTATTCAATTCAGCTTGCAAACTTTCCGCTACTTTTTGCGGCAAACCCGCTTCTTGCAAATCTTTCAATGTAGCTTCTCTCATTTTTTTAATAGAACCGAAAGTACGTAATAAAGTCGTTTTACGTTTTGGACCGATTCCTTCTACCTCATCTAACACAGAGGAGAAACTATGTTTTTGTCTCGTTTGACGATGGAAAGTAATGGCAAAGCGGTGGACTTCATCTTGAATACGTTGCAGTAAATAGAAAGCTTGGCTGTTCTTTTTCAAAGGAACCACTTCGGCTGCAGGTCCATAAATTAATTCTGAGGTACGGTGTTTATCATTCTTGCGCAAACCTGCCACTGGGATATCTAGCCCTAGCTCATTCTCCAGTACATCAATGGCTACGGACATTTGTCCTTTACCGCCATCGACAATAATCAAATCCGGCAATGGCAAACCATCATTCAACACACGTGTATAACGTCTGCGAATCACTTCACGCATTGATTTATAATCATCTGGACCTTCAACTGTTTTAATTTTGTATTTGCGGTATCCTTTTTTATCGGGTTTGCCATCTACAAAAGTAACCATTGCAGATACAGCATCGACACCTTGGATATTAGAGTTATCGAAAGCTTCGATACGAATCGGCGTCTGAATTCCCATTTGTTCGCCTAACTCTTCAATCGCTTTAATGGTTCTAGATTCATCTTTTGCGATCAACTCGAATTTATTTTGTAGTGACACTTCTGCGTTATGGTTAGCCATATTGACCAAGTCTTTCTTTTGTCCGCGGACTGGCTGCAAAATTTTAGTATCTACAACCGACTCAATCATTTTACGATCTAGATTCTTCGGTACGTGTACTTCTTTCGGCAATAAATGTTGATTCAAACGATAGAATTGACCGATAAACGTATAAAACTCTTCTTCTGGTGTTTGCTGTAATGGAATCATGGTAGTGTCACGCTGAATCATGTTCCCGTTCCGTACAAAGAAGACTTGAATGCACATCCAGCCTTTGGAAATATAGTAACCGAAAACATCACGCGCAGTATTATCTGCTGACATGATATTTTGTTTTTTCGTCAAGTTATGGATATGTTGAATTAAATCACGATATTCCTTAGCTTGCTCGAAATCTAAATTTTCACTGGCTGCTTGCATTTTCGCTTCTAAGTTTTTGATAATCGTTTTATCTTCACCATTTAGGAAATCGCTGACTTCTTGTGTCATTTTATCGTACTCTGCTTGATCCACATCATACACACATGGACCTAGGCATTGGCCGATGTGATAATATAAACAAAGTTTATCTGGCATCTTATCACACTTACGAAAAGGATAAATACGATCCAATAATTTTTTCGTTTCTACAGCAGAATAGGCATTAGGATAAGGACCGAAATATTTCCCTGTGCCTTTTTTGACCGTACGAGTCACTAATAACCGCGGGTATTTTTCCTTCGTTATTTTAATAAAAGGATAGCTTTTATCATCTTTCAGCAGAATATTATAACGTGGCTGATATTGCTTGATGAGATTGAGTTCTAGTAATAAAGATTCTGTTTCACTATCGGTGACAATGAATTCAAAGTTACGGATTTCACCGACTAAACGCGTCGTCTTAGCGTCGTGAGCGCCTGTAAAGTAAGAGCGCAGCCGATTACGTAAACGCTTGGCTTTTCCGACATAAATCACTTGATCGTTGCGGTCTTTCATCAAATAACAGCCTGGTTCAAAAGGCACTACTGAAAGTTTTTCTTTAATCTTCTCTTGATATGCCTCCACGTTTCTTCCTCCTTTCTTTAAAATTAAAGTTTATATGTCTTGATTTGTCAGTCATTATAACATTGATTGATGCGTTAGCGGACGCAAAAAAACTGGATCACCCTAAAAAGTGAATCCAGCCTTTTTAACTAACCTATTTCATATCGACGATATTTTCAAAGTTTCAACTTTAAACGCCGAAACAAGACATTATTCTATGCAACTTATAGGTGTTTGTTTAAAACTTCTGCTAAGTTTTCTTTTGGTTGGAAACCGACTACTTTATCTACAGGTTGTCCATCTTTGAAAACGATAAGAGTTGGAATACTCATTACTTCGAATTTAGCAGCAGTGTTAGGATTTTCGTCTACGTCTAATTTTAAGACGTCAGCTTTACCTTCAAAATCTTGTGCTAATTCTTCTAATACTGGAGCAATCATTTTACATGGTCCGCACCAAGTTGCCCAGAAATCTACTAATTTAACACCGTCTTGAACTTTTTCATCAAAGTTTGAGTCAGTTACTTTTACTAATGCCATAAATATCGTTCCTCCTTCGGAATTTAATGATGAACAAAGTATATCAGATACATTTTAAAAATGCACTGGCTTTGCTCATGAAAATTGTGTAATAATGCGTGTTTTCGCTATTTTTTTATTGTTTATAAAGTTACTTCAATTCGGCAACCGTTACACCGAATCCGCCTTCGCTCGGCATACCTGTACGGAATGAAGCTACGTTTTTATGCTTTTTCAAATGTTGCTGTACTGCCTTTTGCAATGCACCTGTTCCCTTTCCGTGAATGATATAAACGTTTTCGTAGTTGCTGAGCATTGCTTGGTCGAGATATTGGTCGAGTGCTGTGATTGCTTCTTCATAACGATAGCCTCTCAAATCTAGCTCCATTTTCACGCTGGAACGGTTGGTACGTGAAATCGTCTTAGCTGGTTTCTCTTGTGTTTTCTTTTTCTTCTCTAAATCTGCAATTGGTAATTTCATTTTAATGATACCCATTTGGACAACCGCTTCATCATCATCCAATATCTCAAGCACTTCGCCTTTTTGTCCGTAAGTCAAAACTTTGACTTCGTCTCCGGCTTTGATTTCATCCCATTTTTGTTTCTTAACATTTTGTTTGATATCTGTGCCTTCATATTGCTCATCTAGGTGTTTACGTTTCTCAATCAGTTCATGTTCTTTGACTTCAGCATCTTTTTCATCGCGCATCTGACGCAAGTCTTGAATAATGTCATCCGCTTCTTTCGTCGCAGCTTTCACACGTTGATTCGCTTTGACTTTAGCATCATCCATAAGTTGTTTCTCGTAATTTTGATATTGCTCGTATTTTTTATTTAAATCGCCATGTACTTGTTTAGCTTCTCTTAATAATTGGTCGAGCTCAATACGTTGTGTTTCTACTTTCTTAGCATTCTTTTCTAAAGAAGCAATCATATTGTTGATTTCTTGTTCATCTTGACCGATTAAGGATTTCGCTTCGCGGATAATATTGCCACTCAGACCTAGTTTGCTGGAAATTTCAAAGGCATTGGAACGTCCAGGCACACCCATCAGTAATTTATAAGTCGGGCTTAACGTGTTGACGTCGAATTCCACGCTGGCATTCATGACGCCTTCACGGTTATAGCTATAGGCTTTTAATTCCGGATAGTGGGTAGTGGCCATCACTAAGGCACCTAATTGTTGCACATGATCCAGAATACTCATTGCAAGTGCAGCCCCTTCACTCGGGTCTGTTCCTGCACCTAATTCATCAAATAGAATCAGGCTGTTATGGTCTGCGTGTTTCAATATCTCTACAATATTCTTCATATGAGAAGAGAAAGTAGAAAGTGATTGTTCGATAGATTGTTCATCTCCGATATCACAATATACGTTATCGAAGACGTTTAATTTACTGCCATCTAAAGCTGGAATCAATAGTCCTGATTGTGCCATCACAATAATTAAGCCCAGTGTTTTCAAGGTTACGGTTTTACCACCTGTATTAGGCCCAGTGATAATTACTGTTTGAATATCTTCTGCAAATTCAATTGTATTCGCTACTACTGTTTCGCGGTCTAATAATGGATGAAACGCTTTCGGCAGATAGACATTGCGTTCTTGTGTAAATTCAGGTTTCGTTCCTTTAATAGATTGGCCGTAACGTGCTTTCGCTGTTAAGAAGTCAATTTGACCCATCACTGATTCGGCAATTAGACATGCATCCGCTTCAGCAGCTACTTCAGCAGAAAGTGCACTCAGAATACGTTCTACTTCTACCTTTTCATCATTACGCAAACGGCTGATTTTGTTATTCATTTCCACTACGGCTGATGGTTCGATATATAAAGTTTGTCCTGAAGAAGATTGGTCATGCACGATACCATTAAAGTCTTGACGGTATTCTGCTTTGACAGGGATAACATGACGGTCGTTTCTGACCGTGATAATCGCATCAGATAATTTCTTCTGATTCGATTGACTCTTAACGACTCTGTCTAAATTCTGTTTAATACGATTTGAAGTACTGTGAATGCGACTTCTGATACTTTGCAATTCATAACTGGCATCATCAAATAAATCAAAGTTATCGCATTTCTGATGAATCTCTTGATATAAATCTGAGAGTATCGGCAATTGCGCCATTCTTTCGTCTAAAATAGGATAATTGATGGCTTCCTCTTCTTCTAATAATTGACTGTAAAAAGTTTTGTATTGATTCTGAACTTGAATTAAACGTTTAATTTGATTCAGTTCTCTCACATTTAAGATACTGCCGATTTTCGCACGATGAATCAGCGGTTTGACTTCTGTCAATCCGCTTAAACTCGGTAAACGATGCTTATTATAGATTTGGGAAAGTTCATCTGTCTCATTCATTTGATAAACGACAGTATCATAATCAGATGCAGGCGTCATTTGGGCTGCTTTAGCTTTTCCTAAATCACTGACTGCTTCTTTTTCAACGCTTGCTTTGATTTTCTCAAAATCAAGCACATCTAAGGTTTTCTGTCTCATTTCATTCCCCTATTTCTGTAGTTTTTTATTATTTTCAATAAACGATTTAAAGTCTGCGCGACTCATCGTATTTAAGACTCTATCTTTATTGATAAAGGCTTTTTGAGCAGTAGCTACACCGTATTTCATCAATTCTAAATTATCAATATGGTGGGCATCTGTATTAATCGTTACCATAATATCATGCACGGGTCTTAACACTTCTGCACTTAAATCCAAACGTTGTGGACTAGCATTGATTTCTAAAATGGTATCCGTTTCACGTGCCAAGTCAAATAAGCGTGGCAGATTAACTTTATAACCTGGTCGGCGTCCGATCACGCGGCCTGTCGGATGTGCAATATGACGTACATAAGGATTGCGGCATGCAGACTCTAAACGGTGCATAATTTCTTCTTCTGTTTGGCCGAAGCTTTGGTGGATAGAAGCAATAACATAATCCAACTGCGCTAATATCTCGTCTGGATAATCCAGTGTACCGTCTGCTAAAATATCCATTTCAGTTCCAGAATAAATATCTATTTCATCATATTCTGCATTCAGCTTTTTAATTTCAGCATTTTGACGTAATAAACGGTCGATATCTAGCCCGTGTGCTACTCTCAAACTGCGTGAATGATCTGTTACTACCATATATTCGTAGCCTTTAGCAATATTGGCTTCAACCATTTCTCTCAAACTGAAGGCACCGTCACTCATTGTGGTATGCATATGCACATCACCTTTAATATCATCTAACGTAATGATGTCAGATAAATCACGATCAAATTCTGAACCGTCTACACGCATAGGCGGTGCAATCCACGGTCTGCCGAAGTGTTCATAAATAGCAGCTTCACTGTCAAATTGCAATAAAGTGCCGTCCGCTTGTTCAATGCCATATTCACTGACCTTTTCATCACGTTCTTTGGCCAGTTGACGGATACGAATATTATGATCTTTAGAACCTGTAAAATGTTGCAGTGTATGATAATAAGCTGCCGGCTCAATAATCCGGAAGTCGATTTCAATAATTTCATCGTCAAATTCTACTTCGACAGATACTTTAGTCAATCCGACTGCGACATCTTTCACTTTATGAGGAATATCAAGCAATGCTTTTTGGACCTTTTCAGGTTCTGTTGAGCTGATAATATAATCTAAATCTTTACTCATTTCTTTAACACGGCGGAAACTGCCGGCAACATGGAATTTATCAATGCCTTCTACCGTCGTCAAATAAGCTTCAATTTCATTATTTAATTTGATAAGAAGATGAATTGGAAAATGTGTTTTACGTTCACTTAGCGCTTTGACGCCTGCCAAAATATTCTCTTCTGTCTTTTTACCGAAACCACTTAACGCACTGACTTGTTTCTTTTCACAAGCTTCTTGTAATGCTTCTTTATTCGTGATCCCGAGTTCTTTATATAACTTGGCAATTTTTTTACTGCCTAGACCTTGAATTTTTAATAAGGGCACTAATCCTGCAGGCACTTCTTTTTCCAAGGCTTCTAAAGTTTCAGACTGGCCAGTCGCTAAATATTCATTGATAACTTCCCCGACACCTTTACCGATGCCCTTTAAATCTGTAACATCATCAATTTCATCTAAGGTACGCTCATCTGCTTCTAAACTTTGCGCTGCTTTACGATAGGCAGAAACTTTAAAGGTATTTTCACCATTAAGTTCCATGTAAGTTGCGATTTTCTCTAATAAACCGACAACATCTTTCTTAGTTATCTTCTGACTCATATTTTTTCACTCCAATTAAAAAGAGAGACAAAAAGCAGTTCGGCTATCAAAAATTGATGTACGAAAAGCGGCGCCTCCTCTTAGTTTCTTCCTTTAAAAAATGAAATTATAATGCCATTATCAGTGTTGATAAATATGGGGTGTGGAACAAAATCAGCTGCGCAATGATTGAATGTGCAAACTGACTTTGTATCCAGACGCTCGGATAGAGACTGCACATATATAATACCGGCAGCAACACGGCAGTCGAACTCACAAAGCTCAGAATCACTCCGGCAATTCGGCTGAATAGCGTCAGGTTATTGATATACGTCATTTTATCAAATACCGTCAAAATAAGATATAAAATAAACTTGCTGATAATAAAGATGAAAATAAATGCTGCTATCGCTTCAAATCGCAAATGTATATCAGAGTATTCAATGTAATAATGGGTTAGTGCTGCTTGTGTTTTAGGAAACGGCAAGAATAATTCGAGTCGTTCTGCAATCGGGTGATAGAAACGTGCTGCGATAAACAAAGAAGCTAACGTTGCAAGGAAATGCAAGGCACTCAACCATATTCCTCTGCGAAAGCCCATCGCAGCAATAATTAAAAAGACAAAAAAGATAATAAAATTTAAAATCATCGGCAGAACCTAATGTTCTTGATTTTTTAAGCGATTCAATTCATGTGTCAAACGACGATTTTCTTCTTCCAATAATACTTTTTCATGCATAATATTCACAGCAGTCAACACTGCTTTGCGTGTAGTATCCAATCCGGCACTTTTACGCCCGAGATCTTGAATTTTTTCATCGACTAAATGCGCGACATAACGAATATGCTCAGGATTATCTTCGCCCACTATCGTATAATTTTTATTATTAATCGTTACGTTGATTCTATTTTTAAATTCGCCCATATGATAACTCCTATCTAGCGTAAATTATAAATTCTGTTCAGCAATCCATCCATCTAACTGGTTGCTATTATTTTTCAGCAGATTGATTTTCTCTTTAAATTTGACTTCTTATCGAAGAAATGTTTCTGCTCGTCATCACGACCCATTATACACGAGTCATATTTAATATGTAAGTAGTGATTGTCTTTTTACAACATAACTTAAACGAATTGTAATCTAAGGAAATTGGTATTCATATTGCAATGTAGTAAAATGGATTTAAATTATTTTTTATAAGCAAGGAGTCTCATCATGGCAAATGCCGTATTTAAATTAACCGAAACAGAAATAAAGCACTTAATGGAGAAAACAAAGTTCTCAACAGATAGTTTACCGCCTGGGATGCGTGCACGCACGAAGTATCAAGGCACAACTATCAATATTTATAATTCCGGCAAGGTGATGTTTCAAGGCAACCAAGCCGAAACCGCAGCCCAACAATTGCTAGGCAACAAGGATGCAAGTGTTTCCGGCAAAGCATCCGCTAAAAAAACTACTGCGACTAAGCAGAGTTATCCTTTTAATCAAGCGAATTGTATTGGCAGCGATGAGGCCGGAAGCGGCGATTACTTCGGACCATTAACCGTTTGTGCCGCTTACGTGTCTAAGAAAAATGCTGAAATTTTAGAAACATTAGGTGTAGATGATTCTAAAAAGTTAACTGATGCAAAGATTGTGGAAATTGCTGAACAAATCATTACCTTTATTCCACATTCTCTGTTGACGATGAACAACGTTAAATATAACGAACAGCAACGTAAGGGCTGGTCGCAAGTGAAAATGAAAGCCGTCCTGCATAATCAAGCGATTCAAAATGTCGTCAATAAAATTGACCAGAATAACGAACCGTTAGATTATATCGTTATCGACCAATTTGCAGTACGAGGCGTCTACCAAAATTATGCGCTTTCCCCGCTTCCTCACCCTGACAAAACGCACTTTGAAACTAAGGGCGAATCTAAATCTATTGCTATAGCAGCAGCAAGTATTATTTCGCGTTACGCCTTTGTGAAACACATGGATCACATCGGACGTGATTTGCACACTACTGTTCCGAAAGGTGCCAGCAATAAAGTGGATTTATTTGCCGCAAAGCTGATTGAACAATACGGCATCGCTAAATTAGACGCGATTTCGAAAGCACATTTTAAAAATCGCGATAAAGCATTGGCTTTATATGAGAAAAAGCATTAAATAGCAAAAAAACCGCTTCCCTCTCTAGAATGTTTGCGCACTCTAGTGAAGGAAGCGTTTTTTATTATTTATCGTTTTATCTGATTACAGCACCTTGTGCAGTCAAGGCTGCTACAATTTCATCATGTACAGTTGTTACTTGTTCATCTGTTAAAGTATTTTCTCTATCTAGATAAGCAATACGGATGGCTACTGATTTCTTGCCTGCTTCCATATGTTCACCTTCATAGACGTCAAATACTTGGGCATCTTGCAAGATATTGTGTCCGTGTTCTTTAATAGTTTGGATTAATTCTGCAGCAGACACGTCTGTATCTACTTCTAATGCGATATCACGTGTCACACCTGGATATTTTGGAATCGCTTCGTAGTTAACGTAACCTACTGAAACATTCATGATTTTATCGTAATTCAATTCAAATACATACGTACGTTGTTTCAAGTCATTGTCTGCAGCCAATTGCGGATGCAATTCACCGATGAACCCGATAATCTCGCCATCTAACAAGACATTTGCTGTACGGCCAGGATGTAAACCGTCCATCTCGGCAGCTTCGTATTCAAAGTTTAGCGCTAATTTTTCAGCTACTGCATCAATCACACCTTTTGCAAGATAGAAGTCTGCGTTTTCTTTCTTACCTTGCCAAGTGTTACCGCTGTATTCACCTGTCATAATACCACTCAAGTATTCTACTTCATCGGGTAATTCGCCTTCGCCATTCGCAAAGAAGACACGGCCGATTTCGTATAAGAAGACATTATCATTTTTACGTGCCACATTATAAGCTGCAGCATCAATTAAGTGTGGCAGTAGGCTTTGACGTAAAACGGCATGTGCTTCACTCATCGGCATCAATAATTCAATGTTCGGACGGTCGCTCACTGAAAATTCTTTAGCACGCGCTTTAGAAATCAAGGAATACGTAATCGCTTCGCTTAAGCCTGCACCTTCGATAGTACGTTTAACAATTCGTGTCTTAGCTTGGCGATCCGTTAATTGGCCGCTCGTTACATCTTCAAATACAGGTAATGTCGATGGAATTTCATCATAACCATAAATACGTGCTACTTCTTCAATCAAGTCTTCTTTAATTTTAATATCTTTACGACGTGAAGGAACATGCACAGTTAAATTACCGTCTTGATTTTCTGTTTTGAACCCTAATTGTTCAAATGATTGCACGATATCTTCAACGGTCATTTCAGAACCAATTGTGCCATTAATTTTATCTACTGTAATTTCCACAGGTGTGATAAATTCGCCTAAATCTCCTGCTGCTGCGCGTCCTTCTGAAACTTCACCATTGGCATAATGTTCTAATAAATAGCAAGCACGGTCTACGGCTTGGTCTACGAATTCAGTGGCAATACCTTTTTCGAAGCGGCTGGATGATTCACTGCGCAAGTTCAAACGACGTGAAGTATGACGAATGCTGACTGGGTCGAAAATAGCACCTTCTACGACTACATTTTGCGTTTGTTCAGTTACTTCTGAGAAATCACCGCCCATGACACCGCCAAGCGCGATAGGTGCTTGACCGTTAGTAATGACGATATCAGAATCTTTTAATTCACGTTCCGTATCGTCAAGTGTTGTCATTTGTTCACCTGCTTTAGCTTGGCGAACTACAATTTCTTGTGAACCGATGTGGTCTTGGTCGAACATATGCAGTGGTTGACCGTATTCTAATAATACATAGTTTGAAATATCGACTACATTATTAATCGGACGAATGCCCGCTTTCATTAAACGTGCTTGCATCCACATTGGTGATGGTGCAATCTGCACATTTTTCACGACGCGTGCACTGTAATAAGGTACCTTTTCAGGGTTTTCCACTTTCACAGAGATTTCTTTTTCCGTAGTAAGGTCTGTCGTATCTGGCTGTGTCTCTGGTAATGTCAGTGGTGCGCCATAGAGTGCTGAGGTTTCGTATGCTGTCCCTACCATGCTCAAGGCGTCAGCACGGTTCGGTGTCAAGTCGAATTCCATCACTTGGTCGTTTAAGTAGAGGGCTTCTAATGCGTTAGTTCCTGGCTCTACTGCTGTCGGGAAGTTGTAAATTCCGTCTTCATAGGCTTTAGGCACGACGTTGCTTGAGAGACCGATTTCTTGTAATGAACAGATCATGCCTTCTGAACGTTCGCCGCGTAATTTCGCGCGTTTGATTTTAATTCCGCCTGGCAGACGACCGCCGACTGTAGCAACAATAACGTATTGTCCAGCATCTACGTTCGGCGCGCCGCAAACGATTTGTACGGGCTCTGCTTCACCGATATTGACTTTGCAAATATTTAATTTATCTGCATTTGGATGCGGTTCTTTACTTTCCACATAACCGACTACGAGTTTCTTAATTTCTGCTGTGTAATCAATGATATCGTCGACTTCGATTCCTGTACGTGTAATGCGTTCTGCTAAATCGTTAATCGGTTCATTGACAGCAACTAAGGATTCTAACCATTCTTTTGATACAAACATTATGCTTCACCTCTATCTTCAACAGCTTTAAATTGGTCTAGGAAACGGACGTCATTAGTGTAGAAGTAACGAATATCTTCAATACCGTATTTCAACATCGCAATACGATCAGGTCCCATACCAAAGGCGAATCCTGTGTATTGAGATGAATCGAATCCTGCCATTTCTAAGACGTTCGGATGTACCATGCCGGCACCTAAGATTTCAATCCAACCTGTTTGTTTGCAGACGTTGCAACCTTTGCCGCCGCATTTGAAACAGGACACATCAACTTCAACTGACGGCTCTGTGAATGGGAAGTAGCTTGGACGCAAGCGGATTTCGCGGTCTTCGCCGAATAGTTTTTTCGCTAATAATTCTAATGTTCCTTTCAAGTCGCTCATTGTAATGTTCTCAGCCACTACTAAACCTTCAATTTGTGTAAATTGGTGACTGTGCGTCGCATCATCTGAGTCGCGGCGATATACTTTACCAGGACAAATAATTTTAACAGGTCCTTGTCCGTTACGTTGTTCTAAAGTTCTCGCTTGTACTGGTGAAGTATGCGTACGCATTAATGTTTCTTCTGTGATGTAGAAAGTGTCTTGCATATCACGCGCTGGGTGGGATTTCGGTAAATTCAACGCTTCGAAGTTGTAGTAGTCTTGTTCTACTTCATAACCGTTCACGATTTCAAAGCCTAGTCCTAAGAACAAGTCTTCAATTTCTTGAATTGTACGCGTCAACGGATGTGCTGCGCCTAATTTGATTTGACGGCTTGGTAATGTCACATCGATTGTTTCTTCTTCAAGCTGCTTGTTCAAACGCTCTTGTTCTAATACCTTTTTGCGGTCAGCAATCGCGCCTTCAATCGCTTGTCTAACCTCATTGACAGCTTGTCCGAATTTCGGCTTTTCTTCATTTGATAAATCTTTCATTTGTTTCATCAGTCCTGAAACAGAACCTTTTTTCCCTAAATACTTTACTTTAACGTCTTGCAGCGCTTTCTCATCAGATGCCTGAGTCACGTCAGCAAGTGCATCAGCTTTCAACTGATTCATTTCTTCAGTTTGGATCATGTTAACCCTCCTATTGATATTGCGGTCTTAAACGGTCTTTTATTCCAATAAAAAAAGACTTCACCCCTCTTGTATGGGACGAAGTCTTCCGTGGTACCACCCAAATTTATGCATACGCATACACTTGTTTATATAATTTATAACGGTATTTAACCGACTTAAATCTCTTTAAGTTGCCAAAAAGGTGAAAAAAACTATATTCAGTTGGAATAATTTGCAGTCTCGATTATTCTCCCTGTTCAACTCAATTTTTATAGTTTACGTCTTTTTATCAGCACATATGCGTTTGTAATCATATCTTATTATAAGTAATCCAAAATTACCGGTCAACCTTTTAATTTATAAATTAAAATACTGCCAGCTATCGCAACATTCAAACTTTCGGCATCGCCGTACATCGGAATCGTTAAGCGCTCAGTCGTATATTCCAGCAATTCCGGATCGACACCTTGGCCTTCATTACCTAATAATAAAGCGAACTTTTCTTGTGCAGCAGTATCATTAAAGTTGATAGCATCTTCTAACGCAGTGCCGTAAACCGGACCGTCAAAGTGTTCTACAAATTCTTTGATATCATTTGAAATAATAGGCAAATGGAACACACTGCCTTGACTTGCACGCAACACTTTATCTTGGAAAGGATCCGCTGACCCAGGTGACATCACGATTAAATCCAATGCCGCCGCATCGGCTGTTCTGATCAATGTGCCCAAATTTCCCGGATCTTGAATACGATCTAGTAATAGCACTTGTTGTGAAGCCTCCGCTTGCTTCGAAACATCCGGCTTTTCAATCACCGCAAATATACCTTGAGGTGTCACCGTTCCAGACAACACTTCCGCAACCTTGAAATTAATTTGATACTGCTCTTCAGCCGCTTCCACCAACTCAGGCGCAAACCGTTCTGTTTCTACCACAAACAACTGTTGAATCGTTAAGCCACTCTTAATAGCTTCATCAATCAAATGTGTCCCTTCCACTAGAATCAAACCCGTTTTATCGCGTTCCTTCTTCTTCTTCAATTTATTCGCTTGCTTAATCTTCGCATTTTGCGCCGACGTAATCTGCTCCATAGCACCGCTCTCCTCATTCATCACTTTCACCCTATTTTATCATGCTTCACGAACTTGGGAAAAGAAAGAATTGTGGGGGTGCAGGAAGATTTGGGAGAAGTGGCTCGATTGGTGGGTGGTGCTTGCGGCGTGCGGATGGCGCGGGGATGGATGACACTATTGGGAAAAGAAAGATTTGGAAAGCTGGAGGGATGGGGAGAGGTGGTTCGATTGGTGGGTGTGGCGGGCCGCGGGTGGCGTGCGTTATGAGATGCGCGTTATATCGGACATGTTTGTCGCTATCTTGACTGATATATCTGTTTATTGGACACGTTGCCTCGAATCTTGGCCAATATATCCATTTATTGGACACGTTGACCTCAATCTTGGCCAATATCTCTATCCATTGGACATGAAATGTCTAGAAAGCACATAATCTAGACACTACTTTTTGTGAAGTGTCTAGAAAAGCACTCAATCTAGACACTACTTTCCGAGAACTGTCTAGAAAACACATGAATCTAGACACTAATTTTTGAGAAGTGTCTAAAAAACGAAACAAACCAGACTTATCCCGCCGCTCCCTATCCTAAATCACGTCCAACCAACACATCCACCGGCATATCCCCACAAAAAAAGCACAAAAAAATCAGCTGCGCATTTAAGCAGCTGATTTTATACATTCATTATTTTGAAACGACTTCTTCGCCATTGTAAGAACCACAGTTTTTACATACACGGTGAGATAATTTGTATTCACCGCAGTTAGGGCATTCAGTCATACCTGGCACTGATAATTTGAAGTGCGTACGACGTTTATTTTTTCTAGTTTTAGATGTTCTTCTTTTTGGTACTGCCATGATTTAATCCTCCTTAAAATTCAAACACAAAATCTTTGTTACTTTGGAAATGATGATTACAATACTCTCTATTGTACATCAATTTCTATTGCTTTTCATCATAAAATTGTTGTAATTTTTGAAGCCTTGGATCGACTTTCTTAGAACTTTCTTCCTCTGCTTGTTCATTTTGTTCTAATTCGTCTTCGTCAATAACATCCCAACCTTGGCCACCTTGCAGCATATCATCTATACTGCTGTCATCAGCCACTGCTCGGATAGGCTTTTCTATGATGACAAGCTCTTCTGCAATATCACGTAAATCAATCATTCCGCTTAACGCGAGATGATAATGTTCATTTTCATCATCTTCATCGTCACTGTATTCATGACCTTCTAAATCAAAAATTTCAGTTGTTTCAACGTCAATCGGTACTTTGACCGGTTCTAGTGTACGCGCATCTTCCATCGTATATTCACCAGTGATATGCATGTCTGCAACAACTTCATTTGATTTGACATCAAGCTGACCCTTAACTCGTATTTCGGACAAATCAATGAGTCCTAATTTATCAATTAAATGATTAAAATTTACTGTTTGATCAAATTCAAAAGGCTTACCTTGATATTTTCTTAATTGCGTTATTGACCATTTCATATGGCTTCACCTCTAACAAGCACAAAATTTATTTTAACTTTCTAGCGTAAAGTTGTCAAGATTTTTTCTTAACATCTTGACTTTTTGATACAATAATTATAATGAATTCTGAAAGGACAGATTGCAAATGAAATGCGCTGCATTAATTACTGAATACAATCCCTTCCATAACGGGCATGTTTATCATGCAGAACAAGCCCGCCGAATCGCTGATGCTGATGTAACAATTGCAATTATGAGCGGCCAATTTGTCATGCGCGGCGAACCTGCAATTTACAACAAATTTCTCCGCACGCAAATGGCGCTTTCTACTTGTGACTTAGTCGTAGAGTTGCCGGCTTATGCAGCGTTATCAGCTGGAGAATACTTTGCACAAACAGGCGTCGAAGTTGCTGATTATATGAATGCTGATGCGCTTGTATTCGGAAGTGAATCAGGCAGTATACAAGCATTCGAAGAACTCGCCTTGCAAATCAACCATATCGAAGAACATCCGGAATTTCAACTAAAGTTGCGAGAAGGCAAAAGCTATCCCAGAATAATTAACGAATTATTAGGAGCACCTGCGCTATTGCAGACTCCTAACAATATTTTAGGGCTTTCTTATGTACAAGCCATCTTAAAATCGGCGCCGACTATTCAGCCTTTTTCCATACCAAGACATAAAACTGAACATCATAACCAAGCCATTAATGACCAGCATTTCGCGAGCGGAACGGCCATCAGACATGCACTTAATACTAATGACAGGATGTGGGAAAAAGTGGTACCAGAAAATATACGTTCTCTCTATGCAGAGCCACACTTGAGCATGAACCAACTTTTTCCTTTTTTAAAATATAAGATAATCAGCGCTGACCCGGCAGAATTGCAAAAAATTCATACAATCAGCGAAGGATTTGAACACCGGATAAAAGCTCATATTAACAACGCCGACACCTTTGAACAGCTGATGTCGCAACTTAAGACTAAGCGTTATACTTATACCCGAATCCAACGCATGCTAATGAATATCTTATTAAATTTTAAGCAACAACATAAGCCGAGAACACTTGAAGCGGTCCGTATTTTAGGAATGAACGAAACAGGCCAGCGTTATTTAAAGCAATTGAAACAACAATTTCCAGAACGCCGTTATATTACAAATGTAAATAAAACAAATGCACTTTATTTTCAACCTGAAATTAAAGCAACTGAAATATATAATTTAATCTCAGGTCAAACTCAAAAAGATATCAATACACCGGTAATTAGGGTAAAGAATGAGTAATGAATAGTTATAAGGAGGCACAACTCATGATGCAAGTATTTTCAGAAACGCAAGTAGAAGAGCATTATAAAATGTCAGATGCCATTCGAGATATTGAACAGGCATTCGGACATTTAGAAGATATTCAGCAAGCGCAACGCACGGTGATACCTACTGGTGAAGGCGCAAAGGCTATGCTGTATATGCCTTGTGTGGATTTGAAGCAGCAACTTGGCACGATTAAAATCACGTCCATTACACCGGACAATCCGAAATCCGGCAAACCGACGACTCAAGCGCAAATTGTGATTACTGCGCTCAACAATGGCGAACATAAAGCAATTATAGACGGCAGTTATCTGACAAGATTGCGTACTGGGGCGTTAAGCGGCATTGCCACTCAATATATGAGTAAAGCAGATGCACATACATTGGGTATGATCGGTACAGGCGGCATGGCTTATGAACAGTTTCTGGGTAATATGGAAGTTCGCCCTATCGATGCCGTTATTCTGTATAACCGTACTACTGAAAAAGCAAATACATTTAAACAGCGCATTTTAAAAGACTATCCAAACTTGGAAGTCAAAGTAACTGAGGATGTCAGTGAACTGGTTAAACAATCAAATATTATCAACTGTCAAACGCCTTCTACCGAGCCTGTTTTTAAAGCGGAAGATGTGCAACCTGGCACACATATCAATGGTATCGGTTCATATCAGCCTTCTATGAAAGAAATAGATTACAATATTTTTCCTAAAGCAGACTGGGTAGTCGTCGATGATTTAGAGGGTGTAAAAGACGAATCCGGTGAACTTATTGAAGCAAACGATAAAAGTGTCTTTACCTTTGAAGAAATTGATGACGAATTAAAAACACTTTCTCTTAATAAGCAAACGCGCAATAATGAGGATGCGATTACTGTATTTAAGTGTGTCGGCGCTGCTTATTTTGACTTAGCAGTAGCCATTGGAGCTTATCAAAAATTAAATCAAAGCTAAAATAAAAACCTCGTTTCGAAGTAATTCAAAATAAAATCACTTTGAAACGAGGTTTCTCTTATTTTCCAAATTTTTCTTTTAAAGCCTTTTCCACAGGTTCTGGAACAAACTCTGAGATATCTGCTTTATATTGCGCAACTTCTTTCACTACACTTGAACTGATAAATGAATAATTCGTGCTTGTCATCATATAAAGTGTCTCAACGTCGCTATTCAACTTCTTATTCATAGAAGTTAAACGTAATTCATATTCAAAGTCGCTCACTGCACGCAAACCTCTAATGATGGTTTTAGCTCCGACTTCGTCACAGAAATCCACTAGTAATCCATTAAATTGATGGACTTCAACATTTGGAATGTCTGCAACAGAAGCTTCAATTAAAGCCATGCGTTCTTCAACAGTAAATGTCCCTTCCTTGTTACTATTTTTCAAAACGCAAATATGAATTTCATCAAAACGTTGTGCCACTCTTTCGATAATATCCACATGTCCGTATGTAATCGGATCAAAACTCCCTGGTATTACTGCTTTAGATTCAGTCATCACGTTCTCCTTTTTCTAATAGCATAGTATCTGTTAACCCATAATGATAACGCTTAATAACCTCAAATGATTGCGTATCAATATTTTCTTTATGGTTAAACTCACAAACGATGATACCACTTTTCTTCAATAAGTTAAACTCCTCGATTTTAGCTAGCGCTTCATCTATTAGCCCCTTTTGATAAGGAGGATCTAAAAAGATAATGTCAAATTGTATTTCACGCTTTGCAAGTGCTTTCAAAGCACGATCTGCGTTATTCTTATAAACCTCAGATTGCTTCGTTAAATCTAAGTTTTTTAAGTTGTTTTTAATGATTTTAACTGCTTTGAAATTCTGATCTACAAAAATCATTTCATCCATGCCGCGAGAAAGTGCTTCAATACCTAGGCCGCCGCTTCCTGCAAACAAATCTAACCCGATACCGGATACTTCGTGCAGGCTGTTAAAAATACCTTCTTTGACTTTATCCATGGTAGGACGTGTGTTTCGGCCTTCCAAACTCTCTAAAGCTTTACTTTTATGCTTACCAGCAATGACTCTCATCTTACACTTCACTTCCTCTCTAAATCTGTAATATAATTTGGGTAACAAGGAGGTTTCTCAATTGAAACAATCATTTATCGTTTTAGGTGAAGGACTCACCGATTTATTCGAATTTAAAACTTTAATCGAATATGACCACAGCAGAATCAATCGTATTGTGTTCTTTAATAGTCCTGATTCTCATAAAGGACTCAGTTCTGCAGCCATTATTATGAATCCGACAGAAGGTAATTATTTTCAAGCTATGTACATCATGGTCAATGCTTTTCCATACCCTCATCCAGAAGATAATAAAAAATCTGAAATGATTCGGAATTGGGCGGAACAATATGATTTAACGCTCAATGAGTTGGATGTTAAATCTACAGAGGATTTCCATGACTTGGAACTGTATTTCAATTACTTAATCGGTGTCTTACGTCTTTATCGTTGGATTCCGCCTTTGCAATAAGGTTTAAAGTCATGCAAGAAAGGCTATAATTCAGGATACGATTAAACTGCAATTAATTGATTTCGTATTTTTCTTTTTCATACGTTTTCTTTAAATATTTATAAGGTGAACCATCAATTTGGCGCACATACTTTAATTTCATGAGTCGATTTACAATACGGTCCGCATCATTTTCATTAATATACATGATGACGTATTTTTGTTGGCGGTTACTATGAATAATGTGACCATATTTACGGATATGACGCTCATGTTTCATATGTTTAAGATAGATAATCAAACTTGTTCTTGGTATGATTTCTGTCATTATCATCACTCCATTACTTTAATCTATAGTATCACGAGTTGACTGAATTGGAAATAACCAACAAACAGCCACAAACATGTTTAAATGGTTACACTTATGAAATTAAGCTTAAACTCAATTAGGAGGCTTTTTAATATGGTAAAAATAAGTAGATTACTCAGAAACAGTGTAGCAGGAGCTGCCGGTATTGTCAGCGGGCTTATCTTATATTCAAAATTCAAAGGTCAACCAGAATCTCACCCTATCCCGCCTTTCTTCACACGTAAAAATCAATACATTTTTGCACATCGCGGCGGAATGGCGTTACGTCCTGAATTAACTCAACTTGCATTTGATACAGCTCAAGATTATGAAGTCGACGGCTTTGAAACAGATGTCCGTGTCACACGTGATGAACAATTAATTGTTTTTCATGATGCAGAAGTCGACCGTACTACAAATGGTTCAGGTAAAGTGAGCGAACACAGTTTAGATGAAATCCAACGTCTAGATGCGGGTTATCACTTCAAAGATATCAACAACGAAACGCCTTACCGCAATCATCCGGATGCTAAAATTATGACATTTGACGAATTGTTGGAAGCTTACCCAGAAATGTTGATTAATGTAGATCTTAAAGATCATCCTGATTCAATGGAAGGTCAAATTGCACCTGAACTCATTTATGAATCTATTGTCAGCCATAACGCTCAAAATCGCGTCTTGGTCACAAGCTTTTATCAAGAACAAATTCGCCGCTTCAACGAAATTAGTTTAGGCACAGTCGCGATTGGCGCGAGCGAAGAAGAAGTAACAGTCGGCTTAATGAAATTCTTCTCCGGACTTGGCAATATGTTCGAAGTGCAGGCCAACACTTTCCAAATGCCTACAACTTACCACAATATCCCGTTAACTTCTGCGCGTTTAATCAACTGGTTGAATGAACGTAATATTGTACCGGGTTACTACGGCGTAAATAGTATCGACTTGATGGGCGACCTCTTCAATAAAGGTGTGCATACTGTAGTGACAGATCGTCCTGATCTTGCATTCCAATATCGCCAAAATCAAGTTCAAAAATAAGAGATTGTACCCGTGGGGAACGGAACAAGCGCATTTTCTATTCAGATAGCTACTGCCAGTTTAGTGAGGAGCTGAGACACTATTAAGTCCAGCTCTTCTCTTATTTTATGGGTGCACCTCACAGCCTATACAGTTTGCAACAATTATTTTTTCCCCAATGAGCCAAAGCCTTCAAATCAAAAAGACGCCCAAATCAAAAGCTGTGTGCTTCTGACTCAAGCGTAATATTGATTAAGCATGTACTTTGCATTGACATGTACCGCCAGTGCTGCAACCATGCATGTCTGTTCTGAAGAATGGATTTCCGACTTCGACTTTCACATGTTCCGAAATCGAAGTAGCAATAATAGTAATCACTTCATCTACTAAATTCTGCAATTCAACTTCTTGTTGTTTATATGCCATAACAGATGGCACCATTTCATATTCACGTTTGCATTTTCTAGTCGCTCTTGTTACTTGTTGATAATCTGGATGATATTTTCCAAAGCGCATGACTTCATCATATCGCACTTTATTTTTCATAAATTCTTGATAGCGCGCATGTGCTGTTGGATCATCATTCATGACTGAACGGGCTTCCGTATATGCCTGATAAATGTCTGAATCTAAAATCATATCACTTACTTTATCTACTTGGTCTAATACATCAATAACCTCAGTATTTATCATTCAAGTCACCTTCTATCTTTAATCTTCTATAAATATTAATGTGTAATATCCATCCATGACATCGCCGCCCATTTCTGTATATTGGGTATTCAAGATTCGAGAACGATGGGTATCGGAGTTCAACCAGCTATGCAATAGTGTGGGAACGTCATTGAAATCATAACCGACGTTTTGCCCTACTGATTTGAAATGTACCCCTCTATCATCAAGTTGTTGTTTTAAAGCAGCTTCAGTAAATTCAACGCTTTTATTATTCGTACTTTCATATAAGTTGACTGAAGCAATATGTCCTAAATCATTATTCACTTTGAAAGGCTTTAACCCTTTTAAGTTTCTGATTTGATTGGTCACTTCGTATAAAGTCATCAGTTGGTTTGCATTTTGCTCGTACGGCTCTTCTTTATGATTATTTTCGATAGTTTTATCATCAGATGCTTTAGTCATTTGATATGGATTGAACATCACGAGTGCTTCTGGATCTAAGAAACGCACTCCTACTACTTTATTATTTTGTTGATCAATATACACTTGAGCGTATTCATCACCATATTTAATCAGCATTTGTGTTTTCATATCTTCGTCCGAAAGTTCTAAATCATATTCTTTGCCGTTTGCTTTAATATGCGGTTCTGGATTAATACTTGTATTTGCAAAAATATGGGAAGCATTTTGATTAATTTTAACAGGTGATATTTTAGCTTTACTACCTGTTGCGTATACTGATTTAATTTTGTTTTCTTTCGTAGTCACAATATAGTATTGGTTATTTTCTCTAAAGACATAATTCTTATAGTTATCATGATACGCATATACCCGATCTGCTTGGCCGAATTTCTTAGTCAGCAGACTGATGTCATTATTAATCCAAGTACCTATTCCTGTTTTAGGTTTAGGATTTTCAGATTGATTATTATTTTTTTGTACTTGTTCAGTTTTCGTCGGCGCTTTCTTATTTGGGTTCTCTAAAACATCAAATTTCAGCCGAGGCGAATAAAATAAATAAATAAGAAAAGTTATGAGCAGTAAAACGCCGATAACTTTAATAAGCAAATTCCTCATTCTCCGCCCACCTCAATATTAAGTATTCTTATTGTACATGTTTATATTAACAACTCGCAAGGAATGTCTTTTAATAATTACCTAAAAGAAAATCGACTAACAACATAGAGTCATCAGTCGATTACTAAGCTATTAAAAACCGAAAGTCGCTTTAAATAATGAAGTTGTTTCTCCACCTGGGTACATAACATATAACAATATGTAGACGATGATACCAGTGAAGGCTGTACAGAACCATACAACTGCAGCAATCGGTCCCATTTTTCTATGGATGTTAAATTTGTCTTTAAATGCTGTAATAATTTGGTTCAAACCAAGCAAGCCGCCGACTGTTGACAAAATAATATGGAAAACTAAGAAGAAAGTATACGGTCCTTTCAACCAGTCAGGTCCGCCGAATGCAGTATTTCCAATGAAGAAAGTTCTGCTTGCATAAATAATGAAGAAAGTCAGTGCGAAAAATGCAGCGGCTAACATTACTTTTTTATGCGCTTCAATATTGCCTTTTCTAATTAAATACCAGCCAATGGCTACCAATACAGCACAAATTTGAATACAACTTGTACTAATAGTAGGTAATATAGGTAGGCTCATTCATCTCATCCTATCTCAAATTTATTTAAATCATATTGATTAAAGAAATTACTACAACTAATGCAAAGAATAACACTAAGTAATTCAGTGAGTAAACAAACATTAAAGTAGCCCATTTCGTATGATCAGATTTCTTTTTATAACTTGTAAATCCAAGATAAATCCAACCTAAGTTCAATAATGTCGCCAATCCGATAAATACTGGACCTAAATCACTTAATAAGAATGGTAATGGTAATAATAAAACTAACCATACGAACATACCGATTCTTGTACGATTAAATCCTTTAACTGATGGCAGCATTGGAATATTCGCAGCTGAATATTCATCCTGGCGTTTAATCGCTAATGCATAGAAATGAATCGGTTGCCAACAGAAAATAACTAAGAATAGTGCAATTGCTGTCATGCTTAATTGTCCCTCGATTGCTGTCCAGCCGATTAACGGCGGTACTGCTCCAGGAAATGCTCCAATTACAGTATTCCAAGTTGTGTGTCGTTTAGACCAGATTGAGTAAAACGATACATAACCGATTATTCCCATTAAACCGATAACGCCTGATGGTATGTTGAGAATAAATAGAGCAATCTCTCCGATAACCATCATGCTGAAACTTAAAATCAATAAATTTTTATTTGAAATTCTGTCATTAACTGTAGGTCTTCCCTGTTTACTAGGCATAATGCGGTCAATATCTTGGTCATAATAGTTATTGAGTGCACATGCGCCCCCCATGATGAGTGTAGACCCAATCAGCATTAACAAAATTTGCGGTATAGATGATAGGAAGGAATGATTCGCCAGTACAATTGCAAGCCATGAACCCGCAAATGCAGGAATCAGGTTACCTTGGACGAGTCCCATTTTTATAATTGTCTTTAATTCTTTGAAGGTAACGCGCCCAGAAGTTTGCGACAAAGTGTGTCCTTTATCCATAATGCCCCTCCTTAAAATATTCATATAATACTATGATAAAGCAAAAGGTAACTATTGACTAGATTAAATGAGACAAATTTGTGACACTTTATCGACATTCCAAATCGTCAATTTTGTGACACAAATTCAAAGTGTCAGCTATTAAAATCTAAGACAATTATTGATATAATGTTTATAAATCTTTACAATTTATTTGAATGACAACACAGGCTGGGGCATCTTTACTTATGCCCTGCCTTTAATTATGTCAATAATCAGTGGGGTGTTTAAAATTGTTTAAAAAGCGTAACCTTAAATGGTTATCAATTTTAGCAACGATTATTATGGCATGGGTACAATTAGGGGGCGCGTTAGTTACTAAAACGGGCTCGGCAAACGGCTGCGGGTCTTCATGGCCTTTATGTCATGGTGCACTTTTACCGCAGAATTTGCCTATAGATACTATAATCGAACTCAGTCACAGAGCAACTTCTGCATTGTCTTTAATCGTTGTATTATGGTTGGTAATTACAGCATGGAAGAACATCGGGTATATTAAAGAAGTTAAACCATTAAGTATTATCAGCGTAGGTTTCTTGCTGATTCAAGCACTTGTTGGTGCCGCTGCAGTATTATGGCAGCAAAATGATTATGTACTTGCTTTGCATTTCGGTATTTCACTTATCAGTTTCTCTTCAGTCTTTGTCTTAACATTAATTATCTTTGATGTTGACCAAAAATATGAAGCCAACAAAGTACATATCGATCGCAAATTACGTATTTATACATGGACAATGGCAATTTGCCTTTATGTCGGAATTTATACTGGCGCTTTAGTACGCCACACTAAATCTTCTATGGCATACGGTTCTTGGCCGTTACCATTCGCTGATTTGATTCCTCATACAGAACAAGACTGGGTACAACTTGCACACAGAACTTTAGCTTTGATTGCAAGTATCAGTGTATTCTTAGCCTTTAATTATGCAATCAAACATTATCAAAATAACCGTACAATTCGTTATGGATATACAGCAGCTTTGTTATTGATTATCTTGCAAATTATTACGGGTGCTTTATCTATCTTCACACACGTCAATCTTTTAATCGCGTTATTGCACGCCTTGATTATTACGTTTGAATTCGGCCTCATCGCTTACTTCATCTTGCTGATGTTGCGTACGAAGCGGGTAGAAAAAGCTAAAAATAATGCCTATTAAAAATTTAACTCTGCCAGACAAATGTTATATTTGTCTGGCAGAGTTTTTTATGTTTGATTACTTACTATCTCTTGTTAAATATCTTCGTTCTATAAATCAATCGCCTTTCTCAACCCTTTTAATAAGTATCTCGAACGTCAAAAAGAACTAGAAAGAAGCCAAGCCATCTTTCTAGTTCTCTTATTTTTCAATCTAGTATGAAGTTATTTTCAAATGTCCAGAGCAGGAGTTAAAACATAACGACGTCTAACCCCTCTTTTTGAACTGGCAGTAACTATCTGAATAGAAAATGCTCTTGTTCCAAATTGACAGTAGCTAGCTTTGTCGGGGCAGAACGACGAAATAGTTTTAAACAATGTTATTTCTGTTCTGTTCTCTCCTACGATTATTCATCTTTTTCCAACTCTACTAATAAATCTCCAGTTTGAATACCTTCTCCATCTGTAACCGTCACTTTTTTCACAGTGCCAGCAAATGGCGCTTGGACAGTCGTTTCCATTTTCATCGCTTCAGTAATCAAGAGTGCTTGTCCCGCATCTACATGATCACCCACAGCCACTTTTACTTCAGATACCGTACCAGGCATTTGGGCACCAATATGATTTGGGTTCGATTTATCTGCTTTAGGTTTAACAGTCGCATCCGTCTTCACATTTTCATCTTGAATTTTAATTTGACGCGTTTGACCATTCATGATGAAGAAAATCGTTCTGATACCTTTATCATCCGGCTCAGTAATCGCTTCTAAGGTAATAATTAAAGTTTTACCTTTATCAATTTCAACCTCTACTGTTTCTCCGACATTCATACCGAAGAAGAAAGTTGGCGTATCCAATAATGAGATATTACCGAACTGTTCTTTAGTATTGATGTATTGTTCATATACTTTCGGATAAATTGCATAACTGATTAAATCTTGATCAGTGACCGGTTTATCTTGTTTAGCTTGCAATTCTTCACGTAAGGCGTCGAAATCAATCGCTTGTAAATATTCTCCTGGACGTTCAGTTAATGGCTCTTGACCTTTCAGAACAACCTTTTGCAACTCTTTGTTGAAACCGCTTGTCGGCTGTCCGATTTCACCTTTAAAGAAGGAAACTACAGACTCTGGGAAGTCGAGTTTGTAACCATCTTTAATTACATCTTCTTCGTTCAAATCATTTTGTACCATATACAAGGCCATGTCGCCGACAACTTTAGAGGAAGGTGTTACTTTGACAATATCACCGAATAAGAAGTTCACACGACGATACATATCTTTTACTTCATGGAAACGATTGCCCAGTCCTAAACTTTTCGCTTGTTGGTTCAAGTTAGAATATTGTCCGCCAGGCATTTCATATTGATAGATTTCTGTGTTCGGTGATTTGAAATCACTTTCAAAGTCGCTGTAGTAATGACGTACTGTGTCCCAATATTGGCCTAGTCGTTCTAAGCCTACAATATTAGTACGCGCATCTCTGCCAAAACCATTCAATGCATAGTATAAAGAGTTGGCACTTGGCTGACTTGTTAATCCGCTCATAGAAGACACTGCTGTGTCAATCACATCTACACCTGCATCAGCAGCTTGTTTATATACTAAAATACCGTTACCGCTTGTATCATGCGTATGCAAGTGGATTGGCAAGTTAATCGCCGCTTTTAATTCACCGACTAATTCAAAGGCTGCTTTCGGTTTTAATAAACCAGCCATGTCTTTAATCGCTAAAATATGGAAACCTTCTCTTTCCAATTCTTTTGCTAAGTTAACATAGTACTCCAATGTAAAGATGTTAGAGCGTGCTGGATCTAAAATATCACCTGTATAACAAATTGTACCTTCAGAGATTTTGCCCGCTTCTTGCACCGCTTCATTCGCTACTTTCATTTGATCCAGCCAGTTCAACGAATCGAAAATACGGAAGACATCGATACCCGCTTCAGCACTTTCCTTCACAAATTTCTTAATCACATTATCTGGATAGTTTTTATAACCCACTGCATTAGAAGCACGCAGCAACATTTGGAACAGCACATTCGGAATCGCTGTACGTAATTTTTCCAATCTTTCCCATGGGTTTTCTTTTAAGAAATTATAAGCAACATCAAACGTTGCGCCGCCCCACATTTCAAGTGAGAACGCATCCTGCAGAATTTCAGCTGTTTCCGAAGCAATCGCTAAAATATCATTCGTACGCACACGCGTTGCAAGTAATGATTGGTGCGCGTCACGGAAAGTAGTGTCCGTAATCAGCACATCATCTTGTTTCAACAACCATTCCGCCACCGCTTTCGGGCCTTGTTCATCTAATAATTGTTTCGTTCCGCGTAATTGATTAATTTCAGCTTGCGGAATTTGTTTAATATGCGGACGTTCAAAATCCGGCTTAGGACGTTTCTCTACATTCGGGAAGCCGTTTATCGTAACATTTCCAATGTACTCAAGCGTCTTAGTACCACGGTCTTGTGTCGCTTGAATATTAAACAATTCAGGTGTTTCTTCAATAAATTTAGTTGTATAATCGCCTTCTTGGAATTGTTTATTACGAATCACATTAATTAAGAATGGAATATTAGTTTTCACACCACGAATACGCATTTCGCGCAACGAACGATCCATTTTTTCAATCGTTTGCTTGAATGTCATCGCGTGCGTCGATAATTTCACCAATAATGAATCATAGTAAGGTGAGATTTCCGCACCTTGGAAACCGTCTCCGGCATCCAAACGTACGCCGAAACCGCCGCTAGAACGATAAGCAATGATGTGACCAGTATCCGGCATAAAATCATTTTCAGGATCTTCAGTAGTAATACGACATTGAATGGCATAGCCCAATGTTTGAATATCCTCTTGGTGTGGCATGCCGATTTCTTCGCCGAATAAACATTCACCATCTGCGACTAAGATTTGCGTTTTCACAATATCAATACCTGTAATCATTTCAGTAATCGTATGTTCAACTTGGACACGCGGATTGACTTCAATGAAATAGAAATCATCACCAGAAACTAAGAATTCAACAGTTCCGGCATTCACATAACCTACATTATTCATCAATTGTAAAGCTGCTTCGCAAATACGTTCGCGCAAACCTTCATCTAATCCAACAGACGGTGCCACTTCGACCACCTTTTGATGACGACGTTGAACCGAACAATCACGTTCATACAAGTGGACAATATGGCCTTCAGAATCACCCATAATCTGCACTTCAATATGCTTTGGCTCATTAATATATTTTTCAATATACACTTCGCTATTGCCGAAGGACTTTTCAGCTTCAGATTTTGCACGAGAAAATGCTTCTTCCAATTCATCTTCACTATTCACAATACGCATACCTTTACCGCCACCGCCACTTGTGGCTTTAATCATCAACGGATAACCCGCCTCGTTCGCAAAGTCCGCTGCCTTATGATAATCCTCGATTGGACCATCCGTACCCGGAATTACCGGCAAACCCGCTTCAATCGCAGTTGCGCGCGCCTTCACCTTGTCCCCGAACATATCCAAATGCTTCAATTCAGGTCCGACAAAGATAATACCTTCTTCCGCACAACGACGTGCAAACGTTTCATTTTCACTTAAGAAACCATAACCAGGATGAATCGCGTCCACACCAGCATTCTTCGCCACTTGAATAATACGTTCAATATTCAAATAACTATCCGCCGGTCCTAAATCCTCACCGACCAAATAAGATTCATCCGCCTTGTTTCTATGTAATGAACCCTTGTCCTCATTAGAATAAATCGCTACCGTTTTAATATTTAACTCAGTTGCCGCACGGAAAATACGAATCGCAATCTCACCACGGTTAGCAACCATTAACTTATTAATCTTCTTCAATGACACTTACCCCCATCTGAATTATTAGAATTTTCAAAACCCTTAATGTGCACAAAATCCTTGAAACACGAACATTCAAGTTCAACTTCAACTTCTTACTACTGAAAAAGAAACCTTTGAAAATCCCTTTTCCAATTAAAATATCCCCCTGTTTAAGTTACATTTATAGTAATAATTCTACTTTAGTAGATGTATTAAACAGCATATCCCTATTATATCACATAACCTTATCAACCATAATAATTATTAGTTATATGTTTCTTCAACACTAATCATGTTTACTTAATTTAAAAGCTTTAACGTTTTTGAGTTAACTTTTTAAAATGTTTGTGTATTGTTAATCAATTTTATTTAAAAGTTTACATTCCCGCATAAAAATAGGAGTTGGAACAATTTAATGTCCCAACTCCTGAAAGAGTTTTAATATTTTCTTGGTATATCAACATGTTGCTGCTTCGCTCGTTTCTTATCCAGCTTAATTTGCTTAGCCGTAATTAAGAGCAATCCTAAAGCAATACTTAATGCAATCATGGAAGATCCGCCGAAACTGATAAACGGCAATGGCACACCTGTTAAAGGAATAAGTGCTGAAATACCGCCTAAGTTGACGAAAGTTTGACTTCCGATATAACTCGCAATACCGACACAAACTAACTTATAGAAATAAGAAGTCGTTTGAGATGCTAATTGGAACGCACGATACACAATGAAGAATAGTAGTCCCAACACTAACATTCCGCCGATTAATCCTAATTCCTCACAAATCACTGCGAAGATAAAGTCAGTATGCGGTTCAGGCAAGTAGCCTAGTTTCAGCACACTATTGCCTAACCCTTTACCGAATAATCCCCCGTTACCAATTGCCATAAGTGAGTTCGCTACGTGATAACCTGTTCCAGATTCATATTTAAAAGGATTCGTCACAATACTGAAACGAGCAACTAAATATGAAGGCAATATACCTAATAATGCAGCACCACCAAATATGACGATGCCTAAAATAAAAATACCTATGCCATATTTCAATACTTGTTTCACCCAAATACCTGCATAAAACAAAATTGAAAAGAAGATGATTAAAATCAACATCGTTTGACCGACGTCTTTTTGTAAAAATACTAATCCTACACAAAGGAGAATAAAGATAATCGGCCCTCTAATCAACTTAGAATTCGTAAATACTTGAGGTCGCTTCTTATTAATCATGTAAGGCAAATATAAAATGATAGCAATTTTTAATAATTCCGAAGCTTGCAAGTTCATGAAACCAAGGTTGATCCAACTTTTAGACCCGTTGATATTTTTCCCTATCAAGAGTGTCGCAAATAATAGTAGAAAGATTATCAGCATCATCCCTTGTTGTACTTTTTTCTGCTGCAAGAATTTAACGTTCATGAAAAATGCCATAAAGAAGACTATGATAAAGCTCATAATGACATACATTAATTGTCTCGTGTAAAAATAAGTGCCTGATACAGGTATACCACCGGTCAGCGTTCCCTTTGTCGCAGCAACCATGCTGGCACTATAAACCATAATTAAACCAATTAAACAAAGCGTTATGTAAGTAATGACAAGCGGATAATCGATAAATTTCGAATATTTTCCCACATGTCGAAAGATTGCTTTTAAATTATTCATTTTAGTTAATCATCCAATTCTAATATTTGAAAGTGCTCCAAACATTCTCCTCAATCCGTTATAAATACACTTTACTATAATGTAAAGTTGAATTTACAATCTCTCTTTATAGAACCATAGATTTGCAAAATGATGCAAGTAATTCCTATTTAGATTGATAAGAAAAATCGGCTGCATCCATTCATAAATTGATGGATAGACAGCCGATGAAAATGTCTTATCTGGTGCTGATATGTTAAAAATTAAACATTTGTGAATGCTTCATGAAGTTTAGACAATTCTTTTTCAAGACGCAACATAATTTCTTTGCCCATTTCAATATCAATAAGGCCTAAATTAGCTGCAAAGTCTACTTCCTTTTGCAATCCGAACATTTGTGTATCTAAAACTTCTTCGTATAATGGACATTGCGGCAATGTAAGATTATCCATCTGTACTTTAATTAATTGTAGGATGCGGTCTGCATCTTTATTTAATTGGTCATATGCCGCATTATTTATACTATTCGTTTTAGCCATGACATACTCCCCCTATCATTTGTTGTCATATTAAAAATTTTAGCCTACTCGATACTAAATTGCAAGTAAATTTCAATTCACTTTATCCAATCTATGTTATTATATACTCAGATATAATAAAGGGGAGCGCATAATAATGATACAAATTAAGGGTAACGTTAAATTTCCAATCACTTTAGATAGTACAACTTGGATTTTTGATGATCGTAAAGTCAAAATTGAAGACTTGGAAAATGGTGTTTTCGAAGGGACAAAACCGATTGAATTCCAAAACAATCGTGCTTGGAACCGTGCCATTTTAGAAGGTCAAACTAACCCGCCTACATTAAACTCAGAAACAAAATATAAGAAACGCGCCATGATTGAAGATACATTTGTAATCAACATGACACCTTTCTTTAAAAATGCTGAGCCAAACGACAATGCTACTGCTATCCGTTTATCAAACGATGAAGATTCCATCGAAATTCCCATCAGCTTATTGCCATATCTATTCTTTAAATTTGCTGATCATGGTAAACGCTTATACGATGACAATGGCGTTGATAGTTTCATTTACATACCTGAAGAAGGTTACTCACATGAATTCAAACATGTGATTTATATCGAGGTGGTATAATTTGAAAAAAGTACAGTGTATCATTTGTGATACCGAAGTACTCATTGACGAAAATACTTTGGAAGCTAAACAGTTGAAAAATAATCCGATGCGTACGTTTATGTGCGGCGAATGTAAAAGCCGTTTAGATGTTCCAAAGCAACGTAATAATTTCTATCAAGAAAATAACGAATTTCATTTTAATGAATAGAAGAAATATCGAAGACTTGTTGGTCTTCGATATTTTTTGTCTTTATAGGGGGGGCGGTGCGGACGGATGTGGGTTGGTGTTGGAATGAGGAGATAGGAGGAAGTATGTGGGGAGCGGATATTGGACATGTTTGCTTGAATCTTGGCCAATATACCTGTTTATTGGACACGTTGTCCGTATTCTTGGCCAATATATTCGTTTATTGGACATGTTGCATCGAATCTTGGCCTATATATCTGTTTATTGGACACGTTGCTCCCATTCTTGGCCGATATATCCGTTTATTGGACACGAAGTTGATAGATAATGCTGATTCTAGACATTAGTCCTAAAGTTGTGTCTAGAAAACACACTATTCTAGACACTAGTTCTAAAGTTGTGTCCAGAAAACACACTATTCTAGACACTAGTTCCCGAGAAAAGTCTAGATTACGCACAAATCCTAAAAAACAATATCTCATCTGCTCAAATAAGCAAAATTCTGCCCTCACCTCAACCGCTAATTCCTACAACATTCCTCATCAACCGCCCCTTCCTCACCTGCATACTTCGTCAATCTCCCCAATCAACCGATTTCACTATACACCGCCCGCATACACGCCTCCACTCTACTTTCCACCAAAAAAATACACGCCGGGAAGTTAGTATTCAACCTAACTTCTCGGCGTGCATCACCATCTCACTCAGAGATTGATTCTATCTATTTTATTGTTCGTCTTCTTGCATCATTTGTTTAACGCGTTTTGCTTCTTTTTCACGTTGTGCTTTATTTAAGATTTTCTTTCTCAAACGAATATTTTCAGGTGTTACTTCTAATAATTCGTCATCATCAATAAATTCTAACGCTTCTTCTAGAGTCAAAATACGTGGACGTTTCATTGTTTCAGTTTGGTCTTTTGTTGCTGAACGCACGTTGGTTTGGTTTTTAGTTTTAGTAATATTAACTGTTAAGTCGTTATCACGGTTGTTTTCACCAACGATCATACCTTCGTATACTTCAGTACCAGGTTCCATGAAGTTTGTACCGCGATCTTCAAGACCGATGATAGCGTAAGCACTTGCTTTACCTTGGTCCATTGATACAAGCACACCGTTA
This sequence comes from Staphylococcus debuckii, assembly GCF_003718735.1. Taxonomy (NCBI): domain Bacteria; kingdom Bacillati; phylum Bacillota; class Bacilli; order Caryophanales; family Staphylococcaceae; genus Staphylococcus; species Staphylococcus debuckii. The sequence goes on along the minus strand of NZ_CP033460.1, from coordinate 1,160,422 downwards.
CGGCGGCCACCGATACGCCCTTTAACACGTGGACGGAATTCTTCGAAAGTATGGTTGATAATACCATAACCGCTTGTCATAGACATAAATTCAGTTGTATAACCGATTAAACCACGAGCTGGTACCATAAAGATTAAACGTGTTAAGCCATTGTCAGTTGTGACCATGTCTAACATTTCACCTTTACGTTGACCTAATGATTCAATAACTGCACCAGCATTTTCTTGCGGTACTTCACATTGTACACGTTCGAATGGTTCGCATAATTTACCATCGATTTCTTTTAAGATAACTTGCGGTTTAGAAACTTGCAATTCATATCCTTCACGACGCATATTCTCGATTAAGATAGATAAGTGTAATTCACCACGGCCGGCTACTGTCCAAGCATCTGGTGAATCTGTCGGTGTTACTTTCAATGATACGTCTGTTTCAAGTTGTTGATCTAAACGATCTTGAATTTGACGTGCAGTAACGTATTGACCTTCGCGACCAGCGAATGGTGAGTTATTAACACGGAAAGTCATTTCTAATGTTGGCTCATCAATACGCAATACTGGTAATGCTTCTTGGTGGTCATGTGGTGTAACAGTTTCACCAACGTTGATATCTTCCATACCAGATACTGCGATTAAGTCACCGGCATGTGCTTCTTCAATCTCTTCACGTTTCAATCCGAAGAAACCGAATAATTTAGTGACACGGAAGTTTTTAACGCTGCCGTCAAGTTTCAATAATGATACTTGGTCGCCAACTTTAATTGTTCCTCTGAACACACGACCGATACCGATACGTCCTAAGTAATCGTTATAATCTAATAAAGCAACTTGGAATTGTAATGGTTCATCTCTGTTGTCTTTTGGTGCTGGAATTTCTTCAAGAATTGTTTCATATAATGATTGCATGTTTTCATCTTGAGTTTCTGGATCCAAGCTTGCAGTACCATTTACCGCTGAAGCATAAACAACTGGGAATTCTAATTGTTCATCATTTGCTTCTAATTCGATAAATAAATCTAATACTTCATCGACAACTGCTTCAGGACGTGCTGAAGGTTTATCGATTTTATTTACAACCACAACAGGTTTTAAGTTTTGTTCTAAGGCTTTTTTCAACACGAAACGTGTTTGAGGCATTGTACCTTCGTAGGCATCAACAACTAATACAACACCGTCTACCATTTTCATAATACGTTCAACTTCGCCACCGAAGTCAGCGTGTCCTGGTGTATCTAAGATATTAATTCTAGTGCCTTTATAATCAACCGCAGTATTTTTTGCTAAAATTGTAATACCGCGTTCTCTTTCTAAATCATTTGAATCCATTGCACGTTCGTCAACGTGTTCATTCTCACGGAAAATACCAGACTGTTTTAATAATTCATCTACTAAAGTAGTTTTACCATGGTCAACGTGAGCGATAATAGCAATATTTCGAACGTCATTTCTTAAATTTGTCATACTAAATTTCCTTTCTTGAGTAAATTCCCACTTCAATTTGCAACTTTTTTATTATATCATATTATTGAGCAAAGAATAATAAGGTGGGGTTTGAATGCAGAAAAAAAAATCACATGCGATTTTTTGGGTATACACAGTTCTAGCAGTTCTGTTCCTTTTACTGTTCAGTTTCAGTATCGGAGCTAAGAGCTTACCATTCGCGATTATTACATTTGTAATCATGGTTGGTATCTTCGGCGCAGGATTTGCTACGAAAAAGAAATACCGAGAAAATGGCTGGCTATAAGCGAATCGACACATTTGTAACAAAGGTATCCATTTATTGCAGTACCCTGCATAATGGAGATTACTCATAAATTTCAGTCAAAAGAAAAAGGTTGGGTTCATGCCATGCAGCAGATGAGCAGTTTAATGCTCATTTGCTTATGCATACATGGTCCCGACCTTTTTATTGTTTGTATCTTGCGTGCAGTGCTTCTAGTGTTTCTTTTTCAGAAAGCATATGTTTATTCAGAATTTCTTCATGCACTGCTTGGTTGCCTACTAAAACGGAGTGAGGTTGTGTCAGTTCCAAAGGTTTGCCTAATAAATCTGAACCGACGCCGCCTACTTCATTTAAAATAATCAAACCGCCTGCAAAGTCCCAAGGCTGTAATCTTGGTGTCATATATGCAGCGAGTTTGCCTCGCGCGACATTCACGATTTCTAAAGCTGCTGAACCGTAAGCACGTGCGCTTCTCGCATCATCTACTACCTTTTTGAATATAACACCTATTTGTGGCTTTGTTAACCAGTTTGGATTAATTCCAATTAAACTTTTCTTCAATTCACTGCCTGCAATCGGTTTCAATGGGTGTTCATTCACAAATGCACCCTCGCCGGCTTTTGCATGATACAATTTATCGTTCATCACGTCATAGACAAATCCTGCATAAGGTTTGCCGTCGTTATAAATGCCGATGGAAATGGCAAAGTTTTCTTGCTGATGCACAAAGTTCAATGTACCATCAATCGGATCAATGACCCATACAACGCCCTCAGGCTTCAATTCAGACATTGGCTTACCATGCCCTTCTTCCCCTATCACCTGCGCATCTGGATAATTCTCCATAATATTATTGTAGATAAAATCCTCCGTGGCTTTATCAACATTGGTTACTAAATCATTCGGATTAGATTTTGTTTCAATATCTATTTCTTCTTGCATCATTTTTCGTATATTATTGCCCGCTTCAATCACGAGCCCTTTTGCGTAATCATATACTGCCATGTCGAACACCCCTTTATTGTTATTATAACGCACTCTATACTGTATGAAATTGCATCTGCTCTGTTTGTCTATCCAAATTATGCTACAATATTTTCAATACAACAAACAGGAGGCAAACGATGTCTAAATTCACTTTCACTCAACAAAACTTTAAAGTCTTTGAAGTTCCAGGTTTAGAAGGACGTATGGCTGCCATTGAATCAGAAATTCAACCTAAACTCGCAGCTCTTGGTGATTACTTCACTGATTTCTTGAATACCCACACGCCTGATGAGTTCTATGCACATATTGCAAAACATGCTCGTCGTACAGTTAATCCGCCTAAAGATACATGGGTGGCCTTTTCAACTAATAAACGCGGTTATAAAATGCTGCCTCACTTCCAAATCGGTCTCTACGAAAATCAAGTCTTTGTCATGTTCGGTGTCATGCATGAGGCTAAAAATAAAAATCACTACATTGAAGTCTTTGACAAGCACTTTGATGAGATTGAAAACTTGCCAGAGGATTACCGGATTTGTACGGACCACGTTAAAATGGAAAAACCACTTATTAAAGACCTGACAACTGATGAGTTGCATGAAGCACTACATCGTGCCCATCAATTGAAAAAAGGCGAATTTTTCATTGCACGTACATTATCTCCTAAAGCACCTGAACTTAAAACTGATAAAGCCTTTAAAAGTTATTTAGAAGATACTTTTGAGCAATTACTTAAGTTTTACTCATAATAGCATACTCTAAAACTTATAACTACACTCAGGATTATTTTCGCACCTTTTCTGTTTGAACAGATGAGGTGCTTTTTTCTATAAAAATTTGTGTCGTTCTACGCTAAAAAAGCATTCACATTAAATTTTTAGGTTGACCTAACTTTATTTTTACTTTATTATTGAACAATATTAGAAGTATTAGAAGCGGAGGTGACCTTCTTGAGTAAAAAGCAGGTCAAATATGACACTGACAGTTTAAATGAAGTCAATAATTCTGTCAGCTTTAACTCCAGCAGCAGTATCAAGCAGAAATTCTTGTCTTTCCTAGGACCTGGATTGCTGGTCGCTGTTGGCTATATGGATCCAGGTAACTGGATTACATCTATGCAAGGCGGTGCGAAATATGGATATATCCTATTGTTTATTATCCTTGTCTCCAGTTTGTCTGCCATGCTCTTACAAAGTATGACTGTCAGATTAGGAATCGCATCTGGCTACGATTTAGCACAAGTTACGAAACATTATTTGAATAAACCTTTAGGCTATGTATTCTGGATTATAGCTGAACTCGCAATTATCGCAACCGATGTTGCCGAAGTGATCGGGAGCGCGATTGCACTTGACCTATTATTCGGAATTCCTTTAATCGTCGGTGCTATCATTACCGTCTTAGATGTGTTTATCTTGTTGTTCATTATGAAGTTCGGTTTCAGAAAGATTGAAGCGATTGTTGGGACATTAATATTTACAGTCTTAGCTATCTTTATTTTTGAAGTCTATATTGCTTCTCCGGATGTAACGCGTATCCTAAACGGCTTTGTTCCTAGCAGCAAGATTATTACGGAACACGGCGCACTATATATTGCTTTAGGTATCGTAGGCGCGACAATTATGCCTCATAACTTATACTTGCATTCTTCTATCGTGCAATCACGTACTTATGACCGTAAAGATGAAGATTCAAAAGCACAAGCTATTAAATTTGCAACAATTGACTCCAACATTCAATTGAGTATTGCATTCGTTATTAACTGTTTATTGCTGATATTAGGAGCCGCTTTATTCTATGGCGGCAATTCAGAAAGTCTTGGCGGATTCTATGACTTGTACCACGCCTTGAAGACACAACCGTTATTAGGCGCTTCATTAGGCGGTTTGATGAGTACCTTATTTGCTGTAGCTTTATTAGCATCAGGTCAAAACTCAACGATTACGGGTACCTTAGCAGGACAAATCGTGATGGAAGGCTTTATCAATTTAAAAATACCGAATTGGTTGAATCGTTTAATCACACGTGGGATTGCTATTATTCCTGTCATCGTCTGTCTCATTATCTTTAACGGTAACGAAGCGATGATGGAACAATTGCTGGTCTTCTCACAAGTATTTTTAAGTATTGCCCTGCCGTTCTCATTGATTCCTTTACAACTTGCTACCAACAACTCAGATCTAATGGGTCGTTTTAAAAACAAATTATGGATTAATATTGTCTCTTGGATTTTAATCGGAGTGCTTAGCATTTTGAACATCCATTTAATTATTCAAACTTTCCAAGAGCTTTAAACGTAACATAAAGGCCTCGCATCCTTACCGGAGCGAGGCCTTTATGTTGCTCTTTTATTTCTTATCATCTAAATCATGACGGCTTGGTCGTTCGTCATTATTTCGACGACGTTGACTTGTTAAGTCATTGTTGCTGATATCGTCTTTATTGTCTTCATAGAAAGTTTCTTCGTCTTTTTCGACAAATTCATTTCCTTTTTTATCATAACCACGTTCCTCAGTATAAATACGTTCTTCTTTAGGATTGTGATCATTTTCTTGATGCTGGTTATTTTCATGTTCGTCATGTTTTTTGCCGCCTAAAACACCACTTTCGCGTCTTTCTCTTTCTTTACGATTGTGTGCAGCATGTTCTGCTTCTGAATAATGTTCAGGGTCTTCTAAGTTTGGATCTACTTTACCTTTTTTATGCAATTCATCTAAATCGTCATCTTTGCTTGTTGTAGCATCAAAGTAACCGTGTTTTCTATCGTATTCTTGATTTTCTCTATGCTTCTTCTGACTTCTTCTTACAAATAACATAATACCTGCAATGAAGAATAAGATTGAAGCGATGAAGTTAGATAAGAAAACGCCAATTACTGCAGCAATAATGAGTAAAACACCAGCTAGAATACGGCTTTTCTTACTTAAAACGATACCTACTGCTGCGATGATTGCAACTACAATTAATGCTACTGCTTCAAAGATCATTGAGTGTTGCAAGTATGAGGCTGACATACTTGAATCGCCTTGTTTTAATAATATTTTAGATAATGTGCCTTTACCCATGGCTAAGCCAATGAGAAATAATAAGGTATATAGTAGGGTTAAACCTACACCAATCCAACCTATCACTCTCTCTAATTTTCTGTTCATGGATTTACCCTCCTGATTAGGCAAGATCGAGGCTGCATTCTGATTTGTTGTTCGCTAACCTCAGCCGTTATTTTAAGGCCATTTGAACTGGTCTTATAATCGTACATACCCTGTCAAATAAGGTTTATGCATGTATAGTTTCATATTACAACTAATTATTATATAAATTACATTTGAATTCATTCCTTTGTCGAAAATAAAAAAATAACGGTTAAATCTACATATTAATATAGACCTAACCGTTACTTATTTATTTATCTTCTTTTGTGTCATCCACTGGTGTTTCAGTATTATCTGCTGCTTTATCTTCTGGCTTTTCTGATTCAGGATGCTCAGGTTTTTGCTGACTGAATGAACGACGCTCTTCAAAATTCATACGACGTTGATTGACTGCACTCGGGCGTTGCTTACGGAGTTCTTTCGCGCGTTTTTTACGTTCTTTCTTCTCGCGTTTACGTGCTGCTTTCTCTTCAGGTGTTTCACCTTTACGCGGTTCATTAACACGATTTTGGACTTCTTCTTCCGCTTCATTATTGCCTTCTATTTCATCAATACGTGCTTGTTCGCGTTCGTAAGCGTCCATCTCTTGTTCTTCTTTTACTTCGTCTGCAGATTTTTGTTTATATTTAGCTTGTCGTGACAAGAATTGTGGTTCGTCTTCATAATCAGCTTGCGGATTCTGTTCATCTTGATAGCGATTACCCGCTTCAGCACCTCGTTCTTTTTCAGGACGGTATACGCGTGTATCGTCCTCTTCTTCTGCAAGTTCTCTATCACGTTTTTCATATGCAGGTTCATGACGGGGACGGCGATTTCTCTTGTCTTCATAATCATCCTCGTAACGCCCTCTGCCTCTATCATGTTCAGGACGATTGTAATAATCGTCTCGTCCATAATCGTAATCACGGTCATAAGGACCATAACCACCTGGATAATAAGGCACTGATTCAATGCGATCTTTACGGGCAAACATCATGATTGCTACGATAAAGAAAAGAATAGGTATAATGACAGTCGCAAGCAATAACACAAGCGGTAAAGTAATAATTGATGCAATTAAAAACAAAATCCCAGAAAGCACTCGAATATTCATCGAAATAAGTGCTAAGAATGAAATTAATAAACAAACAATTAAATACACTATCACTGCCCATATTCCATTTTGCAGCCAAATGACAAATTGAGTAGTATTCAACCCGTTATTCGTCAATACTTGTTGCGCAAATTCATTATTGGTCAATGTTTGTTCTAACTTTTGAATGGATGTATCATTGCTGAATGACACCAGCGCAATAAACATTGTAGCTACTGTAAGCAGCAACAAGCCAATCCAGTTCAGCCACCCCAGTACTTTTTCGGCCACTCTGCTCACTGGCCGTTTAATTTGTGTGTATTGTGGTTCTCCAGACATCACTAACACTCCCTATTACATTTTACTTATCTATTTTTTATTGTAACGTCATTTTAAAATTCAAAAAATGTTCGTTATAATCACTTAGAATATCTTTACCCAAATCTTTATATACTTCAAGCCTATTTTGAGTATCTTTTGTCGGATAAAATCGATGGTCGTTGCGAATTTCAGCCGGCAACATTTGTGCAGCTGCTTTATTTGGTGTCGCATAACCGACCCATTCTGTGTTTTGCTTACTATTTTTGGCATCTAGCAAGAAATTAATAAATTGGTAGGCGCCTTCTTTATTTTGAGCGGTTTTAGGAATTACCATATTATCAAACCATAAATTCGAGCCTTCTTTAGGCACGTCATAATTAAATTCAGGATGCTCTTGAACAATGGGTGCCGCAGCACCGCTCCATACGACTGCGATATTTGCTTCATGCTGTTCTAACATCATAGTGACCTCATCGCCTACTACCCCTTTAACTTGAGGTGCCAGACGACTAAGATCATTCTCTGCTTGTTGCAAATGTTTTGGATTCGTATCGTTCAAACTATAACCTAATTTATTTAAGCTCATCCCCATAATTTCTCGAGCACCATCCACTAATATAATATCATTTTTAAACTTAGGATTATATAAACTCTGCCAACTTGTGAAATCTTCTTTCGGATAAGCTGTTTTGTTATAAATAATCCCTACCGTTCCGAAAAAGTAAGGAATGGAATAACGATTGTGCGGGTCATAAGACATATTCATATAATCACTATCCAAATTTTTCATATTTGGCAACTTACGATGATTTAAAGGTAATAATAAATGATCTTTTTTCATCTTCTGAACCGTATACTCGCTTGGAAACGCCACATCATAATGTGTGCCGCCGTTACGGATTTTAGCTTCCATCGCTTCATTGGAATCAAAGGTTTCATATACGACTTTGATACCGGTTTCTTTTTCAAATTTCTTAATCAAATCAGGGTCGATATATTCTCCCCAGTTATAAACATATATCTTCTTCCCAGTCTTCTGATTATCTTCAGCACTATACCATTTGCTTAAACCTAAAAATAAGAGCCCGAGTACTAATGCGCCGATAATCAACTGCATCAATTTTTTCATCGCATCATGCCTCGTTTCACAGATTGTCTTTTTTTAGTAGTATGCTGAATCAGGTAATAACCTGCAATCCCGATAACGATGACTGCAAAAATTAACGTCGAAATCGCATTGATTTCCATACTGATACCTTTACGCGCCATAGCATAAACTTCTACAGATAAAACGCTGAATCCATTACCCGTCACAAAAAAGCTTACTGTAAAGTCATCTAATGAATAAGTAAGTGCCATGAAAAATCCTGCAAGGACGGCCGGCATTAAATTAGGCAGCATCACACGATTCAGTATCTGCCACTCACTTGCTCCTAAATCTCGAGCTGCATCAAACATATGCTGATTCATATCATACAGTTGCGGCAAAATAAGAATGACCACAATCGGTATACAAAACGCAATATGAGAAGTAAGCACTGTCCAAAATCCTAGTCCTAAACCTGTAAAATGCCCGAGTGCTGTAAACATAATCAGAAATGAAGCGCCGATAACCACGTCTGAAGAAACGAGCAATACATTGTTTAAAGTTAAAAAAGTTAAGCGCAATTTCTTTTGTCTCAAATGATATAAAGCAATCGCACCGAACGTGCCGACTACTGTCGATACAGCCGCTGCAAGTAGCGCTACAGCAATGGTATTAAAGAGAATCGACATTAATCGGTCATCTTGGAAAAGTGTCTGATAATGTTCTAAGGTAAAATGTTCAAAATGAATCATATTACCTGCTGAATTAAATGAGTAGACCATCAGAAAAATAATCGGAATATATAATCCGATAATTAATACAGCCAAATATAATTTACCATACCATTTCATGAGCGTCTGCCTCCTTCATTGCCTGACTTCGTAATGATTAACACTAAAGCCATAAAGACAATCAACGCAATAGCGATGGTCGAACCCATTCCATAGTTTTGGATAACTAAAAATTGTTCTTCGATTGAAGTACCAATGTTCATCACTTTATTGCCAGCGATTAAACGTGTAATCATAAAGAGCGATAAAGCAGGAATAAAGGTTACTTGTATCCCAGATAAGACTCCCTCTTTCGTCAACGGCAAAATGATTTTTCTGAAAGTTGTCCATTTGCCTGCTCCTAAGTCGCTAGAAGCTTGCAGCAAATTCTTCGGAATTGTTTTCATGCTATTGAAAATCGGCAGTATCATGAAAGGAATATAAATATAACTGGCTACAATAATAAAAGCGGGTGCTGTAAACAGCAAATCTGCTTTCGGAAGATGCAACCAACCTAGAATTTGATTGATAATTCCATCATGACTGAAAATCCCGATAAATGCATACGTCTTGAGGAGTAAATTAATCCACGTCGGGATGATTAAAATGAGAATCCATAAATTTTGATGAATAGAATAACTAATAAAGTACGCTGCAGGATAACTGATAACTAAAGTGACCAAAGTAATAATCGCCGCATACAAAATTGAATAAGCCATCATCTTAAAATAACGCAGCGAAAAGATTTGTTCATAATTCGTAAAACTGAAATGCCCATGAATATCTATGAAAGAAAAATAAATGAGTAAAATCACAGGAATAATAATAAATCCAATCATCCAAAGAATATAAGGTATAAACAGCCACTTATTTAATTTACTCATCCTCGGCTTCCTCATAACTTTCGATTCGTTTATCAAATTCTTCTTCAGTTTCTCCTGGTACCATGATATGAATAGCTTCCGGTTCAAAATATAAGCCTACAGTACTGCCAACTTCAGCTTTCTTAGTTGTTTGAATCATCCATTCATAGCCTTCTTGGTCCATACAGTTGATTTCATAATGCACACCTCTGAAAAGCAATGCATCTACCTTAGCTTGGAATAATCCTTCATTTGGCGGTGTTATTGTAATATCTTCTGGCCGTATCACTACTTCGATTCTTTGACCTGATGTAATACCCATATCTACACATGCTATGTCTTTATCATAAATATTCACTAAGTAATCTTCGACCATCGTTCCTTCAATAATATTAGATTCGCCAATAAAGTCGGCAACAAACCGGTTTACAGGTTCATCATAGATATCTAAAGGCGTTCCGAATTGTTGAATCTTTCCATCTTTCAATACCACAATATAATCACTTAAAGCTAAAGCTTCTTCTTGGTCATGCGTGACAAAAATAAACGTAATGCCTAATCGTGATTGTAAGGCACGTAATTCATATTGCATTTCTGTACGCAATTTTAAGTCTAATGCTGACAAGGATTCATCTAATAATAAGATTTCCGGCTCATTGACAATAGCGCGTGCAATGGCCACTCTTTGTTTCTGGCCGCCGCTCATTTCTTCAATACCACGGTGTTCATAGCCTTCCAACTTAACAAGTTTCAGAGCTTCTCTCACCTTTTCTTGAATCTCTGAATCTTTCTTTTTCTTCAGTTTCAAACCAAAAGCGACGTTATCATAGACGTTCAGGTGCGGAAAGAGCGCGTAATCTTGGAAGACGGTATTCACGGTACGTTTGTTTGCGGGTATCTTATTGATGGTCTTTCCTTGGTAAATAATGGAGCCTGCATCGGCTTGTTCGAAACCTGCAATTAATTTCAGGATGGTTGTTTTGCCGCAGCCGGACGGGCCTAGTAAAGTGTAAAAATGGCCGGGCTCGAAATCTAAATCGATATTATTTAAAACTTGTTGGCCGTCAAATTGTTTGCTGACTGATTTCAGTGATAGTAAAGGTGTCAACTTTGTCTTTTCCTCCTATAAATATGACGCAGTCGCAACAATCATTGCCTTTGCGTATCTTTGTGTAGTATTTGAGAGTTGGTGATTGCTTTCTGCTTTGAAATAAAGTGCATCTCCTTCTCTTGCTGTATAAACTTCCTCGCCTAAGTTCAAAGTCAACACGCCTTCGAGACAGTAAATGAATGTGTCTGACTCTGATGGTTTGAAGATTTTGTAGGCGGTTTGCGGACGCAGCGTAATGATCAGTGGCTCCATCTCAAATTCGTTGGATCGATTAATCGGCCAATTTAATATGTAACCTTCATCGTACTCGTCGTAAATAGCTTGCTCTGCTTTTGGATATAATATTTTTTCTTTGGGTTTTTCTTTGAAAAATAATTCTGGAGAGGTGCCGAGCACTTCTAATAAATGCAAAAAGGTTTCCATACTGGGAGAGGATTGCCCACTTTCAATTTGGGAAATATAACCTTTCGATAAATCGGTGCGTTCTGCCAATTCTTCTTGTGTTAAATTTTTTATTTTACGTAAGTTACGCAGTTTCTGACCAATATTCAAACTGTTCACCTATATCTTTCTATTTCAACTTAAATTTTTAAGTCTGAATGATTCGATTTGTTTAGTATTATCAAACTTTTTGTTTAGCTATACTATTATACTTTGCCGAAAGTTATTTTGTAAATAGTTGCTTGGTAACCTTTTCATTTTATTTTTGACGTAAAAAAGAAAGGGCTAGAACAAACTAATTGTCCCAGCCCCTGTCTGATATAAAAGGTTTTTTTAGATTATTGATGCTTTTTATTCTGCATTTGCACTGAAATATTTTTCCTCAGGATTATCTTTCACTAATTTCACTACTTTATAGCTGTTATAACCGCTGCTTTTTTCAAATTCAGCAAAGATATTTTTTTCGTCTGCCTTACCTGGTACTACTTTTTTGAAGTCGCTATAAGCGTTTTTAAGAGCAGAACCTTCTACTTTTCTTTCGTAGTAATCTTCAATTTTATTAAAGAAATTGATAACTGCAAGCATTTCATCTTGTGACCAATCAACATCTATCGGGTATTGGTATTCCATTCGTTTGTCCTCCTTCTATTATGTCGATTTCCATAGTATTATACCACGTCTTTTACTATTCCAAAGATGGAAAAACCGCCGAGCCATAGCTCGACGGTTTCTCATTATATGCTTAATCTAATGTTGGGTTTTATTACATAGTGTGGATTGGTAATCCGATTGCTTTTTCAGCAGCTTCCATGCTCATTTCACCTAAAGTTGGGTGCGCATGTACTGTTAATGCGATATCTTCAGCATTCATACCAGATTCGATTGCTAAACCTAATTCAGAGATAAGATCAGACGCACCAGTACCTACAACTTGTGCACCGATTAAAGTACCATCTTCTTTAAGTGTTAACAATTTAACAAATCCATTAGTATCATCTAATGATAAAGCACGACCGTTAGCAGCGTAAGGGAATTTAGAAGCTTTATAATCCAAGCCTTCTTCTTTAGCTTGTGCTTCGTTGTAACCTACTGTTGCTAATTCTGGTTCAGTGAAGCATACAGCTGGCATACCGATATAGTCTACTGCAGATTTTTCACCTGAAATTGCTTCAGCAGCAACTTTACCTTCATAACTTGCTTTATGAGCAAGTGGTAAACCAGGAACGATATCACCGATTGCAAAGATATTTTTAACTGATGTACGGCTTTGATCGTCAACTTCTAATAATCCGCGGTCTGCAAATTTGATGCCGACTTCTTCAAGACCCATTTCATCAGTGTTCGGACGACGTCCAACAGTAACTAATACATAATCAGCTTCGATTGATTTTTCTTCACCTTTAGCTTCATAAGTTACTTTAACGCCATCTGCAGTTTCTTCAGCAGATTTAGCCATTGCTTCAGTAACAATTTCAATACCTTTTTCTTTCATTTTTTTCTTAACTGGTTGAGTCATTTGTTTTTCGAAGCCGCCTAAGATATCTTTAGCACCTTCTAAAATTGTAACTTCTGTACCGAAGTTCGCAAATGCTGTGCCCAATTCAGAACCAATGTAACCGCCGCCTACTACGACTAATTTTTTAGGAGCTTCTTGTAAGTTTAAAGCACCTGTTGAGTCGATAACGCGTTCGCCGAATTTGAAATTAGGAATTTCAATTGGTCTAGAACCTGTAGCAATGATTGCATTTTTGAAGTTGTAAGTTTGTGCACTTTTTTCATCCATAACGCGTAAGCTGTTGCTGTCGTGGAAGTAAGCTTCACCTTTAACAATTTCAACTTTGTTTCCTTTTAATAATCCTTCAACACCGCCTGTTAATTTGTTAACGACAGATTTTTTGAAGTCTTGTACTTTGTCATATTTAAGCTCAACATCTTTAGCGATAATACCTAAGTTATCTGAATGCTGTGCTTCTTGGAATACGTGTGAAACGTGCAATAATGCTTTAGATGGGATACATCCTACGTTAAGACATACACCGCCTAATTCGCCTTTCTCAACGATGGTAACTTTTTGTCCTAATTGTGCTGCGCGGATTGCTGCAACATAACCCCCTGGACCTGCTCCGATTACAATAGTATCTGTTTCAATTGGAAAATCACCAACTACCATGTTTTACCCCTCCATTAATAATAATTCTGGATTATTTAATAAACGTTTGATGTGATTCATTGCGTTTTGACCAGTAGCTCCGTCAATTTGTCTATGGTCAAAGCTTAATGATAATGCTAATACAGGTGCTGCTACAATTTCCCCATCCTTAACAATAGGTTTTTGAGCAATACGGCCGATTCCTAAAATAGCTACTTCTGGGTAGTTAATTACAGGAGTGAACCATTGACCGCCTGCAGAACCGATGTTACTGATTGTGCATGAAGCACCTTTCATTTCGTCTGAAGTCAATTTACCATCACGTGCTTTAACAGCAAGTTCATTGATTTCATCTGAAATTTCGAACATTGATTTGCGGTCAGCGTGTTTAACAACTGGTACTAATAGACCACGTTCTGTATCAGCAGCAATACCAATATTCCAGTAGTGTTTGTTTACTACTTCACCGTTTTCTTCGTCAAATTCAGAGTTTAATGCTGGGTATTTTTTAAGTGCTGAAACTAAAGCTTTAACAACATAAGGTAAGAATGTTAATTTAGTACCTTGTTCCGCAGCAATTTCTTTGAATTTTTTACGGTGATCCCATAAAGCTTGTACTTCTACTTCGTCCATTAATGTTACATGAGGCGCAGTATGTTTAGAGTTTACCATAGCTTTTGCAATTGCTTTACGCATTGCAGGGATTTTTTCGCGTGTTTCTGGGAATTCGCCTTCAGCTGATACAGGTGCTGATTGTGCTGATGAAGTATCTGCAGATGCAGCTTCGCTTGATGTAGCGCTTTCATCAACGCTTGAGCTAGTATCTCCGCTTAAGTATGCTTCTACGTCTGCTTTTGTAATACGTCCGTTTTTACCAGTACCTTTAACAGCTTTGATATTAACGTCGTTATCACGTGCAAATTTACGAACAGAAGGCATTGCTTTCACAACGCGGTTTTCGTCAATTTCTTCGTCTTGTGTTGGTGTTTGCGGTGCATCGCCAGAAGCTGTTTCAGTTCCTTCTTCTGAAACTGTTGCTGCTTGTTGTTTAGTTTCTTGTTGTTCTGATGCTTCTTCTTTGCTGTCATCGTGGCTGTGTCCGCCTTTGAATGACATTTCTTCAGCATCTGGTGCATCAATTTTAACAATTGTATCACCCACAACTGCTACTGTACCTTCGTCAACTACTACTTCTTCAATAGTACCTGAAACCGGAGAAGGAATTTCTACAACTGATTTATCATTTTGAACCTCAGCTAAGATATCATCTTCTTCAATTTCGTCTCCAGCTTTAACAAACCACTTTACAATTTCACCTTCGTGGATACCTTCACCAATATCGGGTAATTTAAATTCAAATGCCACGTTCTTGTCCTCCTAAAAGTCAATTTAAGTCTTATAAACTAGTACAAAGAACAAAATTTGAAACAAAGTGTCATTTATTCAAGCTATAACCCTTGAGTCGACAGTCATACTGAAATCAAATCAATATATTGTTCTAGTTTATATTCTGACATAAAACTTGATTCCGTTTCAACGAAATCTATCTTCAATTTATCATTTTACTTCTCGGACAAACCATTTGCCCTTGCACTACTTAATAGCTGCAAGGACAGAAATGTTTTGTCAAACCTTCAGATAGCTGTTCTCAGTTGTCATCTACCCGAAAGCTATTGTTAATATGCCGATTCACTT
The DNA here is from genome assembly GCF_003718735.1 of Staphylococcus debuckii. Classification (NCBI taxonomy): domain Bacteria; kingdom Bacillati; phylum Bacillota; class Bacilli; order Caryophanales; family Staphylococcaceae; genus Staphylococcus; species Staphylococcus debuckii. Next base: position 1,145,049 of record NZ_CP033460.1, on the reverse strand, counting down.
TCTAATTGAATACAATTAGAAGTTTAAAGTTGCGTTAGCTTGTTCGATGATATCGTTTTTGTTTGGTAACCAAACGTTTTCAGCTTCTGTAAATGGATAAACAGTATCAGCTGCTGCAACACGAGCAATCGGAGCTTCTAACGAAAGAATAGCACGTTCAGCTAATTCAGCTGCAACTTGAGCACCAACACCTGCTTGGCGTTGCGCTTCTTGTACTACTACAGCACGACCTGTTTTTTCAACAGAAGCCACTAAAGTTTCATAATCAACTGGTTGAACTGTACGCAAGTCGATAACTTCTACAGAAACACCGTCTTTTTCAAGTTCTTCAACTGCTTTTAATGATTCTTGAACCATTGCGCCATAAGCGATAACAGTAAGGTCTGTACCTTCTTTTTTCACTTTTGCTTTTCCAAGTTCAATTTCATATTCTTCTTCCGGAACTTCTTCACGGAATGAACGATACAATTTCATGTGTTCTAAATATACAACTGGGTCATTGCTCTTAATTGCAGAGATCAATAAACCTTTTGCATCGTATGGGTTAGAAGGAATAACTACAGTCAATCCTGGAGATTGAGCTAAAACACCTTCTAAGTTATCAGCATGAAGTTCTGGTGTATGCACACCGCCGCCAAATGGAGTACGAATTGTTACAGGTGCTGATTTAGTGTTACCTGAACGGAAACGTGTACGTGCAATTTGTCCAGCTACAGAGTCGAATACTTCAAATACGAAACCTAAGAATTGGATTTCCATTACTGGGCGGAAACCTTCAGCAGATAAACCTAATGCTAAACCGCCGATTCCTGACTCAGCTAATGGTGTATCGAATACACGATCTTCACCGAATTCTTTTTGTAAACCTTCCGTTACACGGAATACGCCACCGTTAACACCAACGTCTTCACCAAAAACTAACACATTTTCATCATTTTGCAGTTCAGTTTTAAGTGCGTTGTTAATTGCTTGTACCATTGTCATTTGTGCCATGGTTTACTTCGACTCCTTCTCTTTGTAATTTTCATATTGTTCTGCCAAGTTAGATGGCATTTCTTCATACATGATATCCATTAAGTCAGTCACTGTTTGTTTTTCAACTTTATCAGCTTCTTTGATTGCTTTCTTAATGTCATCTTTAGCTTGATCCATAACTGCTGTTTCTTTCTCTTCAGACCATAACCCTTTGTCTTCTAAGAATTTTCTGAAACGCACTAATGGGTCTTTTTTCTCCCATTCTGAATCTTCATCAGAAGTTCTGTAACGAGTTGGATCGTCACCAGCCATTGTATGCGGACCATAACGATAAGTCATTGTTTCGATTAAAGTTGGTCCTTCGCCATTTACTGCACGATCACGTGCTTCTTTAGTTGCTTGATAAACTGCTAATGGGTCCATACCATCTACTTGGATGCCAGGGATACCTACTGCAATTGCTTTTTGAGCTAATGTATGAGCAGCAGTTTGTTTGCTTCTTGGTGTTGAGATCGCATAGTTGTTATTTTGAATTACAAAGATTGCAGGTACTTTATATGCAGAAGCGAAGTTGATACCTTCGTAGAAATCACCTTGTGATGACCCACCATCACCAGTATAAGTAATTGCTACTGCTTTTTTACCGCGTTTTTTAATACCAAGTGCTACGCCAGCAGTTTGTACGTACTGTGCACCGATAATAATTTGAGGACTGAATGCGTTTACACCTTCAGGCATTTGATTACCTTTGAAATGTCCTCTGGAGAATAAGAATGCTTCTGTTAATGGTAAACCGTGCCAAATCAATTGAGGTACATCACGGTAACCTGGAAGAATCCAGTCTCCTTTTTCAAGAGCATATTGAGAAGCAAGTTGTGAAGCTTCTTGACCAGCTGTAGGTGCATAGAAACCTAAGCGTCCTTGTCTGTTTAATGAAACAGAACGTTGGTCTAACACACGAGTCCAAACCATTCTTTCCATTAATTCAACTAATTGTTCATCAGATAAGTCTGGTAATAAGTCTTCGTTAACTACGTTCCCGTCTTGGTCCAATACTTGAACCATCTTAAATTGTGCTTCAGTATCTTTCAATACTTTTTCAGCGTCGAATTGGGCTTGTAACTTCGGAGCCATTCAATTCACCATACCTTTCCCGTATAATTAAAATTCATTTCATCCAATAAGTATTATAACATATATTCTCTACACTGTTAAATAATATTAAAAAGTTCTGTATCACTGATGTAAAGTACAGTTTAGAGGGCTGTACTAGTAAGAAATATGAAACTGTACTAGTGTTGTTTATTTAATCTGTTCAGCCGCTTCCATTTGTTTGCCACGTTCATTACGTGTTTTACTGTAGTCTTTGATTTTCTTATTCACATCTTTATAAGAATCATCAATGGCTTTCGTTTTTTCATCAATTTTAGATTGTTCTGCTTTGTCATTAGTACTCACAATATATTGGAACAAATCTTTTTCTTTATCCAAACTATTTGTATAAGCTTTGGCATAGTCATCATGTGCTTTGTAATTTTTTTCCATTGCTTTATTCGTTTTTTCTATGCCACTTTTACGTTTGTCATTCCGAATTTTGCTAGTACGTTTTTTTGCTTCATCAAATTTCTTTTCAGATGCGTCGAAAGCGTTTTCTTCTTTTTTGAATTCTTTCTTACGTTGATCGACATTATCTATGATTTTCTTAGAAGTATCGACGACTTTATTTGTATCTTTCCCGTTAATCTTCTTAGCTAAATCATTTTTCTCATTAGTAAGTTTGTTTAGTTTTTCTCCGACTTTAACTGCTGCATTTTCTTTGTTGACGGCTTCTTTAAGCGTCTTGTTGTATTCTTTAATCTCGTGCGTATCTGTTGAACAAGCACCTAATACGAGTGAAGATGCGACTACTAAACCGAGCGTCTTATTAAATTTCATTTATCGATTAGCCTGCTACTAAAAACATATTCAAATGTTATTAGAGGATTTCTCTTTTCAATGAGGTTGATTTCGATTGAAATCAGGTCTATGAACCTCTCCCAGAGCGTTACTTCCGATGTAGCCCACCGTAGTTTAAAACTTTATCTATACATTTAAATTGTGTGATAACCTTTTAGCAGTTTTCCTTTCTTTATTTTATTACACTATCACGGTGTAATCTGTTGCTTGTTTCAAATTAATACTGGCATTGATATCTCTGTCTTTAATCATTCCGCAATGATTACAATGATACGTTCTTTGATTCAAAGGCATAGGTTGTATGTGACCGCAATCAGAACATATTTGACTGGATGGATAAAATCTATCGACTTGGCGTAATTCAATACCATAATCTCGACATTTAATTTTCAACCATTCAACCATGTAACCGAGTCCGATTTGTTGAAAACTGTTGGCCAATCTTTTATTTCTCATCATGCCTTTGATGTTTAAATTTTCAACGGTAATAAATTGCGGATTGGTGCGGAGAATAGAGAGTATGCCTTTGCGTTTAATATCTTTTTTAATATTTTTGATACGTTTATATAATCTTTGTACTTTCAACAACTGTTTATACCAATTATGAGAACCTTTTTTCTTTCTGGATAATTTTCGCTGCTGTCGTTTCAAAGATTTATCAAGTTTGATAATGGTTTGATTCGTTTTGAAGCTTCTGATTTTTACACCGGAGGGTGTGAACACAGCCTCTTTCAATCCTAAATCAATACCGATTCCCTCTGTCTGTTCCGGTTTAGAGAGGAGGGGACATTCACAATCAATCAGTACAGATACATAGTAACGATCGAATTCTCTGATGACTGTTGCCGACTTTATATTATTTGTTGGAATGTAACCTCTTTCTTTTAATTTAATCCATCCCAACTTCGGCAATTGGATGCGATGTCGTTGTATATGGATTGTACCAATCAAATAATAGCTTCCAATACCGGATTTCTTCTTAAACTTCGGACAACCTTGCTTATTTTTGAAAAATGTCTGATAAGCACGATGTGCATTCATAATGGATTGTTTGACAGCTTTGCTGGCACTTTGTTTAATCCAATGTTTATTAGGATTATTGGGAAGATATACATTGTTCATCCATTTGCTGAAAGCAAAACCGTTCATATATGATTGTCCGGTTTTATGGAAATTTTGGTTAGTCTCGATAAATTTGTTGTATACCCAACGACATGTACCGATGGTTTGGTTGATGGTCTGACGTTGTTCAAAAGAAGGATTGATTTCGGTTTTATATGCTCTCAGCATATCCTGCCACCCCCTTTTTTAAATGGACCAAAACCATAGATACAACCGCTAAAAGCAAGGATAGTTGCGGTGATGTGTTAAAATTTCCAATTGATTTTGTAATGTAATAGGTTGCAATGGGTTCGTAACCCAACTATGTACTGTATATTTAGGATTAAATGGGGTGGAAATAGCATTCCCTAATTTTCCAATTATTTCTTTAGTCTTATTCATCATTATCACCTCAATTCAATTATAACTATATTCAGAGATATTTACTGCCTTTTAATTACATTTTTAGTAACTGTACTGTGCCTCCTTGGGTATTTCAATAATGATGTTAATTAATTTCCGCTCATTTCGCAAATACTTTTCTGTTCTATCTCAATATTTTTTGTTATATTTTATAATAAGGACGGTGTATGACATGATTACTATGAAAGATATTATAAGAGACGGACACCCTACACTTCGTGAAAAAGCAAAAGAAGTTGAGTTTCCTTTATCAGAAGAAGAACGTAATAAAATTCAAGAAATGCATGAGTTTTTAGTTAATAGCCAAGATGATGAAATTGCGAAAAAATACGGTTTACGTTCAGGCGTGGGTATTGCTGCGCCGCAATTAAACATTTCTAAGCGTATGCTTGCTGTCCATCTTCCTGATGACGGCAACGGCAAGTCTTATGAATTAATGCTGATCAACCCTAAAATTGTCAGCTATAGCGTTCAAGAGGCTTATCTACCTACTGGTGAAGGCTGCTTGAGTGTGGATGAAGATATTCCAGGACTTGTACATCGTCATAACCGCGTAACTGTAAAAGCAAAAGATATTGACGGTAACGATATCAATTTACGCCTTAAAGGTTATATTGCGATAGTGGTTCAACATGAAATCGATCATTTAGATGGTATTATGTTCTATGACCATATTGATAAAGAAAATCCATTACAACCCCATGAAGATGCAATCCGTCTGTTTTAAAAATAATTTTTAAAAAGAATACTGATGAAGGGACGTGTCGTCCCTTCTTGGCGAAGCTATTCAGATAGCTATTGCCAGTTCAGATAGAGGAACTGGGACATTTTTACGTCCCGGCTCCTCTTTTTTAAAAGAAGTACTCTGTCAGATTATCGATATAAAAGTAAAACCGCTTTATTTATTGATATACATCATGTAAAATAAAAGGTAACTGAAAATGAGTAAAAACAGTGCGAGTCTATACTCAATTATACTGAGTCTCATTTCAAAATAGAACGTCTTTAAAATAATAATCCTGGCAAACATACTAGGCAGTTAAGCTGGTATGTTGTATTTATTTATAAGAATAAGCAAGCAAATCTTATTAAGATGAATTGGACAACAAATAACAACTAGGATTGTAATTAATAATATATAAGAACAGAAAACATAGGAGGAAGAAATAAATTATGGCAATTTACAAAGTATTTTTTCAAGATGACAAATCAGAAGTAATCGTACGTGAAAACACACACACTATTTACGTTGAAGGTAATTCTGAAGAAGAAGTAAGAAAGTATTTGAAAAACAGAAATTATAATATTGAGTTTATAACTAAATTAGAGGGCGCACATTTAGAATATGAACAACAATCTGATCACTTTAAAGTGGAGCATATTCAATAATGAAACAATTAAAAAATAATGAGGTCGGCGTATACGCGCTTGGCGGACTTGGTGAAGTCGGCAAGAATACGTATGCAGTCGAATATAAAGATGAGATTGTCTTGATTGATGCAGGGATTAAATTTCCTGATGACAATTTATTGGGGATTGACTATGTCATCCCTGATTATTCTTATCTTGTACAAAACAAAGATAAGATTATCGGACTTTTCATCACACATGGACATGAAGACCATATCGGCGGTGTGCCCTTCTTACTTAAAGAACTTAATATACCGATTTATGGTGGCCCTTTAGCACTTGGATTAATCCGCAATAAACTTGAAGAGCACCATTTGCTTAGAACTGCTGAGTTGCATGAAATTAATGAAGACACAGAAATTGATTCGAAATATTTCAATATCTCATTTTATCTGACTACTCACAGTATTCCGGAAGCTTACGGTGTCATAGTTGATACACCAGAAGGTAAAATCGTGCATACAGGTGACTTCAAATTTGATTTTACCCCAGTAGGAACTCCTGCGAATATTGCTAAAATGGCAAAAATTGGAGAAGAAGGTGTGCTTTGTCTTCTTTCTGATTCTACTAATGCTTTAGTGCCTAACTTTACTTTGAGCGAACGTGAAGTAGGACAAAACGTTGACAAAATTTTCCGTAAATGTACAGGCAGAATTATTTTTGCTACATTTGCTTCTAATATTTACCGTGTGCAACAGGCAGTTGAAGCTGCAATCAAATATAATCGCAAAATTGTAGTTTTCGGCCGTTCAATGGAAAATAATATTAAAATCGGTATGGAATTAGGCTATATCAAAGCACCACCAGAAACTTTTATTGAACCAAGCAAGATCAATTCTGTGCCAAAACACGAATTGTTGATTTTATGTACAGGTTCTCAAGGTGAACCGATGGCTGCCCTTTCAAGAATTGCGAATGGAACACACAAACAAATTAAAATTATTCCTGAAGATACAGTGGTATTCAGTTCATCACCTATTCCTGGTAACACTAAAAGTATTAACCGTACAATTAATGCGTTATATCGTGCAGGTGCGGATGTTATTCATAGTAAAATTTCTAATATCCACACTTCCGGACACGGATCTCAAGGTGATCAACAATTAATGTTACGCTTGATTCAACCTAAATTCTTTATGCCGATTCATGGTGAATACCGTATGTTAAAAGCACACTCGCAAACAGGTATTCAATGCGGCGTCGACGAAGATAATGTGTTTATCTTTGATAACGGCGATGTATTGGCATTGACGAGAGATTCTGCACGTAAAGCAGGACGTATCCCTTCTGGTGATGTTTTAGTTGATGGAAGCGGTATCGGCGATATTGGTAATGTCGTCATTCGTGACCGTAAACTCTTATCTGAAGAAGGTTTAGTAATCGTAGTAGTAAGTATTGATTTCAACACTAATACATTACTTTCTGGTCCTGATATTATTTCTCGCGGATTCGTTTATATGCGTGAATCAGGTCATTTAATTTACGATGCGCAGCGTAGAATTAAAACTGATGTCATCAGTAAATTAAATCAAAATAAAGATATTCAATGGCATCAAATCAAATCATCGATTATTGAAACATTACAACCTTATCTTTATGAGAAAACAGCACGTAAACCGATGATTTTACCTGTTATTATGAAAGTAAATGAAGATGGCGAACAAATAACTAAGCCATCTAAATCTAAATCAAATTCAAGACCTAAGAAAAATAATTCTAAAGTTAAATCATCTAATAAAAATAATGATTCCAAAAATAACCAAGGTGGGCGTCCAGCAAAACGTAATACTAATGGACGAAAGCCTCAGTCTAAAAATAATAAACCACAAGCTAAAAATGAATCAGGTTCTAAGCAAGAACCATCATCTCAAGCAAAATCAAAAAATAAATCTGATTCTAATAAAGAATAGTATTGATTGGGAGCGAGATAGCTGTTCCTAGTTCAGAAAAGGGATTTGAAACAAAATTATGTTTCAAATCCCTTTTCGTTTTATTTTTTAGAGATAAAGTCTAAAAACTCGTCTCCCCACTCACAAATTGCATATACAACTTTATCTAAGGACTGACCGATTTCCGTCAATCTATATTCTACTTTTGGTGGTACTACTGGATAGACGACTCTTTCAATAATTTGATCATTCTCTAACTCTCTTAATTGTCTAATTAACATACGTTGATTCACGTCTGGTAATCTTTTCTCAAATTCGCTTAACCTTAAAACTTTCGATTCTAGTAAATGAAAGATAATCGGAATCTTCCACTTTCCTCCTATTACTGAAAGTGCTAAATCTTTAGAGGTAAAAAATTCTTTATTGTCATACTCTATTAACATTGGGAATGCTCCTTGTATTTTTTGATATGCATATAATCTTTAATGTTTATGTTTTAAACTTAGATGTAAATTGAAGGTTATTATCAACTGTTTATTAATAGGATAACACTGCTATTATTGTCAGTATTGTCAGGTTTTATATGCTATGTAATACTTGATATACATTAGATATGAAAGGATGAATTATTTTGGAACTACAATTAGCAATTGATTTATTAAATAAAGAAGAAGCGGCAGAATTAGCTAATAAAGTAAAAGATTATGTTGATATCGTAGAAATCGGTACTCCTATCATATATAACGAAGGCTTGCCATCAGTGCAATACATGGACGAGCATATTGACGGTGTTAAAGTGCTTGCAGATATGAAAATTATGGACGCTGCAGATTACGAAGTCAGCCAAGCAGTTAAATTCGGCGCTGACGTTGTGACTATCTTAGGTGTGGCTGAAGACGCATCAATCAAAGCTGCCATCGAAGAAGCACACAAAAATGATAAACAATTATTAGTCGACATGATTGCAGTGCAAGATATTGAAAAACGTGCGAAAGAATTGGATGAAATGGGTGCTGACTACATTGCAGTACACATCGGTTATGACTTGCAAGCAGAAGGCAAATCTCCATTAGAAGACTTGCACAAAGTTAAATCTGTTATCAAAAATTCTAAAGTTGCAGTTGCTGGCGGAATCAAACCGGATACTATCAAAGATATCGTAGCTGAAGGTCCGGATTTAGTTATCGTTGGTGGCGGTATTGCAAACGCTGACGATCCTGTAGAAGCTGCGAAAGCTTGCCGCGACGCAGTTAAGGGTGAATAATCTATGGCCAAACTACAATATCCATTGATTTTGGATGAGTTGAAAACGACTTTATCCAACGTCAAAGATGAAGATGTTGAAAACTTTGAACAGGCTGTGAAAGATGCTAAGCATATTTTCGTAGCCGGCAAAGGTCGCTCAGGCTTTGTCGCAGACAGCTTTACGATGCGTTTGAATCAGCTTGAACAACCTGCTTTCATCATCGGCGGCATTACGACGCCTTCGATTCATGAAGGCGACTTGTTTATCGTCATTTCAGGTTCAGGCAGTACAGAACATTTACGTCTGCTTGCTGAAAAAGCCAAAGGTGAAGGCGCTAAAGTAGCCTTGATTACCACTCAACCTGATTCTAAAATCGGCGAACTTGCCGATACGGTTATCGAATTGCCAGCTGGTACGAAATATGATGCTGAAGGTTCAGAACAGCCGCTCGGCAGTTTGTTTGAACAATCTGCACAACTTTTCTTAGATGCCGTTGTGCTGGACTTCATGCAGGATTTCAATATTGATGAAACGGCAATGCAGAAAAATCATGCGAATTTAGAATAAAATGATATTAATTAATGAGTTGAAGGTCAGGACATGAAAAATGTTCTGGCCTTTTTTCTATGGTGAGCCTGAAACTGTAAAGGCTCCAAATCGCCGCCTAGACAGTTTGGGGGCTATGTGTAGAGGCTCAGCATCGTCGCCTAGACAGTTTCGACCCTATGTGTATAAGCTCTCCACCGCTGCCTAGACAGTTTCGTAAAAAACATTCCGCACACTCTCCCTCGCCTCTCCCCTCAAGAACTACTCTTCTCATCACACCTTCTCTCTAAAGCTTTCTTTTCCCAAAAAATCCCAAGAAAAAAGGACCGGAACATCTAAATTGTTCCAATCCTTGCTTTCTATTCTCATCAACTTTGCCGCACAACGGCGCGATGAAATATATTAGCGGACTACTTTTTTCTCGAAGCGGTTCAGGTCGTTATCATGACCGATCATGATGAGGATATCGCCTAATTCGATATTCATGTTAGGGTCTGGCGAGATGATGACATCTTTGTCGCGTTTGATAGCGATAATATTGATGCCGTAATGTGCACGGATGTCTAGGTCTACGATTGTTTGGCCTGCAATTCGTTCGTTTGCTTTGGCTTCGACGATAGAGTATTCGTCGGCGAGTTCTAAGTAGTCGAGTACGCTGGCGCTGGCGATGTTATGTGCGATACGACGACCCATGTCGCGTTCAGGGTGTACCACTAAGTCGGCACCGATTTTGTTCAAGATTTTAGCATGATAATCATTTTGTGCTTTGGCGATAACTTTTTTAACACCCAGTTCTTTAAGGATTAAAGTGGTTAATGTACTTGTTTGAATGTTTTCACCAATAGCTACGATGACTTGATCGAAGTTTCTGATCCCTAAACTTTTCATCACTGCTTCATCTGTAGTATCTGCAACTACTGCATGTGTCGCTATTTCACTGTATTCATTAACGCGTGCTTCGCTCATATCGATTGCCATGACGTCCATGCCTAGCGCATTGAGTTCTCTGACAATACTTCCGCCGAAGCGTCCTAATCCAATCACTACAAATTCTTTTTCCATAGTAACCTCCGAAAAATAAAAATGGGACCAGGCAATGTTGAACTATAGTTTGGCTGAAACCAAGTCTATAGATTGCCTCGCCCCATCTGATTTTAAATATTAATAATGACCTTCTTCACTTTTACCTTCAACGTAATCTTTGTTGAAGATGAATAATCTCATTAATAATATTAACGATGGTATCAATAAAAGTAAACCACAAACTGCTGCAACTGTGAGTGCTAACGCCATTGGGTCATCTGTTTTATTGACGTTACCATTGATAAACGGATAAAGAATATATGGCCATTTACTGATGCCGTATCCGCCGATTGCTGTAGCCATTTGAAGAATGACTAAAATAAATGCTGTGCCTGGAGATTTCTTCATAATTGTGAGTACCCAAGCTGCAAGTAAGCAGATGATACTGATTAAGAATAACCACCAGTATTGTGTAACAGCTGTATCAAAATGTTCTTTGTTTTGCGTACGCAAGGTAATAAATGCGAATAATGATACAAGGGCCATTGGCGGTCCCCAGAAAATGAACCACTTTCTAAGTAATGCATATGCTTTCATCGATCTGGCTTTTCTAGCATAGTATGTTAGGAAACCTGATGAAATATACATCACTGAAACAAGAGCTAAGAAGACGATGGCCCAAGCAAATGGACTAAAGAATAAGTCAGCCCAGTTCAAGTCTACATGGCCGCCATGTTTCGTAATATAGCCGCCTTCAGAAATTACCAGTCCCATACTAAGAGATGGCGGAATTAATAAACCGCACACACTATAAATCAATAGCCAAGAGAACTTGGAATCTACACCGTAGTTTTGGAAAGCATAGAAACTGCCGCGCATTGTCAATAACAGTAATCCGATAGACCCTGGAACGAGTAACACTGTTCCATAGTAATAGGCAAAGTCAGGGAAGAATCCTACGATACCTACTGTAAAGAATACTAAGAACACGTTAGTAACTTCCCAAATTGGATTTAAATAACGTGCAATGACCGGAGTCAGTGTTTTTTCTGTTCCTCTTAATCGAGATTGCAAGATGAAAACACCAGCACCAAAGTCAATTGAAGCAATGACGATGTAAAAGAATAAGAACAAGTACAGTACGATCATTCCTAATGCTGTGAAACTCATGATGCTTCACCTCGGTTTCCTTCTAATTTCTCAATATCTTTATATGGCGGTTTGTTTCTGAACATACGAATCAGTACATAAGCTGATGTGAACAGAATAATAAAGTAAACTAATCCGAATGCAATCGTAACGCCAGTCAAGCCGCCTGCATTAGTTGCTGCATCTGAAACTTTCATGTAACCTCTGATAATCCATGGTTGACGGCCCATTTCTGTAAGGAACCAACCAAATTCAATTGATAACATTGCAGCCGGTCCTGTAATCAAGGTTGCGTACAGCAACACTTTGTTCACAGAGAATTTACGCCATTTTTTAACGATTCTTGTGAGTGTATAAACACCTGATACGACTAAGCAGAAGATACCGCCTGTGACCATTAAGTCGAAGAAGTAATGGACAATCATAGGTGGTTGCGTATCTTTAGGGAATTCATTCAATCCTTCTACTTTAGTGTTGATATTGTTGTCAGATAAGAAGCTGAGCATACCAGGAATTTTAATAGCACCGGTTACTTTCTGATCTTTTTCGTTCAAGACACCGAACACTTGTAAATCTGCACGTTTTTGAGTATCGAAATGCCATTCGTATGCTGCTAATTTTTCAGGTTGCTCTTTATGCAAGAATTTCGCTGACATATCCCCTGCTAAGATAGAACCTACTGTAAAAATCAAACCGACAATCATTGTCAATTTTAATGCACTTCTATGATAGTCTCTATCTTGCGGAATTTTATCTCGCAATAATTTAAATGCTGCAATCGCTGCTAATAAGAATGCCATTGTCATGACAGCTGTCATAATAACGTGGAACTGTCTTACACCGAATGAAGCGTTGAACATTGCTGCAACTGGGTCCACGTGAATCATACGTCCATCTTTCATTTGGAATCCTGCTGGCGTATTCATGAAGGAGTTCACTGAAGTAATGAAGAACGCTGACAACATACCGCCGATAACAACAGGTAAACCAATAATCATGTGTGTCCATTTATTTTTAAATCTATTCCAAGTATAGAAATAAATACTTAAGAAAATCGCTTCAAAGAAGAATGCGAATACTTCCATGAATAATGGCAAGGCAATGACGTGTCCTGCTGTTTTCATAAATGTCGGCCATAATAATGATAATTGCAGCTCGATAATTGTACCGGTTACAACGCCGACTGCAACTGTAATTGCATAGCCTTTCGCCCATCTTTTAGCTAATGTTATATAGCGAGCGCTGTTCTTTTTGATGCCGATAAATTCAGCAATTACGAACATTAGCGGCATCCCCACGCCGATGGTAGCGAAAACTATGTGGACAGCTAAAGTCATAGCAGTTAAAAATCTGCTTAATTCTACCGCTTCCATGATATCACCCTAATCTTTTTATATTTGATACTGTATAATGCCCGCAAGTTTCTAAGAAGTTGAGGTGTATATTTGATGTTGATCTTGAAGCGGATTCTTAATTTCAACTTCACACATGTGGTATATCTCGCAGCATTCTATCTCGTTACGCATGATGCACCAAGCTTGATTTTATTTTTCACTTTTAATAAGGTTAAATCATCAATTTATTAAAAAAGGAAGATTTAACAATGACTCAAGTAACAATTTATACACAAAATGATTGCCCGCCGTGCCAATTTGTGAAAAATTATTTAGATGAGCATAACGTTGCTTATACTGAAAAAAATATTGCAAACTCGGAATATCGTAATGAAATGATTGATTATGATGCCTTTTCAACACCTTTTATCTTAATCGATCAAGAACCTATGTATCAGGTTGATTTAGATAAAATAAATCAATTACTTCATATCGATTATGCCTAAACTGTAATAGAATGCACTGTATTCTTATATTTACCATGAAGTGTATGAGTTTAAACAATTATAATTTGCTCAGTACATTGACACAGTACTAACTATGTTACGCTTCCTAAGGCTTCTTTACAATTATTCTAATCAGTTTTCACATTATATAGTTTTTTCATCCTAATATTTTGTCACAAATTTGTAAAAGATAAAGTTACGTACGCACAATTAAATATTGTTTGAACAGTTGTTAGAGGTGAGACAAATTGATGTCCCGTTCCTCTATTCATTAAATTTCTGCACACAAATAACCGTGCAAGCATGAACTCGAAAATTCATGCTTGCACGGTTTATTTTTTAAGATAACCCTTAAGCGTTTTGAGTGTATTCTTTAACTAATGCTACAACTTCATCTTGAGTCGCACATTGAATAGCTTTTTCGCCTAATTCTTTCATATCACTTTCATTGAGCTTTCTGATTAAACGACGTGTTTTCAAAATAGATGTTGCACTCATAGAGAACTCATCTAAACCGAAACCTAACAACAATGGAACTGCTGTTTGATCGCCGGCCATTTCACCGCACATACCTGTCCATTTACCTTCTGCATGAGAAGCTTCGATTACTTGTTTAACCAAACGTAAAATTGCTGGATTGTATGGTTGGTATAAATAAGAGACACGTTCTGACATACGGTCAGCAGCCATTGTGTATTGAATTAAGTCGTTTGTTCCGATACTGAAGAAATCAACTTCTTTCGCAAATACATCAGCAAGTGCAGCTGTTGAAGGAATCTCTACCATAATTCCTAATTCAATGTCATCTGCCACTTCGTAGCCTTCATTTTTAAGATTTGCACGTTCTTCTTCAAGTAAGGCTTTCGCGTCACGGAACTCTTGAAGTGTTGCAACCATCGGAAACATAATGTTCAATTTACCGAAGACTGACGCACGTAACAACGCACGTAGTTGTGGTCGGAAAATTTCAGGTTGCGCTAGGCAAAGACGAATCGCACGGTAACCTAAGAATGGGTTCATTTCTTCAGGCAAGTCAAGATAAGGCAACTCTTTGTCGCCGCCGATATCTAAAGTACGCACTACTACACGTTTGCCTTCCATGGATTCTAATACTGTTTTATACGCTTCGAACTGTTCTTCTTCAGTCGGCATTTGATCTCTGCCCATGTATAAGAATTCAGTTCTGTATAAACCAATACCTTCTGCGCCATTTTCAATCACACCTGGTAAGTCATTAGGTGTTCCGATATTCGCTGCCAGTTCGACATGATGGCCATCAGCAGTTACTGATTCTGCATCACGCAATTTTTGCAATTCTTTCTTATCTTTAAAGAAATTATCGCATTTTTCTTGATATTCTGCAATTACCTCATCGCTTGGATTGATAAGTACGTCACCAGTCATACCATCAACGATAATAGTGTCTCCCGCTTCAACTTCCTCAGTAATAGATTTTGTACCTACAACTGCCGGAATTTCTAACGAGCGGCTCATAATAGCTGAGTGAGATGTTCTGCCTCCGATGTTTGTTACAAACCCTTGCACATATTGTTTGTTCAATTGTGCTGTATCAGAAGGAGTCAAGTCATTCCCTATAATGACTACGCTTTCATCAATGATACTTGGATTAGGTAAATCAACACCTAAGATGTGCGCTAATACACGTTTAGAAACATCGCGGATATCAGCTGCACGTTCAGCCATATATTCGTTATCCATTGATTCAAATATTGTGATAAATTGGTTTGAAATATCTGTTAAAGCTTGTGCAGCATTAACATTTTCATTCTTAATTTTATCTTCAATCGGTTGGATAAGTTCAGGATCATCTAACACTAATAAATGTGCCTCGAAAATCGCTGCTTTATCTGCGCCCAATTGTTTTTCGGCATTTTCTTTAATTTTAGTTAATTCAACTTTAGATTTATTAAGTGCGCCATTGAATTTAGCAACTTCTGCATCCGTATCCGTCACCGGTTCATTATCGAATGATAAGTCGGGCTCAACTAATAAATAGGCTTTTGCAATTGCAACACCGTCAGATGCTGCAATGCCTTTGATGTGTTTAGCCATATTATTCAGTTAGTCCTTCTTTAGATAACACTTCAGTGATTGCTTGGATTGCGTCTGCTTCGTCACTGCCGTCAGCGTAGATAGTGATTTCTGCATCTTTGCCGACACCTAAACTCATAACACCCATAATAGATTTCAAGTTGACTTTTTTGCCGTTATATTCTAATTGAATATCTGAATCAAATTTTGAAGCTGTTTGTACAAGCATTGTAGCTGGACGAGCATGAATACCTGTTTCGTCGATGATAGTGTATGATTGTTGTTCCATAATAATCTTTCTCCTTCGCATCAATTAATTGGTGATTAGTCACCTTAACATTATTACACCTTAACTTTACCAAAATATACCTTTAAATTCAATTTGTTAATTCCTTGTAAGCGTAGTATTTTTATCAATTTGTGAAAAAATAACAATTATTTGCCAGTCGGTGTTTCTAAAATTCTTTTGGCAACGCTTTCACATTTTTCAATATGTTCATTACCTAATTTTTTCATAAAGTAATAACTGATAGAGGCAGAAATTGCTTGACCGACTAGAGGGAACCATTTCGTTTGTTTCGCCGCCGTACGTTTCGCTACATCTCTAATCGCTACTTTCAAAATAGCTTTAGAAACGGCACGTCCAATAAACTGACTGCCTTGAATCGAAGCCGCTGCCAAGATACGTTCTTTCAAATCATCACTCATATGACTGACTTGTTTGTGATTTAAGCCATAGATTTTATTAATGTCTTCAATAATATCCTTCATTAATTTCAAATCTACACCGAAGTCGAGCCCTGGAATCGGTACTATGCTTGCTGCTGAAGACCACATTGATTTCTTGCGTACTAATTCTTCAGCACGTTCACGTCTGCGTGATAAATCACTCTCATTGACTGGCAAAGCCGACTTTCCAGTAACAGGTTCCAAATCTAAGACTTTATTACTTAATTTATCACTTGTATTTTTAATGAATTTATCTTTAATTCCCATAATTATGACCCTCCATTATATGATTACTTCTTTACTCGATACCCGAACGAAGACCACTTTTAAATACTTAGAAGGTTTATAATGCGGATGTGTTCTAAAATCTTTCGGCAGTCCCATTACCTCTTCAATTTCAAAGTCCACTCCTGCTTCATCCAACGTCTTTTTAATCATATTTTTAAATGCTTTAGAAGAAAGCGCACTTGAATTCGTACTTAGCACTAAGACGCCATCCTCATTGAGAATAGGCAGCGCTTCTTCAATCAACTTATGATAATCCTTCTGCACCGTAAATACCTTCTTCTTATTACGCGCAAAACTTGGCGGATCAATCACAATCGTATCGTACACACGATTATGTCTTGCAGCATAATGATAGAAATCAAAGGTGTCCATCACGTAAATAAATTGTGATTTCGGGTCAATACCATTTACCCCGAAATTCTCCTCTGTTAAACTTCTAGAGCGATTCGCTAAATCCACACTCGTCGTATCCACAGCCGTTTCCGCTGCAATCACTGAGAAAGCACCAGTATAACTGAACAGATTCAATACATGACGCTCAGGCGCATACACATCACGCAACTTTTTACGCACTTCTTTTTGATCTAAGAAAATACCCGTCATTGGTCCATCATCTAAATCCACATTATAGAACGTGAAATTCTCTTCAATAATAATTGGAAATTCCGGCGCTGTTCCAGTTACAAATCCGCTTTCGACTGCATCATCTTTGAAGCGCGTTTTTTCAAAAATTGAAGTATAAGGAAAGACCTCTTGAATGGCTTGCAGTACGATATCTCTGAAAGCATAAATCCCTTTAGAATACCATTGTACCAGCAAATGGCCATCATAATTATCAATCGTTAAGCCACCGATGCCATCCCCTTCTGCATTGAAAAGACGAAAGGCATTCGTGCCATCCACATTGAAATAATATTGACGATAATCCAAAGCCTCTTGGAATAACTCCGCAAAGAACGCTTCATCAATCTGCTGCTCAGTATCATAACTCAATACCCAGCCTAAACCTTTATGCTGACGTCCGACATAAGCAGTCGCCAAATAACGTCCATCATCCATCACCAAATGGAAAACATCTCCATCCACCAAGTGACTGTGCTCATAAATATCCTCTTCATCCACTAACGGATAGTGGTTCAAATACTTCTGCTCCTTACCCTTATTAATAACCGCTGTCTTCATAATCCATTCCGCCTTCTATAATTATTTGTCTTCATCATAACGTATCCTAACTTCCCTTTCTAAAAAGAAAGACTCAAAAAGCTGAGAAACCGTTTAGAGTTCCCCAGCTCAATATGCTACTGGCCGTCCACAGGTGTACGCATCTGAATCACAAATGCAATAATCACTGCAACCAGCATAATTAATAAAATTGGTGTAATAAAAATCGATAATAACAATCCATGAATCATAATATTCACAAACTCAGTCAATAATTTAAAGAATAAAATACTGATCATAAACATTTGCACATAATAGAATTTGCCTCGTAAGAAATGCGTTAACGTCGTAATGATATAAATAATAATAATGATGAGTAATAGGAATAAAGTAATCCACTCAATCACATAAGAGGTTTGCGATAACTCCCACTCTCCAGATGCAAACAAAGCATTTCTATTATTTAACTCTAACAATGTAAATAAGAATAAAATGATACCGCAGATTAATTCTACAATTCCAGGTTTAATCCATTTCGGACGCTTCATCCAATTTGGAATATCATCGTCTTGGATATCAATTTTTTCTTTGATCGTATTTTTAAATTTATCACGCTTATTTCTCATTTTTTCTAAATCAATGCTACGTCTTGTACGATGCGTAAATTCTTGTGTACGCTCTTGGAATTCGCGAAGTTGTTCTTTAGTCTGGCTCATTGTGCCATTTTTATCCGTACGCGAAAATTCCATCTCTTCCCCTAATTCCGCTTTCGTCAATGGTAAAGATCTGCGCAGGAACAAGAAATTCCAAATCGAGATTTGTGCTAAAATCCACATTACAATAAAGAATGCATTCACACTTAAAATATCAATCATTGCGATTTCATGGCTTTCAATACGTCCATACAAAGCAATTTGTGTGATTAAATAACTGATACCGTAAGCACAAATAATCCATAAATAATGTTCTTTTCGATGATTATGATTCAATTCATCTTTATATACAATATATCCTGTGTGCACCAAGAATGACACCACAAATATAATGGCTGCAAACCCATAAACTTGGGTCATCAAGATAATAGTAATGATAAAGAAGAGAATTCCTATAATAAGGAAGAAAATTGAGATATCATAATCATATTTCGTCGTCATAAATAACAAATAACCGATCCATAACAATGCAATGCCGAACACTATAATGAAGATGGCACTAAAAACAGGAAACTGACCGATAAATCGACTCATAATCCGGATAATTTCACCGAAGAATGCATTGACGAAATCCCATACGTTGTAGATATGTATATCGGCCTTGCCGCCTTTAGCAAGCTTATGGATAAAGGATACATTTAATAATATTATGATTCCAATAAAAAGTGAAACAATGCCAATAATCAAACTAAAAATGATCTCAGCGTGCTTCTTTATATACGACATGTTTTTCACCTCATAGTTATTATATAGGAACATAAGTGTTGTGTCTTTAGTGAATGTAATAAATCATTCTATGGTAGTACATAGTATATCGAAATTAAGTCTTTCACTCAATCGGATAATACCCTAAATTTCTATGAAAATGCTTACTAAGAAAAATCGAATGAAATTGTGGGCGCCTCAAGGCTTCTGTTACTGAAATCATCTTGACATTTCCTTTTAAAAAGCATACATTTAGTATAAATCAATAAAGAAAAGCACTAGGGGTGTTTCGTAACTGAGATGAAGCAGTTTTGCTTCAAACCCTTCGAACCTGATCTAGCTGAGACTAGCGTAGGAAAGTGCAGGAGATCTGCCGGCAATTTGGTTAAGGGTTATGCCGGTCTGTTCCGATGCCTATTTCACGCAGCTTGCTAGACAAGTTTGTGTGTTTTTTTATATTTAGGAGGAATTATTGATCATGTCAAAAGGACTTAAACTTTCAGATATCTTGGTAACTGTGTTAATTGCAGTTATTTTCGCTATCATCTACAACATCTGGAACTTCGTATACAAAGCGATGCAAGTGACTGGATTACATCTAGAGGAGCTCTCGTACGGTATGTGGTTTGCGGCGGCAGTTGTAGCTTACCTCATCATCCCTAAACCGGGTATTGCCTTACTTGCCGAATTTGCAGCGGGTGCCGGTGAAACAATCGTCATGGGACGCTTTGATATTGCAACCATCGTTTACGGTTTATTGCAAGGTTTAGCTTGTGAGATTATCTTTGCAATCTTCCGTTATAAATCACGCTCTGTGATGGTCGCAATGCTTGCTGGTTTAGCTGCAGCATTAGTCACTTTCCCTATCGACTTCTACTATGGTTATTTAGGCGAAGTAGCAGGCTGGAACTTATTCTTATATGTATTCTTCCGTTGTGTCAGCGGTATTGTGCTTGCAGGTCTCTTCCCTTATTACTTAGTGAAAGCGCTTGATAAGACAGGTGTGACGAAATTATTCAGACCTGCTTCTCAAAAAGATTACGATAATTTGTAAGGAGAATTTACCTTGTTACGTGCAAAAAATTTACGACTCAAATATCCGAATGCGCCTGAAAAAACCTTTGATGGATTAGATATCGAAATTCCAGATAAACAAAAGGTACTATTATTAGGTCCTTCAGGCTGCGGTAAAAGTACATTGCTGAATGTCTTAAGTGGCATCGTTCCGAATTTAATAGAATTACCGATGAAATATGATGATTTAGAAGTCGATTTAAATAGCGGTGTCATCTTTCAAGATCCAGATACACAATTTTGCATGCCCAAGGTCTATGAAGAACTTGCTTTTGTATTAGAAAACAAGCAAGTACCGCGTAAAGACATGGATGCCTTAATTCAGAAGGCTTTAGCCTCAGTTGATTTAGATGTGGGACCTAAGCAAACTGTACAGAAATTAAGCGGCGGCATGAAACAAAAGTTAGCCATTGCAGAAACAGTGTTGCAAGAAGCGGACACACTTTTCTTAGACGAACCGACAGCCATGTTGGATGTAGATGCGACGGAAGACTTGTGGAATCATATTAAAGATATGTGGCAAGACCAGACCGTGCTAATTGTAGAGCACAAAGTTGAACATATCTGGAAACACATTGACCGCGTTATTTTAATGAATTATGGCGGAGAAATTATTGCAGATGATTCTCCTGATGTGATTTTGCATCAGCATGAAGCATTACTGACTGAATATGGCGTGTGGCATCCGCATGCTTGGGATTACGCACCTGAAAGCACTTTGTCATCAGATACTCACATCAAACCTGATTTCCAATTCAGCAATGGTGAAATCGTACGCGGAAAAAAATCACTGATTCAGATTCCAGAATTAGCTGTGGGTCCAGGTGAGTGGATAACGATTACTGGAAAAAATGGTGCCGGCAAAACAACGTTATTGGAATCCATGATGCAGTTAATAAAATATCGCGGTAAAATGACTTATCAAGATCAGCAACTGCATAAGATTAAAGAAGCTGCTCAACATATGTATTTGGTTTATCAAAATCCAGAACTACAATTTATTACTAATTCTGTTTACGAAGAAATCTTTATCAACTTTAGTGGTGAAAATGCAAAAGAAGAAACAGACAAGTTGATAGACTTGTTGAATTTGGAAGCGGTACGTGACCACCATCCCTTTGAATTATCAATGGGCCAAAAACGCCGCTTAAGTGTAGCAACGGCTTTAAGTTCTCGAGCTGATATTATTCTACTGGATGAACCTACATTCGGTTTAGACAGTCATAACACTTTCAACTTATTATCACTTTTCCAAAAACGTGTGGCGCAAGGTCAAACGATTGTCATGGTAACGCACGATCCTCATATTATTGAGCGTTACCCTACAAGACGAATTGAGCTAAGAGAACATTTACTGTGCGAAGAACAACTATTTGAAACGGCAGGTGAAGACAATGTATGAGGCATGGAAACGCTATTTCACCTTTGTAGATAATGTAAATATTATTACTAAGTTAGGATTAGGTGTATTCTTATTCTTCTTTGTCATCTTTGTGCATAACTTTGATGTTATGATTTATCTGACTTCACTCATGCTGATTTTCTTGTTGGTCTTCGGCGGTATGAAATTTAAAGTGACAGCACTATTTGTACTTTATACTGTAATATTCAGTATTGTATCTGCCCTTTTCATGATTTTCTATGGGGATGGTACACATACATTATTCAAACTAGGCATCATCAATGTCACAACTGAAAGTTTAGTGCGCGGGCTTCATTTATCCATGCGTACAGATACAGTGACATTCTTTGGTATTGTAATGGCTTTCACTTCACAGATTGTGATGATCTTCTACAGCTTGATGCAGCATTTAAAAGTCAAACCGAAAGTAGCTTATGCCTTTATGGCAGCTATCCGTATGGTTCCGTTAATTATTTCTTCATTTGTGCAATTGCGTAAATCATTGAAGATGCGCTACCAGATGGTGGATAAAGCCAACTATCGTGGTTTTGCTCGTATGAAGCATTTAATTATTCCGTTGCTCAGCCAAAACATTCGCAAAGCGCATCAGCTTTCAGTGGCTATGGAGAAAAAAGGATTCAAAGATGGTCCAAGAACATATTATTATTACGCACCATTCAGTTACCGTGACCTCCTCTTTATCCTGTTGTTTGCGGCAATCTTAATTATTGCTGTATTATTAGCACATTATTTACCAATTACAGGAATCACAGACGTCCGTGGTTGACGCATCGTCAATATTTCCTTACAATGCATATCTGGGTTGTGGTAGTCGAGCTGCAACCCATACCAATTTTACATTTTCATTCATCCATATCTTTTCCAGCAGTGAGCGGTTACCGATTCAGCCGTTTGCTGCTATTTTTTCACCTTAAAATAATTAAAAGTATCGAGCAATTAATGCTATAATAAATATATACTGAATATTCGCACAGAAACTGGAGGATTTCATTATGAAAAAGAGAAATGACGCATATGATAAGGGCTATCAGCAAGCCGCAAAAGAAATCGATACTATGGCAAAATTGAAAAATAAAAAACGACGTTTAAAGCGTTATATTAAGAAACGTAAAAGAGCATGGCGTTTCTGCCAGTTATTTAATAAAAGAAGCTCACGTTTTATCGCAGGATACAAACAAGCCTATATTGATATGGCTAAATCAGTTCCAGAAGAGTAAGGAAGTATTTGCTTCCTTGCTTTTTTGTTTTGGCATAGTAAAAACAGCCTATACACTTAGTATGGCTGTTTTAGGAACGAATTTATAATTTTTTTACGCTTCATGTTTGATTGCTTTATCGCTAATATCACGACGATAGAATAAACCTTCGCTATCGATAGCATCGGCTTTTTGATAAGCATTTGCTTTAGCTTCACTTACTGTTTTGCCTTCGCCGATAACTAAGATTACGCGACCGCCTGAAGTAACGTAGTCATCGCCTTCTTTTTTCAAGCCGCTGACAAACGTTTGACCATCTAAATCAAAGCCACTGACTTTAACACCTTTTTCATAAGATCCAGGATAGCCTTTAGATGCAAGCATAACGCCTACAACCGCTTCATCTTTCCATTGATACTCAATAGGTTTGCGTGCTTCTAAATCTAAGATGTGCTGCATCAAGTCACTCTCTAAGCGTGTTAATAATACTTGAGCTTCTGGATCCCCGAAGCGTGCATTAAACTCAATCACTTTAGGGCCTTCTTCAGTTAGAATTGCTCCAATGTACAACACACCAAAGAATGGATAGCCTTCTTCTTGCATGGCTTTCGCAATCGGTTGCGCAATTTCGTCATTCGTACGTTTTATAACATCTGCAGAAATATGTGGTACAGGACAATAAGCCCCCATACCTCCTGTATTCGGTCCTTTATCGCCATCAAATGCACGCTTATGGTCTTGTGCAATGGTATCAAATGGTACAGCATAATCTCCGTTGACGAAGGTCATGACAGAGTACTCTTCACCTTCTAAGAACTCTTCAAAGACTACTTTTCCCTCTTCTTCTGGATAAAGCGTTTCTACAGCCTCTTTAGCTTCATCGCGTGTCATTGCAATGATTACGCCTTTGCCGGCAGCTAGACCATCTTTCTTCAAGACTACAGGAATCTTGCAGTCTTCAACATATTTCAAGGCTTCAGATTTAGAATCTACCTCTACGTATTCTGCAGTTGGGATATGGTATTTCTCCATGATACGTTTCGCAAATGATTTAGAGCCTTCAATTTGTGCGGCTGCTGCGCCTGGTCCGAACACTTTCACTCCTGCTTCACGCAATTGATCTGCCAAGCCTTCTGTTAAAGGTTGCTCTGGACCGACGACTGTCCATTCCACATCATGGTCTTTGGCGAATTCTACAATTTCAGCATGTGCTGTTTCAGCAATTTCACTATGCACTTCAGCAACTGTTTCCATCGCTGCATTACCTGGAATTGCGTACACTTGGTCTACAAGTTCAGATTGATTTAATTTATGGGCAAGGACATGTTCTCTGCCCCCACCGCCGATTACTAATACTTTCATCTTCAGCTTAAACCTCCTGATACCTTAATGTTTGAAGTGGCGTACACCTGTCATTACCATTGCAATGCCGTGTTTGTCTGCCATATCGATAGAGTCTTGGTCTTTAATAGATCCGCCTGGTTGAATAATCGCTTTGATGCCTGATTTAGCTGCTAATTCTACTGTGTCGTCCATAGGGAAG
The DNA here is from genome assembly GCF_003718735.1 of Staphylococcus debuckii. Lineage (NCBI taxonomy): Bacteria > Bacillati > Bacillota > Bacilli > Caryophanales > Staphylococcaceae > Staphylococcus > Staphylococcus debuckii. The sequence goes on along the minus strand of NZ_CP033460.1, from coordinate 1,120,607 downwards.
AAGCCGTCTGATACAAGCGCTACATTGTCGTTAATTTCAATCGCACGTTCAATCGCAATTTCAGCTGAGCCGACACGATTCATTTGGCCTGCACCGATACCGACTGTCTGGTGATCGTTACTTAAAATGATGGCATTACTTTTTACGGAAGGAACGACTTTCCAGCCTAATTCCATCGCTTTCCATTGTTCTTCAGTCGGTTCCGCTTTAGTAACGACTTTCATGTCCTCACGAGAAATTGTTTTGGTATCTTTGTCTTGAACTAAATAGCCGCCTGATACAGAAACGTATTCTTTTTCATCGTGATCCACTGTCATTTCAACTTCAAGCAAGCGAATATTTTTCTTTTTCGTTAATACTTCTAAAGCTTCTTCGGTAAATGAAGGTGCGATGACTACTTCTAAGAAGATTGAATGTAATTTTTCAGCAAGTTCTTTGGAAACGGGACGGTTAACTGCTACAATTCCACCGAAAATAGATTGACTATCTGCATCGTAGGCATTTTGGAAAGCTTCTTCGATTGAAGATCCTACACCTACACCGCAAGGATTCATGTGTTTCACTGCTACAGCAGCAGGTTCTTCAAATTTCTTAGCTAATGCTAGCGTAGCATCTGCATCTTTAATGTTGTTGAAGCTTAATTGTTTACCGTGCAATTGTTTCGCACCTGCAATGGTATTCGGCGCATCAGATGTACGTACAAAGTATGCATCTTGTTGCGGATTTTCACCATAACGTAAAGGTTCTTTATTTTCTTTAAAGAAGTTCACAATTGCATTGTCGTAATCATTGGTATGTTCAAATACTTTAATCATTAATGATTTGCGGAATACTTCATCTAAAGTATTATTTTGGATGTGTTCGATTACTGCATCATAATCAGCAGGATCTACTACAGTCGTCACATGTTTAAAGTTTTTCGCAGCTGCACGCAACATTGTTGGTCCGCCGATATCGATATTTTCAATCGCGTCCATTTCAGTTACATCTGGATTAGCTACTGTTTCTTTGAATGGATATAAGTTTACAACGACCATATCGATTAAGTCGATATCTTTATCTTTTAATTGTTGCAAATGTTCAGGTTTATCTCTGTCAGCCAGAATACCTCCATGCACTGCTGGATGTAATGTTTTTACACGACCATCCATGATTTCATCAAACTGTGTTAAATCTGATACTGATTTGACTGGCACCCCTGCTTCGTCTAGCGCACGTTTTGTACCGCCTGTTGAATATAATTCGTAGTCTAAGCTTACTAAGGCTTTAGCAAAGTCTACAATTCCGCTTTTATCTGAAACACTTAAAATTACTTTTTTCATTTTAAAAATAGCCCCTCTTATCGAATAATGTTCGCAATGACTTTAGGATATAATTCATATTCTAAATTCTTAATGCGGTCTTCAAGTTGTTCTTTAGTATCATCTGGATAGATGTCACATTGGCTTTGCTCGATAATTTCACCTGTATCCATACCGCTGTCGACAAAATGTACTGTCGTTCCTGTGACTTTATCGTCACTGTTATAAGCTTGACCAATCGCGTCAATACCTTTATATTTCGGCAATAAAGCAGGATGGATATTTAAAATGCGACCTTCATATGCATCTAATAAATCTGAACCGATTAAACGCATATAACCTGCTAAGATAATCCATTCTACTTTTTCTTCTTTTAAATATTGCAACAATTGCTGCTCATATTCTTTTTTAGAATCAAAGTTTTTAGGTAGTGTTACATGAACAGGAATATCTAGTTTCTCAGCACGTTCAATCGCATAAGCATCTGCATGATCCACATATAATGCTGTAATTTCGATATTGTCTAATCGTCCATCTTGGACACGCTGTGCGATATTTTCAAAATTGCTTCCAGAACCTGAGGCAAAAACTGCTACTTTAGTCACGCTTTAACCCCCGTTAATACAATCGGCTCGTCGCCTGCTTCAACAATTTTACCGATTTGATAAGCTGCAACATTTTGTTCTTTTAAAATATCCATAGCTTTCTTAGCATCCGCTTCATCAACCACTAAGGTAAAGCCGATTCCCATATTGAAGATATTGTACATTTCTTGAGTTTCGATGTTGCCTTCTTTTTGCAACCAGTCAAATACAGCTGGAGTCGGGAAAGATTGCACATCGATTTCAGCAGTGACACCCTCAGGCAATGCACGAGGAATATTTTCATAGAAGCCGCCGCCTGTGATATGTGTCATCGCATGCAACTTCACTTGCTCTTTTACCGCTAGAACAGGTTTAACATATAAACGTGTCGGTTCTAAGAATGTATCTAAGTACGTACGTCCGTTAGCAAATTCAGCGTTTAAGTCCACGCCTGATGTTTTAATCAAATGACGCACTAAACTGTAACCATTAGAGTGGATGCCGCTTGAAGCGAGTCCGATAATGACTTGGCCTGGTTGAACTGATGAACCGTCAATGTAGTCATCTTTCTCCACTGCCCCTACTGCAAAGCCTGCTAAATCATATTCGCCTTCGTGATACATTTCACCCATCTCAGCAGTTTCGCCGCCGATGAGAGCTGTATTCGTTTCTTCACAACCATCACTGACACCTTTAACAATCTGTTCAATGACTTCAGGTACGACCTTATTAGTTGCGATATAATCTAAAAAATAAAGCGGTTCAGCACCTGTTGTTAAAATATCATTCACACACATTGCAACTGCATCGATACCGATTGTGTCATGTTTGTCATGATCAATCGCAAGCTTTAATTTAGTTCCGACGCCATCTGTACCTGAAACTAAAACGGGTTTCTGCATATTTAATTGTGATAAATCGAACGCTGCGCCGAAGCCTCCTAAACCGCCTAAGACTTCTTTACGCATTGTGCGTTGCACATGACTTTTCATACGTTCAACCGCTTCATAACCTGCATGAATATCTACACCTGCATTTTTATATGACTCTGCCACAGCTTTACACTCCTCTTCTCTTAAGTTCTTTTACTTCTGGTAATTGATGATCGACAATTTCAATTGGATAATTTCCTGTAAAGCAAGCATCACATTCACCTTTTGAATCAAATTCATGGAATACTTCGTGCATACCTTCAACTGAAAGATACGTTAATGAATCTGCTCCGATCATTTCCTGCATTTCTTCTACAGTATGTTGTGCAGCCATTAATTCAGCGTGTGTTGACACATCAATACCGTAATAACAAGGGTCGATGAGAGGTGGAGAAGAAATACCCATATGTACTTCTTTCGCTCCTGCTGATTTCAATGCTTTCACAATATACTTACTTGTTGTACCACGTACAATAGAGTCATCAATGACCACTACACGTTTGCCTTCAATGACATCTCTGATTGGCGAATGTTTCATTCGTACTTGTTTTTCACGCACACTTTGATCAGGTGTAATAAAGGTACGTCCGATATAACGATTCTTCAATAAACCTTGTTCATTCGGAATACCTGTATACTCTGAAAAACCTTTCGCTGCTTGTAAAGATGAATCAGGCACACCGATAACAATATCCGCTTCAATTCCCATCTCACTCGCAAGCTTTTTACCTAAGGCTTTGCGCACGTTATAAATAGAATGTTTATGGAATTCTGAATCAGGACGTGCAAAGTACACATATTCCATAGAACACATATTGTGATTAATATCGGTTGAGTAATAATCATAATCGATATCATTTTCACCGCTGAAAGTAATTAATTCACCTGGTTCGATGTCGCGAATATAAGTCGCACCAATGGCTTGAAACGCACATGTTTCACTTGCGACACAATAGGCACCGTCTACTTCGCCTAGCATTAATGGTCGCACGCCGTTATTATCTCTCACTGCTGCTAATTGATTAGTGTTCAGCATGACACAGCTGAATGCACCTTTAACTTGATTTAATGCCGCTTTTTGATTGGTTTTAATGTTAGGTGATTTCCCTCTGATCAACAAATGTGCGAGTACTTCTGAATCACTCGTTGTTTGGAACACACTGCCTTCAGATTCTAGTGCATGGCGAATTTGAACTGCATTTGTCAAATTACCATTGTGGGCTAAGCCTAAATCACCTTTTGAATGTTTGAATAAAAATGGTTGTACGTTGGCAATCTCGCTTGCTCCTGTTGTCGCATAACGCACATGTCCGATTGCATTTTGATAACCTTGCAATGATTCTAATTGTGCATCTGAAATTGCTTCAGTTAACAAACCCATGCCGCGTGCGCCAAACAGCGATTCGCCGTTTGAACACACAATGCCGGCACCTTCTTGACCACGGTGCTGCAAGCTATGCAACGCCATGTATGTCAGTGTGGCTGCATGAGGATGATTCCATATTCCAAAGACTCCACATTCTTCATTTAATCCGCGGATGTCATACATTGAGGAATTGCTCCTTCCCAAATTTCGTTTAACGTCGACACGTTGTCTTCTACTGTTGTTTGACCATTTGTTACTTTAAATTCCTTGTTATTAGTTACTGTTCCGATTTCTTGAGCGCCCGGAATATCTAAAGTTTGTCCATCTTTCACTGCTACAATATAACGCCCTTGAGATTCACTGAATAATTGTGCATCTGTAACATCTAATTTCACATTTACACCTAAACCGTAGTAAGCACTGAAACGTGCAAGTGTAATCAATAAACCGCCTTTACCGACAGTTTGCACATGAGAAGCTTTGCCGTCTCTGATTGCTTTTTTAATTGCTTCTCCTTTTGCTACTTCTTCAGATAAATCTAAGGCTTCTGATTCATGGTTGACTTTGCCATACAATAATTTTTCAAGTTGGCTGCCGCCGAAATCGTTACGTGTTTCACCTACAACATATAATTTATCTCCAGCATGCGGTTGGAAATCATTTAAGTAATCAATATCTTCAATTAAGCCGACCATTCCTACTACTGGTGTTGGGAAAATTGAAGTTCCTTTTGTTTCGTTGTATAAAGAAACGTTACCAGATACAACTGGTGTTTTAAGTACTTCACACGCTTCTGCCATACCTTTTGTAGAATCAATCAATTGTTGATAGATTTCTTTTTTCTCAGGAGAACCATAGTTCAAGCAGTCAGTCATAGCAAGTGGTGTTGCCCCTACTGCAATCAAGTTACGGTAAGCTTCTGCTACCACCATTTTGCCGCCTTCATACGGTTGGTTATATACATAACGTGCTTCTCCGTCAATTGTAGAGGCAATGGCTTTATTAGTACCTTCGACACGTACTACTGAAGCTTGCAAACCTGGTTTTACAATTGTATTTGCCCCAACTTGTTGATCATATTGTTCGTATAAATAACGTTTAGAAGCAATCGTTGGATGAGCTAACAACTTCTTGAATACCTCATTTACATCGACATTGCTGTAATCATTTTTAGAAGTATTATATTCTTTTTCTTCACCTTCTAAAATATATACAGGCGCTTCGTCTGCTAAAGGTTCTACAGGAATATCAGCATATACTTCGTCGTCATAAGTAAGAACGAAACGATCTGTATCTGTTACTTCCCCGATAACTGCACTGTCTAGTTCATGTTTATCGAATAAGTCTAAGAATTTTTGTTCTGTTCCTTTTTCAACAACTAATAACATACGTTCTTGAGTTTCAGATAGCATCATTTCATATGGTGAAATACCTTCTTCACGAACAGGTACTTGATCTAAACGCATGTGCATACCACTGCCGCCTTTAGCTGCCATTTCAGATGATGAAGATGTTAAACCAGCAGCACCCATATCTTGGATACCGACTAATTCAGAGAAAGTGATAGCTTCAAGTGTTGCTTCCATTAACTTTTTACCTACAAATGGGTCGCCAATTTGTACAGAAGGACGTTTGCTTTCACTTTCTTCGCTTAATTCTTCAGATGCAAAAGTCGCACCATGGATACCGTCGCGGCCTGTTTTCAAACCAACATAAATGACAGAGTTGCCGACACCTTTAGCAGTACCTTTTTGAATCATATCGTGATCAATAATACCCACGCACATTGCATTCACTAAAGGATTACCGTCATAGCGTTCGTCAAATTCAATTTCTCCAGCTGTTGTCGGAATTCCGATACAGTTGCCGTAACCGCCGATACCCGCAACCACGCCGCGTGTTAATGTACGGTTTTGAATTTCGTTTAATTCACCGAAGCGTAAACTATTGAGTAAATTGATTGGACGCGCTCCGATAGATACGATGTCACGGATAATACCGCCAACACCCGTTGCAGCACCTTGGTAAGGCTCAATTGCTGATGGGTGGTTATGTGATTCGACTTTGAATACCACTGCTTGGTCATCGCCGATATCTACGACTCCGGCACCTTCACCAGGTCCCATCAATACGTGTTCGCTGGTTGTCGGGAACTGTTTCAAGAAAGGTTTAGAATGTTTATATGAACAGTGTTCACTCCACATTACAGAGAAAATTCCGATTTCAGTAAAGTTTGGTTCTCTTCCTAAAATATCAACCACTTTATCATATTCTGCATCAGTTAATCCCATGTCGCTGTAAATCTTCTCAGCTTTGATTTCTTCGATACTCGGTTCAATAAACTTAGGCATTTTGTTCCCTCCAACTATTTACCATTGACTCAAATAATTTTACGCCGTCTTCAGTTCCTAAAATAGATTCCAATGCACGTTCAGGGTGTGGCATCATGCCACACACATTGCCTTGTTCGTTTACAATACCTGCGATATCATCGTAAGAACCGTTCGGGTTGTCAGTGTATTTTAAGATGATTTGGTTATTCGCTTCTAGTGATTTATACATTTCTTCTGTACAGTAGTAGTTGCCTTCACCGTGGGCCACTGGATAAATAACTGTTTCATTCTCAGCATATTCACGTGTAAACGGTGTACGGTTATTCACTACTTTCAATGCTTCGTTACGACTGACAAATAAATGTGTCTCGTTATGCAACAAAGCACCTGGAAGCAATCCTACTTCTGTTAAGACTTGGAAACCGTTACAAACGCCTAATACTGGTTTACCTTCTGCAGCAAAGCGTTTTACTTCCGAAATAATTGGCGCTACACTTGCCATTGCACCTGAACGCAAGTAATCTCCGAATGAGAAACCGCCAGGAATCAATACACCGTCGAAGCCTTCTAATGAAGTTTCGCGGTAATCTACATATTCTGCCTCTGCGCCTGTTTTCAATGCTGCATTCAGCATATCTCTATCACAGTTAGAGCCAGGAAATACTAATACTGCGAATTTCATTATGCATTCTCCTTTTCATCATCTTCGACTACTTTGTAGTTGTATTCTTCGATTACTGTGTTCGCAAATAATTTTTCACTTAAAGTATTTACAATGTTATGCACTGCTTCATCTGTTGCTTCATCCACTGTAAAATACAATAATTTACCTACACGAATGTCATTGACTTGGTTATAACCTAAATCATGTACGGCACGGTTAAGTGCTTGTCCTTGTGTATCTAATACTTGCGGTTGTAATGTGATGTGCAATTCGATTGTTTTCATTATTTAAGTTCCTCCAATTTATTTAAGAAAGTTTGGTATGTGTCTATAATTGAACCGCGATCTTCACGATAAACATCTTTATCAAAGTTTGTATCGCTATCTTTTTCCCAAATACGGCAAGTATCTGGAGAAATTTCATCTGCTAATAAAATATCGCCATCTTTTGTACGGCCGAATTCGATTTTAAAATCAACGAGACGAAGATTGATGCTGTCTAACATTTCAACTAATGCTTTGTTAATTTCTAATGCCATTTTTTTCAATTTTGCAATTTCTTCTTCATTTGCAATGTTTAATAATTTGACGTGGTCATCTGTAATAAGCGGATCATTCAAGTCATCATTTTTATAGAAGAATTCAACGAGCGGTGTTTCGAATTCATGTCCTTTATCGAAACCTAAACGTCTTGTAATGGAACCTGCTGCGATGTTACGTACAACAACTTCTAAAGGAATAATTTCTACTGAACGTACAAGCTGTTCAGTTTCGGATGTTTGTTCTATAAAGTGGCTTTGGATACCGTGTTCTTTAAGATATTCAAAAATAATTGAAGTGATTTGATTGTTAAGTCGGCCTTTACCGTCGATGTGGTCTTTTTTCGCACCATTGCCTGCTGTCACTTCATCTTTATATTCTACACGTAATACGCCGTCTTCATCTGTTGAAAAAATACGTTTTGCTTTTCCTTCATATAATAATGACATTACTTGTTTCCTCCTTTAAAGGTTGCCAACATTTCTTGCTCTGTTTGATCAATATCATCTGTCAATACTGTCATATGTCCCATTTTTCTGGCTGGTTTTCTATCTGCTTTACCGTAAATATGCACGTGCCATTCAGGATGATCACCGAATTCGTCTTCTAATAAGTCTAAATCTTTTCCTAGCAAGTTCATCATAACTGCCGGTTTTAAGATTTCAATACTTTCTGGCAGCTTTTGGCCAGTCACACCTAATATATGTGTGTCGAATTGTGAATAATCACAAGCTTCAATCGAATAATGTCCTGAATTATGCGGACGCGGTGCGATTTCATTCACGTATAAATTGTTGTTCTTATCAATAAAGAACTCGACTGTAAAGGTACCGACGAAATGAACCTTTTCTGTAATCTTGTCTACTTCAGCTCTAGCTTCTGCTTCTTTGTCAGAACGAGCTGGAACGATTGTTTTAAAAAGTACTTGGTTGCGGTGTTCGTTTTCTTGAAGCGGGAAGTAACAGATTTGACCACCATTTCCGATAGTCACTGTGAGTGAAACTTCTTTGTATAAATCAAGGAACTGCTCAGCCACACACTCTTGTTTTTCAACAAGCTCTTTTGCTTCATCCATATCTTGTTCATTTCTCACTAGAATTTGACCTTTGCCGTCATAGCCGCCGAAACGTGTTTTAACCATAAATGGATAGCCTAATTTTTCTGCAGTTTCCTCTAAATCAGAAGGACATGTCAACTGTGCATAAGGAACAATCTTAGTGCCAGCTGATTCTAATGTTTGTTTTTCAGTCAAGCGATCTTGAAGTAAGTGAATCGCTTGATAACCTTGAGGTACATTGAATTCTTCAGTTAATGTTTGCAATTGGTCTGCAGCGATATTTTCAAACTCATAAGTAATGACATCAGAAGCTTCTCCTAATTGTCTTAAAGCTTCCATATCATCATATGCTGCATTAATGAAATCATGCGCTACGTACTGACAAGGCGCATCAGGGTCAGGGTCAAGCACAATCACTTTAAAGCCCATTTTCTGAGCAGATTGCGCCATCATTTTGCCTAATTGGCCGCCGCCGATAATACCTACAGTGGCGCCGAACTTTAATTTATTGAAGTTCACTTTGCATCTCTCCTACTTTGTCTACTAATGATTGTTGATATGCTTCTAATTTCTGACGTACTTCATCACTCTGGATGCTTAAAATACGTGCTGCCAAGATACCTGCGTTTTTAGCGCCTGCTTTTCCGATTGCTGTTGTAGCAACTGGAATACCACCTGGCATTTGAACAATCGATAGTAATGAATCTAATCCTTTTAAACTTTTTGATTCAATCGGAACTCCAATAACAGGCAATGTCGTCATAGAAGCAACCATACCTGGTAAATGTGCCGCTCCGCCTGCTCCGGCAATAATAACATCATATCCATTTAATCTGGCTTCTGTCGCAAAGTCGAACATTAACTTAGGCGTACGATGTGCGGATACTACTTTTTTATCGTACGGGATTCCAAATTGGTCCAACATCTGGCAACTTTCTGACATCATATCCCAATCAGAAGAACTGCCCATAATAACTGCCACTTTCAAATTGAACACCCTTTCAATTATTTGAAATTTTAATCAAGTAAGTTGTATATTACAGATATAGCATAACAAATCAGGTCATGCTTTTTCAATCAAAAATCGAACTTTCAATAGATTTTTTAAAGAAAATTACGTAATTATACGTAAATTCGTTAATTTACACTTTTAAATCTATGTTAAAGTTCGAAAATTTTTTAGGAGGAATTTACACATGGTTGCAAAAATTTTAGATGGCAAACAAATTGCCAAGGACTATCGTCAAGGATTGCAAGATCAAGTCGAAGCGTTAAAAGAAAAGGGCTATACGCCGAAACTTTCAGTAATTCTAGTGGGCAATAATGGGGCGAGTTTAAGCTATGTAAAATCTAAAAAGAAAGCTGCTGAAAAAATCGGTATGATTTCAGAAATCGTACATTTAGAAGAAACAGCTACTGAAGAAGAAGTATTAAACGAACTTGACCGTTTAAATAATGATGATTCTGTCAGCGGCATTCTTGTTCAAGTACCGCTTCCATCTCAAGTAAGTGAACAAAAAGTACTTGAAGCCATTAATCCTGAGAAAGATGTTGACGGCTTCCATCCACAAAACATCGGTAAATTATATATTGATGAACAAACTTTCGTTCCTTGTACACCACTTGGTATTATGGAATTACTAAAAAATGCGGATATTGATTTAGATGGTAAAGATGCTGTAGTAATTGGACGCAGTCACATTGTCGGCCAACCTGTCTCTAAATTATTAATTCAGCAAAACGCTACTGTTACAATCTTGCATTCTCATTCAAAAGACATGAGCAAACATCTTAAAGACGCGGATGTTATTGTCAGCGCTGTGGGTAAACCTGGACTTGTAACTAAAGATGATGTAAAAGAAGGCGCAGTTGTTATCGATGTCGGTAATACACCTGATGAAAACGGAAAATTAAAAGGCGATGTCGAATATGAAGACGTTAAAGAAATTGCGGGCGCTATTACACCTGTTCCTGGAGGAGTAGGTCCTATGACGATTACAATGGTATTAAACAATACATTGTTAGCTGAAAAAATGCGTCGCGGCATCCAATAATAAGTAAGGGTTATAGTGGATCGGAATGTTTGAGGGACATTCCGATTTTTTTGTTGAATAAAAAAGGAGGAGGAACACCATTTTGTTCCACCTCCTGATATTCAATAAATCACCATTTTATATTTTCTACTACATCATTATCTAAAGATTTCACAACTTCAGTAACTAGTTTCACAGCATTTAAGTAATCTTGTTTATGCATAATAGAAACATTAGAATGCATATATCTCAAAGGTACGCCGATTACAATCGAAGGAATACCATCATCAACTAGGTGAATACTACCGGCATCTGTACCGCCACCTTGAGTCGTGCCCCACTGTACTTCAATACCTTTTTCTTCAGCTACTTTTTTAATATGTCTGCGTAAACCAACGTGAGCAATAATAGTAGCATCCATAAAGACAATTAATGGCCCTTTGCCTAATTCAGATTGTTCAGCGCCACCTTTCATTCCTGGTGTATCGTAAGCAATACCTACATCCACTGCAATAGCCAAATCTGGTTTGATTTTATGTGCTGCTACTTTAGCCCCGCGTAATCCTACCTCTTCTTGAACTGTCGCACCTGCAACCAAGTTGACATTGATATCTTCATCTTTCAAGTTTCTTAATACGTCTACTGAAAGTGCACATCCGAAGCGATTATCGAAAGCTTTAGCTAACAAATAATTTTCATCACTCATGACTTCAAATTCAGAATACGGGGTAATCATGTCACCTAGTGCAATTCCTAATTTTTCCGCTTCTTCCTTTGAAGCTACTCCAATATCGATAAACATATTTTTTATGTCCATCGCATTTTTACGTTCTTCAGGTGCTAAAACATGCGGAGGTTTCGATCCAATAACGCCTCTGATTTCACTGCCGTCTTCTGTCGTCACAGTTACTTTTTGAGAAAGCATTACTTGACTCCACCATCCACCTGCTGCCGCAAACTTAATAAATCCATTTTCATCAATATCTGTCACCATAAAGCCGACTTCATCTAAGTGGCCAGCCACCATCAACGTTTTATCACCCTTTGCAGCATTCTTTTTACCAAAAATGCCGCCTAAGTTATCTTCAATCAGCTCATCAGAAACAGGATTCAGATACTCACGCATTGTTTCCTTAACTTGCATTTCATGTCCAGCTATTCCATTTACATCCGTTAAATTTTTTAATAATTGATTTGTTTCATCCATTTAAACATCCCCTCTCTTTTAATTCTAATAGTAGCAATTAAAAATTATAAAGAAAAGCAGACAAGCCTATCCATAAGACTTGTCTGCTAGCATTTATTATAAAATTATTTATTTTGCTATCTTTATTAAACTTCTACACTCAAACGTGGGATGAATGTTTCGAAGTGGATACGTGATTTATCTACACCCATTTCATACAATTCATTTACGATTGATTTCAAGAAGTGGATACCGCCGCAAATATAAATTTGTGTATCATCTGAAACATACGGTTTCAAATCTTCTTTAGTAATATATCCATCTGCTTCTCTATCATGCAATGTGTAGCTGGCATTATCATATTCAGCAGCAAAGTTTGCTAAACGTTCAGCAAATGGCACATCTGAAATGTTACGTGTATTTTGAATGAATTGAACACTTGGTGAATCACCTTGTACCGCTGCTTCGAACATAGATACTAACGGTGTCACACCGATACCAGAACCAAGGAACAATTGAGGTTTATCTGTTTCATGCAATCTGAATGCACCAACAGGAGCTGTTAAATTCAAATCATCTCCAACACTGTATTCATCGTGTAAGATTGTAGAAACTTCACCTTCATTGTCTTTAGTTACATCACGTTTTACTGCAAATGTTAAAGTATCTTCGTCTCCGCCCACGATAGAATAGTGACGTTTAGCTCTGTAAGGCAATTTATCACTAGAAACATCTACTGTAATATATTGACCTGGGATAAATTGACTTAAATCATATTTTTCAGATGAAACTGTAAATGCTTTGATATCAGAAGCAACATTTTCAATATTAGTAATTTTAAATGGTTGGAAACCATCCCATAACATATCCGCATACATTTGTTTTTCAACATCTATAAATACATTTGCAATTTCCCAATACGCATTTACCCAAGCTTTAATGATAGGATCATCTTCTTCTAATCCCAAGACTTCCATAATTGCAGCAATTAAATTTTCGCCGACGATTTCATAACCAGCTGGCGGTACTTGCAATGCACAGTGTTTATATGCAATTTCTCTTACTACAGGCATAATAGCACCTAAATTTTCTATATTTGCTGCAGCAGCTAATACAGTTTGTGCTAAAGCTGTAGATTGCAAACCTTTTTTCTGGTTAGTTTGGTTAAACATATTACGAAGTTCAGGGTGTTCATTAAACATTCTATTATAGAAGAATGACGTAATTTCCACACCTTTGTCTTGTAATACTGGTACTGTTTGTTTAATAATATCTTTTTCTTGTTCAGTTAACATTTAACTTCACTCCCTCTTCGACTCAATTCCAATCATAATACGCTTTTCACGATATATAAACATTTAAAGCTTGAGTTCACACAATAGTCAAAAATTATAACTAATTTAGACACGTTTCTATTATTTTTTATATACACTTATCCTTTTTTTAAACACCATTTCTTATTTAGTTACTTTTGTCCCCTTTCTTAACGTCTATTTTTGTTCACAATTCAGCAATAGAACAAATTTTTACGCGTTTTTAATCCAATTTTCATAATTATCATTTAATATTGTAAGTGTTCTAAATATTAGGTCCATAGTATGATGTGACTTGATAAAGAAATCGTTATAGTATAAATATAAACTCACTCGTTAGTAAGCCATTGAATTCGGAGGTCGATAAAATGCACAAATTATTACAGTCTTTATCAGCTTTAGGCGTTTCAGCAACTCTTGTAACACCTAACTTAAATGCTGAAGCCACTGACAACTCTGTACCTGAATTAAAAGGCGTTGAAGATGCAATCATTCAAAAAGGTGAAAGCTATAACCTGTTAAACGGGGTCAGTGCTTATGATAAAGAAGATGGAGATTTAACTGACCAAATTAAAGTTAACGGAAACGTCAATACTAATAAAATTGGTAAGTATAAAGTTGAATATCAAGTCATTGACTCGGATGGTGCGAAAGAAATTTCCGAACGTTACATAGAAGTCAAATGATTCGAAATAAAATTTAATAACAATGTGTTTATTTTTAAATTAGGTGCTACCGCTTTTAACCCCTTAATTGATAAGCGTTCTCAACTACAGCGCCTATTTTAGTGTGGAATGTAATTTATGTCAGTATTCACAAAATGGACACATAATTTTAACAAATCTGTGAAAGCCCGTCAGTCCTAGTGTCTGTTGGGCTTTCTTTAATTTTTTCGAAAAAATTTTCCTCCACCCACTTGTAAATATCACGTAATATCTTAAAATTATTGTTAAGCCCTACAATTGTAGTATTAGGAGGTCAATAAAGTGTCAAAAATCAAGTCTTTGCTTCTACTATTTGGCTCGTTGATTTTACTCAGCGGTTGTCAAAATATGGAAGTACTTAACCCAAAAGGGCCAATGGCAAGCAGTTTGAAATGGCTGATTATTTATTCAATCATCTTTATGCTTGTTATTGTTGCGGTTGTGTTTGTATTGTTTGCTGTATTTTCTTATAAATACCGTTATTCAAATACCACTGAATCAGGCAAAATACATCACAGCACATTGTTAGAAACTATTTGGTTTATCGTACCATTCATTATCTTACTTGCTTTGGCAATTCCAACTGTCAAAACATTGTATGATTACGAAAAACCGCCTGCTAGCGACAAAGACCCAGTCGTTGTTTATGCAACTAGTGCAGGTTTCAAATGGTTCTTTGCTTATCCAGAGCAAAAGATTGAAACAGTGAATCACTTAACGATTCCAAAAGATCGTCCAGTAGTATTCAAATTGCAATCTATGGATACTATGACAAGTTTCTGGATTCCACAACTTGGCGGTCAAAAATATGCTATGACAGCTATGACAATGGAATGGACTTTAGAAGGTGACAAAGAAGGTACATACCGAGGTCGTAACTCAAACTTCAACGGTGAAGGCTTCGCTCGTCAAACTTTCCCTGTTCACGTTGTCAACAACTCAGAGTTTAATAAATGGGTAGATAAAGCTAAGAAAAAAGAAGTTCTTAAACAAGATACTTTCGATAAACAACTTTTACCTACAACTAAAAACCAAGAGTTGACATTCAGCGGTACGCATATGGCGTTTGTTGATCCAGCTGCCGATCCTGAATACATCTTCTATGCTTACAAACGTTTCCACTTCACACCGAAAGATCCAAACTTCTATGATCAAAAAGAAGGCGTTTTAAGCAAACCAGATGCAAAATATCCAGCACGTAAAGCACAAATTACAAACGTTATGTACAACCGTCACGGCATGAAAGAAATGATCTTGCCAAACGACAAACCATATGATAATGAGTTCAAGAAAGAAGAATCTCATAATATGGACGAAATGGAAAAAGCTCACAAAAACTCTAAAGACAAAAAAGCTTCTGAGCTAGAAAAGAAAAATGATGGAGGTGAACATTAATGAATTTCCCATGGAATGAATTACTCGTTCACGGTAACTGGATGATTACAATGGCGCAAATCGGTGCTCCTTTCCTAGTTATTGGTGTCATCGCAGTAATCACATACTTTAAATTGTGGAAATATCTGTACAAAGAATGGTTTACAACTGTCGATCATAAAAAAATCGGTATCATGTACTTGCTTTGTGCAATCTTAATGTTCGTCCGCGGTGGTATTGATGCACTATTAATGCGTACTCAATTAACAATTCCAAACAATACGTTCTTGGAAGCAAACCACTACAACGAAATTTTCACAACACATGGTGTTATCATGATCATCTTCATGGCAATGCCTTTCATCTTCGGATTATGGAACGCAGTAATTCCATTGCAAATCGGCGCACGTGATGTTGCCTTTCCTGTAATGAACAACATCAGTTTCTGGTTGTTCGCAGGCGCAATGTTACTATTCAACCTTTCATTTATCGTCGGTGGTTCACCTGCTGCAGGTTGGACAAACTATGCACCACTTGCTGGTGAATTCAGTCCTGGTCCTGGGGTTAACTACTACTTACTTGCGATTCAAATCTCAGGTATCGGTACGTTAATGACTGGTATTAACTTCTTTGTAACAATCTTAAGATGTAAATCACCAACTATGAAATTTATGGAAATGCCAATGTTCACAGTGACAACATTTATCACTGCTTTAATCGTAATCTTGGTATTCCCAGTATTCACAGTTACTTTAGCGCTTATGACAATTGACCGTATTTTCGGTACTCAATTCTTTACAGTCGCAAATGGCGGTATGCCGATGTTATGGGCGAACTTCTTCTGGGTATGGGGGCACCCTGAAGTATATATCGTTGTCCTTCCAGCATTCGGTATCTTCTCAGATATTATTCCGACATTCGCACGTAAACACTTATTCGGACATAAAAGTATGATTTGGGCAACAGCTGCTATTTCATTCTTGAGTTTCTTAGTTTGGGTCCACCATTTCTTCACAATGGGTAATGGTGCGTTAATCAACTCATTCTTCTCAATCTCAACAATGTTAATCGCTGTGCCTACCGGAGTTAAAATCTTTAACTGGTTAGCCACTTTATATCAAGGTCGAATCAGTTTCGAATCACCAATGCTATTCTCATTAGCATTTATCCCAACATTCACTATCGGTGGGGTTACCGGTGTAATGCTTGCAATGGCGTCTACTGACTATCAATACCATAATACGTATTTCTTAGTTGCCCACTTCCACTACACATTGGTATGTGGTGTTGTATTCGCTTGTTTCGCAGCACTTATCTTCTGGTATCCTAAGATGATGGGTTACAAATTGAATGAACGTTTGAACAAACCATTCTTCTGGTTATTTGTAATTGGTTTCAACGTATGTTTCATGCCTCAATTCATTCTTGGATTAGATGGTATGCCACGTCGTTTATACACTTACATGCCTTCAGACGGTTGGTTCATGTTAAACGTTATTTCAACAATCGGTGCATTAATGATGGCAGCAAGTGTATTATTCTTAGTTGCTAACATTATCTACAGTCACCTTAAATCACCAAGAATTGCTTCAGGTGACTCTTGGGGTCTTGGCCGTACTTTAGAATGGAGTACTGCTTCATCTGTACCTCCTGTTTACAACTTTGCTATCACTCCTGATTGGGATGATTTAGATACATTTGTAGACATGAAAAAACAAGGTCGTCATTATTTAGACAATCATAACTATAAAGATATTCATATGCCGAACAACACACCAGTTGGTTTCTTCATGGGTATCTTCATGACAATCGGCGGATTCTTCTTGACTTTCGATACAATCATTCCAGCAATCATCTGCTTAATCGGTGTATTCGGCTGCATGATTTACCGAAGCTTCCAAGAAGATCACGGTTACTACATTCCAGCTTCTGAAGTAGCTGCTACTGAAGCGAAACTTCGTGAGGCTCGTGAAAAAGAAAGGGAGGCTGCAAGTCATGCATGATACAAAGACTATTGATGCGCGTTCGCATGAAGGTAATTTGAACAAGTTTGGCTTCTGGATCTTCCTAACAGCTGAATTCTCTTTATTCGGTACTCTATTTGCAACGTTGCTTATTATGCAACATGCCGGTGATTACGCAGACAAATTAACAACTGATTTGTTTGAACTTCCTTTAGTATTATTGATGACATTCGCATTGTTAATCAGTTCATATACATGCGGTATCGCAATTTACTATATGAGAAAAGAAAAACAAAAATTAATGATGATTTGGATGATCATCACAGTTGCACTTGGTGCAGTCTTCGTTGGATTAGAAATCTTCGAATTCGCACACTATGTATCTGAAGGTGTAACACCGCAAATCGGTTCTTACTGGTCAAGTTTCTTCATCTTGTTAGGAACTCACGGTGCCCACGTATCGTTAGGTATCGTCTGGATCATTTGCTTATTAATCCAAGTGGCAACACGTGGACTTAATGAACATAATGCTCCAAAATTATTTATCGTAAGTTTATATTGGCACTTTTTAGATGTTGTATGGATTTTCATCTTTACTGCAGTCTATATGATAGGGATGGTGTATAGCGGATGAATACAATCGTAAAACATACAGTCGGCTTTATAGCTTCTATTGTTTTGACACTACTCGCAGTTTTCGTAACTCTTTACACATCATTGACACTCAATGCTAAAATTACAATTATCTTTGGATTCGCTTTTATCCAAGCTGCAGTTCAGTTATTAATGTTCATGCATTTAACTGAAGGTAAAGATGGACAAGCTCAAACATTCAAAGTCATCTTCGCCATTATCATTACTCTTGTAACTGTAATCGGTTCATACTGGGTAATGGTCGGCGGACACAGTTCACATATGTAATATAAGGAATTATATTCAAGTGAGCATACTAAGCTGGTGAGGCATTTGCCCCACCGGCTTTTTTTACATACAATATAAGGTGAATTAATTCATTTGAAGGAGGAAACGATATAATGGCTATCCCAATTATTATAGATACAGATCCAGGAATTGACGATGCGGCAGCCATCAGCATTGCTCTCACTCACCCTGATTTAGATTTAAGAATGATTACAACTGTGCACGGCAATGTAAATATCCATAAGACTACTAGCAATGCTTTACAATTGAAAGCATTCTTTAACAGTGATGTCCCTATTCACCAAGGAGTTGCAACACCACTTATTAATCAACCTGTAGACGCTGAACACGTTCATGGTGAAACAGGAATGGCAGGCTTTGAATTTCCGGAAGCTGATTATGATTTGCTAACTTCAGATAAAGCAGTTGAAGCTATGAAAGAGACATTGCTCAACTCTGATGAACCTATTACTCTTGTCCCTATTGGACCACTTACAAATATCGCTTTATTATTGAGAACTTATCCAGAAGTATCTCGCCAAATTAAAGAAATCGTATTGATGGGCGGCAGTGCAGGCAGAGGTAATGTTACCCCAGCTGCTGAATTTAATATTTATTGCGATCCAGAAGCTGCAGATATCGTCTTTAACTCTCACATCCCTATCACGATGGTTGGTTTGGATGTTGCAAGAGGAGCAAGCTTAACTTATGAAGCGATTAATAAATTACAAGAAAAAAACCAAACTTCTCACATGCTTTATCACATGTTCAACCACTATCGCGGCGACCAATTTGGTGATGGTATCGCTGTTTATGATGCCTATACTATTTTATATTTACTCTATCCTGAAAAGTTTTCTGTAGCAGATGCCAATGTAAAAATTGAATTGACAGGAACTTATACAAAAGGAGAAACTGTTGTTAATTTTGATGAGGAAACGACGAACGCAAAAGTAGTTCTTTCAGTCGACAAATCTCAATTTATCACCATGTTTTTTGAGGCTTTATCATATGCTAAATAATAATTTAGAATTCTAATAAGAGCAGTATAATTCTATATGCTATAATAACCATAAATTAAGAAATAAAGATGTAGGTTGTGAAAATGATGAATTTAAAAGAAGAACGCCACCAATTTATCCTCAATAAATTAAAACAATCCAAAAGTGTATCAGTAAAAAAATTATCAGAAGAAATGCAAGTAGTTCCCATGACGATTCGTAGAGATTTAAAGGAACTAGAACAAAAAGCATTATTAGTTCGTGTACATGGTGGAGCTGTGGAAAAATCTACGTTTTACGATGAATTGGCAAACGAAGAAAAACAACAATTGAACAGTGAGAACAAACGCGTTATTGCTGAAAAAGCAGGTCGCTTAATTCACGATGATGATACTGTATTTATCGGTTCAGGAACTACCAACGAAGCGATATTTCCTTTTATTAAAGAATTAAAGCTGCATATCATTACGAATTCTCTTTATATCTTTGAGCAGTATAAAGATATAAAGCATATGGATGT
Source organism: Staphylococcus debuckii (assembly GCF_003718735.1). Classification (NCBI taxonomy): domain Bacteria; kingdom Bacillati; phylum Bacillota; class Bacilli; order Caryophanales; family Staphylococcaceae; genus Staphylococcus; species Staphylococcus debuckii. The sequence continues at coordinate 1,100,815 of NZ_CP033460.1, read as the reverse complement.
GGTTTTAATAGGCGGTCGCTACAGAAAGAAAACTGGATCGTTTATTGGGCAACTAGCTAACACGATGTTGAAACAAGTTCATATCGATAAAGCATTTATCGGTGTCAATGGCATTATAGACGATGAAGCTACAACAGCTAATGAAGAAGAAGGAAATGTAAATGAACTCATTTTAAACCACTCAACGGAAAAGTATCTGGTTTCTGACAGCTCGAAATTCAATACAAGAGCTTTCACGCCTTTTTACAAAATCAAAGATTTGACTGCAATTATTACAGATAACGAAGTATCCCATAAAGTAAAAAATTATTACAGTAACCTCACAAAAATTATATAAATATCTCCCAAACATAAACGCACATTTTGATGTGCGTATTTTTTATGTCTAATTTATGAAAATATCACTTTAAAATCACCTAAAACCCTTATTATACAAACATTTATACATAAATCTTCTTCTATAAAATTGACAGATTTCATAGCAGAGTGTATATTCTAAATGAGAACAAAATCAAACATTTTCGAACAGTAGGATTTACTATATCTATTGTTATTCATAGTGATGCACAATCACAAGAGTTAAAAGATTTTATTTTAAAATCACTAGCTGATGCAGATTACGAAATCGAGGATTTATCAGCAAATAGTTCAGCAGAAACAATTGATGAAATTACTTTTGAGGTCACTCGATATGTTCAAGAACATGAAGGTACAAAGGCAATTATTATTGATAAGTACGGTATCGCTCCGTTTATTCTTGCTAATAAACAAAAGAACATTATTGCAGCTACTGTTTCAGATGAACAATCAGCAAAAATGACGCATAGACACAATAATACAAACGTTATCGTTTTAGGCAGCGAAGTTGTCGGCAAATTAAATGCCTTAAACTGTGTGAAAGCATTCTTAAAAGCTGGATATGACGCTGGACGCCACCAAATCAGAATTGATATGTTAAATTCTTTATGTTAATAGGAGGATTATAAGATTATGAAAATAGCTATTGGTTGTGACCATATTGTTACTAATATTAAAGCAGAAGTTGCTACTTATTTAAAAAATAACGGACACGAAGTCATTGACGTTGGTACTTACGACTACGTCCGTACACACTACCCTATTTACGGTACTCGTATCGGCGAACTTGTTGCTAACGGAGACGTAGACTTCGGTGTTGCATTGTGCGGTACTGGCGTAGGTATCTCAGCTAGTGCTGATAAAGTACCTGGAACTCGTGTTGCCCTTGTACGTGATGCAACAAGCGCTCGTTTAGCTAAAAGTGAATATAACTGCAACATTATTGCTGCAGGCGGTATGGTAACTGGTGTAGATCTTATTAAAAACATTGTAGACACATTTGCTGAAACAAAATACGAACCAACACCTGAAAAAGAAGCGCTTATTAAAGTAATGGATGAAAGCTTAAAACCAGAAGACGTACATTATTCTCATAAAATGTTTGATGAGTATTTGAATAAATGGGATAACGGAGAATATCACGACTAATGACTTTCAAATTATTAACTGTTACATTAAATCCTGCAATCGACATCAACTATCCAATAAAGGATTTCGAGATTAACACTGTACAACGAGCTACCGAAGATTATAAATCAGCTGGCGGCAAAGGAATTAATGTCGCACGTGTAGCTGCCGAATTAGGTCTGTCTGTTACATGTACAGGTATTATCGGCGGCAAATTCGGTGAGTGGCTTACACATAATTTGGATGAAACACATATCAATCATGATTTCACTGTTTCCCCCGCTTCTACTAGACTTTGTATTGCTATCAACAGCGAAGGCAGTCAAACTGAAATTTTAGAAAGCGGTGCATTGCAGCCTGAAGAAATTCAAACAAGATTTTTAGAACACTTTAATACTATAGTATCTAACTATAATTTGGTCACTATTTCCGGTAGTCTGCCAAAAGGTTTCCCTGAGGACTATTACGTCAAGTTACTGGAAATAGCGCATACTCAAGATATTCCTGTATGTCTAGATACTTCTGGACAAGTATTGAATTATACAGTAACGCATTCAAACCATTGCCCTCCCCTTCTGATTAAACCAAATGATGAAGAAATCAATGCAATCACAAGTTCAGATTCTATTGATTTAGCTAATCAATTATTAGATGAGAGCTTGGCTCATATTCCTTACATTTTATTATCATTAGGTAAGAATGGTGCATTATTACGTATCAAAGAAGAAGTATACAATATTGATATTCCTAAAATCGTTGCCGTTAATCCCGTAGGTTCAGGTGATAGCAGTTTAGCCGGCTTCAGTTATGGTCTTTCTAAAAATGAAAGCTTTGAATCAGCGGCGAAATTTGCAATGGCTGCCGGAATGTCGAACGCATTAGAAGCAAGAACTGGACATGTAGATTTAGATAATTTTAATAAATTTAGTAATCAAATAATTATTGAAAAGGTGGCAAAAACCTCATGACAAAATCCATCAAACCTTTATTAAATGACAAAAATTACATTGCTGCATTAGCAATCGACCAACGTGGAGCATTAAAACGCTTATTAGGTGAAGATGCTAAAACTGAAGACTTAGAACAATTTAAAGTTCATGTTTCTGAAGAATTAACTCCTTATGCTTCAAGTATCTTACTTGACCCTGAATACGGCTTACCAGCTACTAAAGTTCGTGCTAAAAACGCTGGTTTATTACTTGCTTACGAAAAAACTGGTTATGATGCATCTGAACCAGGACGTCTTCCTGATTTATTAAATGTATGGTCTGTGAAACGCTTAAAAGAAGCTGGCGCAGATGCTGTTAAATTATTAGTATACGTAGATATTGACGAAGACAAAGCTATCAATGATCAAAAAGAAGCTTTTGTTGAACGCGTAGGCAGCGAATGTGTAGCTGAAGGTCTACCTCTTTTCTTAGAATTAGTATCATATGATGCGAACAACTCTGACAGCGGTTCTGAAGAATTCGCAAAAGTTAAAGCACATAAAGTAAATGAAGCTATGAAAAAATATTCTGAACCTCGTTTCAATGTAGATGTATTAAAAGTTGAAGTACCTGTAAATATGAACTATGTTGAAGGATTTGGTGAAAAAGCATTATTCACTAAAGAAGAAGCTGCTCAAGCTTTCAAAGAACAAGCCGCTTCAACAAACTTACCTTATATCTATTTAAGTGCTGGAGTATCTGCAGATTTATTCCAAAAAACATTATACTTCGCTAAAGAAGCTGGTTCTACATTTAATGGTGTACTTTGCGGCCGTGCAACTTGGAGAGGCGCTACTGATCACTTTGCTGAAGGCGATGCAGCTGTTCAAGAATGGTTCCGTACTGAAGGTAAAGCAAATATCGAAGGTTTAAATAAAGTATTAGATGAAACTGCTACACCTGTTAAATAATTTAATTTCTTAACAACCATGCAAGGGCTTGAACATCAATTTGTTCAGGTCCTTATTTTTTCGCAATAAATCTGAAATAGCTTTAACTACTACTGTTATTGCGTCCCCCTTCTCTTCTGTATATACAAGGGGATTATGCAGTGCTATCATAATGTATGTAAAAATAAATCTGATAAAGAAATAAAGGACGCTTATGATGGCTATTATCGCAATTATTATTTTTCTCTTAACACTTATTTTCATTATCTGGCAGCCGAAAGGTTTAGATATAGGTATTACAGCATCCATAGGCGCTTTGTTAGCACTTCTTACAGGGGTAGTTTCTCTACATGATGCAGGAGAAGTAGCTCAAATTGTCTGGAATGCTACGCTGACATTTGTAGCCTTGATTATCATTTCACTCATCCTAGATAACATTGGTTTCTTTGAATGGGCTGCTATACACATGGTTCATGCTGCTAAAGGAAGCGGCAACCGTATGTTTATCTATATCATACTATTAGGTGCTCTTATTGCTGCCCTATTTGCAAATGATGGCGCAGCATTAATACTTACCCCTATTGTGCTAGCAATGGTCAGACACCTTAATTTTAATAAGAAATTCATCTTTCCTTTTATAATTGCGTGCGGATTTGTGGCCGACACAACTTCGTTACCTTTAATTGTGAGTAACTTGGTAAACATTGTTTCTGCAGATTATTTCAATATCACTTTTACAAACTACTTTTTACATATGATTTTACCGAACATTTTTTCACTTCTTTCCAGTATCTTGATTTTATATCTTTATTTCAGAAAAAGTATTCCTAAACAGGTGGATGTTTCAAAATTAGATCCTCCACAGAAGGCCATTAAAGATCCGCGCCTTTTTAAAATTTCGTGGATAGTTATTTCGTTTTTATTAATAGGCTATTTTGTAAGTGAATTCTTTGGAATACCAGTTTCATTAATCGCTGGAATGATTGCCCTTATTTTTCTTGGTTTAGCAAAAACCTCGCCAGCTGTTAATACACGTAAGGTGCTAAAAGGTGCGCCATGGAATATTGTTATTTTCTCTATCGGAATGTATCTTGTAGTTTTTGGTTTAAAAAACGCGGGGATTACTGGCTTATTAGCTGGTGTTATCGATAACTTTACACATTATGGACTCTTTGCAAGTATAATGGGTATGGGATTTGTTTCCGCTTTCTTATCTGCAGTTATGAATAATTTACCCACTGTGATGATCGACGCCATAGCAATCAACCAATCGGCAGCACATGGCTTAATCAAAGAAGCACTTATTTATGCCAATGTCATCGGTGCAGATTTAGGTCCTAAGATGACCCCTATCGGATCGTTAGCGACTTTACTTTGGTTACATGTATTAAGTCAAAAAGGTCTAAAAATTTCTTGGGGCGTTTATTTTAAAACGGGAGTAATCATTACAATCCCTGTCCTATTTGCAACATTGATTGGGCTATATTTAACACTGTTATTATTTTAATTGCATATTGAAAAGTATGAATAAAGGGACTTGGAAATTATATTATCCAAGTCCCTCTTCAAATTTATTTTCCGTAAATATCTTCAGATAGTTCTTTGTACCATTTTGCACTATCTTTGATGTAACGTTTTTGAGTTTCAAAATCAATATAGAATAAACCATAACGCTTATTATAACCATTTGACCAGCTGAACATATCTTGTAATGACCAAACGAAATAGCCTTTGACATTTACGCCATCTACATAAGCTTTTTCAATAGCTTCAATATGTTGGCGGATATAATCAATACGTTCTTCATCATGGACTTCGCCATTTTCTTCTAAAACGTCTTTATATCCTAAGCCATTTTCAGTGACATAGATTTTTTTGTAATTCGGATAGTCGTTTTTAACGCGTGACATGATATCGTATAGTCCTTGAGGATAGATATACCAATCCCAATCATTTGTAGGAATTGCTTCATTTTTAACGACTTCTCCGATACCTTTAACGCGGAAGACTGAAGTTCCTTTTTCGCCTGTACCATTATGATGAATGTAGCTATCTTGGTTATGATATTTAATCCAGTTACTTTGATAATAGTTGATACCTAAGAAATCAAGTTGAGATGCTGCTTTACGCATTTCCTCTAATTCTTCTTCGCGGATATCTAATTCTGCAAATTCTTCACCTAAAATTTCTCGTACCACTGTTAATTTTTCCGGAGTGTAATAACCTAAGAAAGTACCATCTAACATAAATCCGTTCATAAAGATATCGTGTTTATAGGCAGTAATTTGATTTAATGGTTGATTATCAATACTGTAGAATTGAGTTAACGCGTGAATTAAACCAATTTCTCCTTCGTATCCTTTAGATTTAAATAAATTCACAACACGACTATGTGCAACGATTTGATTATGTTGAGCTTGAAGACATTTTAATGTGTTGTATTGTTCACCTGGAGGGAAGGCACCTGTAATATATTGACCTTGAACATATGCAATCGGTTCGTTGATTGTCATCCAATGTGTAACAATATCATGATATTCATCGAATACAAGTTCAGCAAAGCGTTCAAATGCATCCAACTGTTCTTTATTCAACCAATCTCCTTTTTCAAAAAGTGGTTCTGGTGTATCGAAATGATGCAATGTAACGTATGGTTCAACGCCATACTTGTGACAAGTTTCAAATACATTTCTGTAATATTCGATACCTTTAGGATTAATTTCGCCTGTACCATCAGGAATAATTCTTGACCAAGCAATTGAAATTCGGATACCTTTAATGCCGTATTCTGAAGCTAAGCGAATATCTTCTTCGTAACGATTGTAGAAATCACTTGCAGGATCAGGAGAAAAACGTCCTTGTTTTTCTAAAAATCCATCCCACAAAATACGTCCTTTACCATCAACAGTACTAGAACCTTCAACTTGATATGCAGCAGTTGCAGCACCTAACACAAAGTCTTTAGGTAATTTACTCATCATTAGCGCTCCTTTTTAATGAATTAAAATCTTCAATATTATTACTTTACTTATACACACAAATGGAGCCCCTTGCCGCTTATGTTGATTCGTGCTGTCGTGTGGAATGCAACAAGGGGCAGTTGTGTATTGACTTAAATTAAAGTTTATTTATTTTCGTTAATTTTTTCAAAAATCAATTTCATTGCGCCTTCTCCATCTCGAGTCAAGCCAATGTATTGTTTACCAGTTGTCGGTACTAATACAGCACCATATTGATCAGTGAATTTTCTCATTTCATCTTTCATCGCGTCCATTTGAGGCGCTAAGATAACAATGTCCATATCTTTAATTAAATCCATATCTTGTCCATAAGCACGTGCTGTTGCTTCTAATGAAATATCATTTTCTTTCGCATATTTATTTAAGCTATTCGCTAAAATACCGCTTGTACCACCGCCTGCACATACTACTAAAACATTCGTATGTTCACGAGAGTTGAAATCTGGTGTATTTTCTTCTACTTCTACTGGAGCTGTTGTCGTAGCACCGCCTGCCGCAGCAGTTGCTACATCATTAGCTTTAGCTAATTCAAGTTCACGTTCTTCATCTACTTTCAATTTGTCGTAAGCTTTGACAAATGGGAACCAGATTGAGAAGTCTAATACTAAAATAATTGCAATTAATAATAATGATAATGTCGAGAAGTTAGAAGCCATGTAAATACCAATTGGACCTGGAGTTGGCCATGGTAAGAAATGCATAAAGCCGTTCATTCCTAAATTATCAACAAAGAATTTTAAAACCCATGAGTTTAAAATCGGAGTGATAATGAATGGAATCATAAATACTGGGTTCAAGATAATAGGCGCACCGAATAATAACGGTTCATTTACTGCAAAGGTTGTCGGAATAAACGATGCTTTACCTACGGCTTTTAGTTCTGGGGATTTACATAGCAGCATAAACATGTAAGGCACAAGTAATGTTGCCCCTGTACCACCAATTAGCGCTACAAAATCTTGAGTAGACTGAGTCAATGCATAATGAGCATGTTCTCCTGCTCTGAATAAACGCAAGTTTTCAACTTGGTTATTGTACATAATCGCAATAACAGCTGGTCCTACAACTGATGGTCCATGTACTCCGATAAACCAGAAGAATGCCATGAAACCAAAGATAATAGCAAATCCTAAATATCCGTTAGCTGCTCTGAATAATGGAGATAACAAGTTAGTAACTAATTCTGCTGTGTTACCTTTAGATAAAGCTCTTACAACGATGTCTACAATCCAGAAGAATGTTACTGAGAATGCAAACGGAATCATATCTTTAAATGCTTGAGCGATGTTGCCTGGAACTTGAGGCGGCATTTTAATTGTGATATTTCTGCCGATGCAGAATTTATAGATATTAGGTACGATAAATGCTACTAAGAATGCTGCGATTAATCCTTTAGTACCTAATAATTCAATATTGATACCATCTTTAATAGGCTTAACAGCTAAGATCAGTAATGATGATTCTGCTGCAACGAAAGTTGATATCACATTGATTTGGTTAGTTTTCGGTAATTTTAAATTTCGATTATCTGTTAAAGATTTAGTAACCGTACCAGCCATGAAGACAGCTAACATACCCATTGTGAAGTTGTAAACTTTCATAATGATATCTTCAATATTTTTAGGCCAATGGAAGCCCCAAACGTTTGGTACATATGCTACTAGGATAAATAAAGATGAAAAAAGTACGACGGGCATTAATGCTACGAAACCATCACGGATTGCTGCTAAGTAAGGGTTAGATGCAATTTTTTCAAAAAATGGTTTCATTTTTTCGATCATTTTGATTATTTTATTCATGCTGTCACCTACTCATTAGTGTTTTAAATCATGGAGTTGTTCATAAAGATCGATCATATAATTTGCTGCATCACGTAAAGCCATTGTTGTCATCAAATGGTCTTGACCATGTACCATGATAAAACTAATATCAGATGCTTCTCCCGCGGCTTCTTTAGCTAACATTTGTGTTTGTTCTTTGTGAGCTTCAGTGATAAAATTATTGGCTTCTACAATATGTTGGCGTGCTTGTTCAAAGTCGTTGTCTTTAGCTGCTGCTAAAGCTCCCATTACCTCACGACGTGCATCTCCTGCTATTGCAACAATCGTGAAACCAATCATCATATTTTCTTCTTTGTTACTCATGATGTTTCCCCCTCATGGTGTAATTAATTATTATTTGTAGATCAACGAAAACGAACTTATCTCAACTATAAAATTAAAATCGCAGCATTTTACTTGTTCGTTAATGTTCGTTTTTGTTCACAATAATAATGTAACTTGTTCCTATGATATAGTCAATTCAAAATTCAAAAATTAATCTAGTTTACAATGAATTTTGACAAATAAGTTACATAATTGAGAGAGAAATTGACAGCGCTTTATTTTTCGTCTCTGTTCTCGTTTTTGGACATTAAAAAAGCTGCCCAGGATTGCTCCTAAGCAGCTTTCTTTACAACATGCATATTAATTATCTTTTTCGTTTGATAACAATTTTGCATTTTTAGCATCGTAGCTGAATTCGTGTTTGTTATTACCTTTTTGTAAATCTAAATCATATACAAATTTACCTTCATCATCGTCTTTCGATAATGACCATTCATGTATATCGCCATCATAATCGTCTTGTGCTTTTTTAATAATTTCTTTATATGGCTTGAAGTCTTTATATTCAAATGATTTATTTTTATCATAATCATCTTCTTTTTCAGTAGACTTATGCATCAACTTGCCATCTTTTTGGTTAATAACAACTTCAGCTTCTTCGCCTTGTTTTTGTAAATCGACTTTATAAGCCCACTTACCTTGTTCTTTTTCAAATGATATTTCTTTTACTTCACCATTATATTCTTTTTTAGCAGTCTTAACCGCTTCTTCTGGTGTTGTTTTAATATCACTTAATTTGATTGTTTTACTATTTTTTCCTGTTTCAGAAGTACTTGATGTGTCACCTGATTGTTTTTGCTCAGTTTTATTGCTGTCATTGTCTGATTTCTTGCCTTCATCACCTGAACCGCCTTGTCCGCACGCAGCTAAAACAACGCCTGATGCAAGCAGTAATGATAACATTTTTGTCTTCATATCAATTCCTCCTTGTTTATTAATAATCTACCCGAATGTAAAGAAATTATTAAGACAATTTTCAGAAATTGGTGTAGACCTACATTGTAAAACAATACTTTCACTTATTTTTGTTGCAGATAAACTTTCAATATTTCTTTCATGAAAAAAGACGTCGAAAAGGGGTGGAAACTATATAGTGTTCCCCTTTACGAACGTCTTATTAATTTATAGCACTTCTATTGTGGTGAAAGTGAAGGTGAAGGTTTAGCTTTCTTTAATAAATAAGGTTGTTGATGCAACATCTTTTCATATATATGGAACAGTGATTTTTCATTTTGTGCCTTGGACTTTTGATAATTAGATGCCATCACGACTACATAATCTTTATTAAAGTAGGAAGTGACCGTTTGTCCAAAGAAAACACCATTAATTCTGTGTGCAGGGCCGTCGGAATAGAAACCATAACGATAGTCACCTGGATACTCATTCGTTTTAACACTATAGAGTAATGGATTAGTCACTTTTTCAGGGAAAATTTTATACTGTTGTAAATCAATGACTAATCTTGCTAAATCTTTTGGAGCCATGTATAAATTACCGGCACCATAGTATTGATCTAAAAACTTAGGCTTTTGAAAATCTTTCATTTCATTATACCCTTGAGCCATATATGGAGTGAAAGTTGAATCATTATAAAATGCTGTACGTTCTAACTCATAAGGCTTTGCAAAATTATCATTAAAATATTTTGCATAAGGTTCTTTGGTAACAGCTTCAATTACACGCGCCAATACAATATAGTTACCGTCGTTGTATAAATGTTTATGATACATACCCGGCTGTATACCTTCTTTTTGCAACAATCTAGACGCTCCATCTATATCATGAACTTGTCCTGTTGCTACATATTTTTTCAAGCCGCTTCTATGTAACATAAAGTCTTTTAAATAAAGCGGTTTGCTCGTTTTAAACCACGGCAGATATTTTGTAATCGGATCATTGATATTAACTTTTCCTTCAGTTTCTAATTTCTTCAACATCAGACCTGTAGCAAATTTCTGAGCAGAACCAATCAGATACATAGTATTAGGAGAAGATTTCGTCCCACTTGCAAAATCTTGGAAGCCATAGCCCTTATTCATCATAATTTTCCCTTTATAGTAAATTACAATAGAGCCATTGTATTTCGTTTTTTTAGATACTTATCAATATTCTTATAAACAGGTATCTTTTTATTTTCAACTGTTTTATAATCAACATCTTCCTTAGCAATATGTCCGGTAATTTTCTTTTCGCTTAAGTCAGTTTGTCGATTATAATCTTTTCGATTTAAAACAAATAACATAACAGCTACTAAAATAACGACAGCAATTACAAATAGTGAAATTATTTTTATATTTCTTTTCATTTTTTCCTCTTTGAGTACTGGTATTTTTCCATATAATAGTCATTCTTCGTCAATTAGACTCATTAAGGCAAATAAGTTGATTTAAATTCATCTATCACCTGATTTAAGTCCCCTACATTTAAAGAGAAATATACTTTTATTTTCGGCTCAGTTCCAGAAGGGCGCAATGCAATAAATCCTTCTTCAAAAATAAATCGGATCAGATTTGCTTTTGGCAATACCGTAGCACTTTTTTCCTCATTCTCAATATCTGTAATTAATTCAGTTTGATAGTCTTCAACTCGTTTGACTTTTAAACCGCAAATTTCATTAGGAGTATTAACTCGGAAATTCTCAAGTAAGTCATTCATTTTTTGACGTCCAGCTTGTCCCTCAAATTTTGGAGAAATCGTACAGTCTTTAAACGTACCAGTAATGTTATAAATTTCATTTAACAAATCTTGGAAATTCTTTCCAATTTTTGTCAATTGATTTTTATATTTTACAACTAATGGAATCATTTGTATAGCATCTTTATCTCTTGAAAATGGAGCAGCTAAGTAACCATGACTTTCTTCATATCCTAAGACTAATGTTTCATTAGAATTTTCTTTTTTCTGCAATATTTCAGAAATATATTTGAAACCTGTTAAAACTGTATGGTTTTCTATTTCTAATGCATGTGCTAATCGATCACTTGCTGCACTGCTTACGATTGATTTCACCATATATAAATTTTTATGTTGCTCTTTAATATTGTCATAGCGTAACTTCAGTAATAACAATCCAATTTCATTTCCATTAAAATAGCGATGACTTCCGTCTGCATAACGTTCAATCATACCAAAACGGTCGGCATCAGGATCAGTAGCCAATACAAGTTGCGCATTCTCTTTTTCAGCTAGGCGCAAACTATAATCGAAAGCTTGTTCTTCTTCTGGATTAGCGTAGGCTACTGTTGGGAAACTGCCATCTGGACGAGATTGTTCTTCTTCTATTACATAATTGCGATATCCTAAATCATCAAGAATATCTGAAAGTAAAGGAAGACTTGTACCATGTAAACTTGTCAGCACAATTTTATCTTGTTGCGATGGTATACTTTGAACGAGTGATTCTACTGCTTTGCGATAGGCATTACTAACTTCTGGATTCAGATATGTAATAAGACCTTTGCTTAATCCTTCTTCAAAGTTTCCGCTTTCTAATTCTAATGGGTCTTCAATTTGATTAATATATCCGCTCAGCATTTCTGATGCTTCAGGCAGTAATTGCCCTCCATCTGCACCATAAACTTTAATCCCGTTATACTCTTTAGGGTTATGGCTCGCAGTAATCATTACGCCCGCATCCGCTTCTAAATATCTCACTGCAAAAGAAAGCTCAGGCGTCGAATTGTAATGTTTTCCTACTACTGCATGCAAATCATATTGAGACAATATAGCTGCAATTTCGTGTGCGAATTCTTCTGATAAAAAACGTGTATCGAAATGAATTACTACTTTCGAACCTGGTTTATGCTCATTTAAGTATTTAGCTAATCCAGCAGCTACTTTGCGTACTGTAAACGCATTTAAACGCCCTGGTCCAAGGCCTAATAAACCACGGATGCCGGCTGTACCAAATGCCAACGTCTCCTCAAAACCTTCAGCACGTGATGTTTCATCTTGATTATTATAAAAATCTGAAACTAAACTTTCTTCAAGTTTATTTTCCCATTTAATTTTCATTCGTATTCTCCTCTCAGACTGTTTCCGTTTGTTTTCTATCCATATAAGTATCGGAGTTTTAACAATACTATTATATCTTATCGGTTAAATTAAATCATTATTGAATCATGGAAAGCACTATCGAAAACCATTGATTCATCTACATATATACATATTCTGTCGCATTAATCTTATTAAATTGTAAAACTAGTGTAAATATTAAAATTAAAATCGCGATTCCCTTTAGTATTATAAGAGTTTGTGAAATAATAAGGTGTATTATAAGTTTGTAATTTGACCATCGCCGTATTAGAATATATGGTTATAATGTACAAATTTCAAAGCAGTTACATACAGTTGGTAAGTTAATTCTATTGTAGTTGCTGCACATTCTAATAAAACCAGGAGTAAAAATAATGAATAAAGTTTTCAAATATTTTTTGATTCTACTCTCGCTTGTCCTGGTCATTATTCCTATTGTATTTGCGGTGATTCTCTTAAGAACATCGCAACATGCAATCGATACTTCTTTTAGCGGGGAAAATACAGACAGAACTTCCAATTTAAGAAATGGCAAAGTAAATCCGGCTAAAGATCCTGTTTCTATCTTATTTCTAGGAATCGATGATAATAAAGGAAGACGAGAAAATGGTCAATCAACTGAACATTCTAGAACTGACGCAATGATTTTATCTACTCTTAATCCCGATAAAAAACAAGTAAGAATGTTAAGTATTCCGCGTGATACTATTAGTTACATTCCAAAAGTCGGCTATTATGATAAAATCACCCATGCCCATGCTTATGGCGGCCCTGTAGCTGCGATGGATGCAGTGGAAGGTACTTTGAACGTCCCCGTAGATTATTATGTGCGTGTAGATATGGATGCATTCGTACAAGCTGTAGATGAATTAGGCGGTATTTACTACGATGTTCCATATAATTTAAACGAACCGAACACTAATGATGACGGACGTACTAAAGTTAAAAAAGGTTATCATAAACTGAATGGCGACCAAGCTTTAGCGGTAGCCAGAACACGGTATCACGATTCTGATTTAAAGCGTGGCCAAAGACAAATGGAATTGATTAAAATTCTATTCAAAAAAGCTCAAAAACTTGATTCTGTTAACAAATTAAATAATTTAGTTGAAATTGTAGGTAAGAATTCGAAACATGACCTATCTAATAAAGATATCCAAAGTCTATTGAGTACATATTTGCCAGCAGACCTTAAAATTAAAACAGAACAATTAGAAGGCAATAATGATATGTTAAATGGTATCTATTATTACAACCCAGATATTAAGAGTATCAAGAAATTCTCTAATTTATTGCGTGGAGACTTAGGTTTGCCTAAAATTAAAGATAATGACGATTTCTTAAATCAGCGTTTCATCGATCAATATGGTGAATTGGTACCATTAACCGAAATAGATGAAAGTCTGTTACGTAAAAATCAACATGATACTTCTAAAGGTAAAAATGACAACGATGTAGATCAAGGTGAAAACCAAGATCAAAATGATGATCAGCAAAATCAAGGAGACCCTAACCAACAACAAGATCCTAATGCTCAACAGGATCCTAATAGCCAACAAGCTCCAAATGTACAGCAAGACCCTAACGGCTATAACCAAGATCAACAGCAAGTACCGGATCAAACTCAACAAGGTAATCCACAAACTGATGTGAATAATGCACAGCAAGCGCCTTCTAATCAAGGGTATTATTAATTAATAGAAGGGAGAGAATGAGATGCCGCGAAAAACATATGAAAAGCTTAATAATATTAACGGGATGTTCGGTGTATTAGAACAACAGATTATACACAGTAAAGACATGGCACATTTTCGTAATGAATTTTTCTACGTTAATCATCAACACCGTGAAAATTATGAAGCACTCTTACTCTACTATAAAGATAGTGTAGAAAATCCATTTATCGATGGAGCATGTTATATTGTTGCACTACCTGAAATTTTTGATCGCGTAGATATTTTTCAATCTGAACTTCCATTTTCTTGGGTTTATGATGAAAATGGTGTAACTGAAACAATGCAAAAAATCAGTGTTCCTATTCAGTATCTTATTGCAGCTGCTTTGGAAGTCACAGACGTGAATATTTTCAAACCATCTGGATTTACAATGGGAATGAACAATTGGAATATCGCTCAAATGCGTATATTCTGGCAATATACTGCAATCGTAAGAAAATACGCTCAATAAATATTTCGCTATAAATGTATTGAATTTAGTGCATTTATAGCGATTTTTCTATATTCTTGAAGAAACTTTGAAGTACTTTTCAATTTATAAAGGATGATAATAATGTATAAGATTGCACAAAGTAAAAAAGAATTAAATGACTGCTTCGAACTTAGAAAAAAAGTATTTGTAGATGAACAACATGTACCGCAAGAAAATGAATTTGATCAATTTGAAGATGAATCTACTCACATTATTGGATATGACGATAATAACCTCCCTATCGCCGCTGCCCGCTATCGTTCCTACCATGAAATGGCCAAAATTGAACGTGTAGTAGTCGCTAAACCCTTCCGAAAACACGGCATTGGGCGCCAATTAATGCAATTTATTGAGCAGCAAGCTAAAAATGACGGATTTAAAAAAGCCATATTAAACGGTCAAATCCAAGCACAACCTTTTTATGAATCTTTAGGCTATCAACCCCACGGAGCTATTTTTTTAGAAGAAGGAATTGAGCATATTGAAATGCAAAAGGAAATTTGAAGGCTTACCGATTAGACTGAGACATGTTATTATATGTCCTAGTCTTTTTTACGTGAATTAATAGTATAGGTCAAAAAAATATAATCTTGGTTTCTTATAATTCATTTAACGATATTAAGGTTTGGTTACAAATCGATTAAAAAGACTAACCTACGACTTAAGAAGTATTATACTGTATGAAAATGATATATTACAAAGTGATAACAAGAAGTTATATCCGTTCAGATAATTATAATTTAATGGTTAAATTCTCCTGATTTGGATATATATCTTGAAGAGTCTGTTTACATACTGTTTACCTTCACTTCTATTCACGTTATATATTTTCTGACGTTACACCACGCCTATACTGGGTATTTGAATTTACAAACTTCTTCGAGGACAGAAAATACAACTCGAAACGTTTGTCTACAGACTGTAATATATTCAAATAATATATAGTTAAAAAAGGAGTAGTTTCATGTCTAAAAAGTTTCATTACAAAGCACCCGCTATCATTGCACTCACTATTGCAGGAACTGCAATCACTACGCATCAAGCTTTTGCTGATAGTTCTACTGGAACTGATACAAATTCAAAGAGCAATCGTACAGCTGATCAGAGACAACAACCGACTAATCTAACAAATAATACTCAAGGCCAAGCAGAGAATAATGACAACAAAGTTGCAGGTACACAAGCATATAAAGACCCTGCACAAGTTCAACCTCTAACTAGTCCGCAAAATTTAAGCTATGATTCAAAACTTGAGGAATTATCTTCCAATACAGAAAAGAGTAATGATACTGCTGAAACACAGGATTCAGCTAGTTCTCAAACGAATGAAGCGAATTCAAATGAAGGTAACCCTGTTTCTGCACCAGCTCAAGAAGGACAACAAGGGACAGAACAAAACTCACCAGAAGCTCAAGCACAAGTTCAAGATGCTTCTGCAATAAATTCTGATGCACAAGAAAATTCAGGTGAAAAAGTTGCTGAAACTGCACAGCAACCAGCTGCTGAGCAACAACCTCAGCCTGAAGCAGCTAAACAAGATGAGCAACCATCTCAACCGGAAGCAGCTAAACAAGATGAGCAACAACCTCAACCGGAAGCAGCTAAACAAGATGAGCAACTTAACAATGAAAACGAAGTTGCACAAAATAAAAAAATTGATAATGCAGTAGAAGCAGAAAATAATACAGCACCTAAAGAAACGAAACCTGTTGCATCTGTTGATCAAAATAATATAGCGGATACTGAAAATAAAGTAACACCTAAATTTGTTGTACGCTCTTTTGCAGCTCAACCCGCTGCTCAAAAACAAACAGCCCAACCCACTGCTCAATCGGCGAAGACTACAGCTAGCAATGTGAAGGCAGCTACAGCTCAAGTGACAAAACCAGGAGCAGCTACTGCTCAAAAACAAACAGCGCAGCCGACTGCTCAATCAGCGAAGACTACAACTACCAATGTGAAACCGGCTACAGCTCAAACAGCGAAAACAACGGCTAACAGTCCAAAACCAGCTGCTGCTCAACCGGCTGTTCAAAAACTTGCAGTTCAACCTGCTAAAGCAACGACAACTGCAGCACGTTCAGTTACTCCTGTAACTTATGCTGCGACACAAGCAACTTCATCTTTACCGAAGTATAAACCGACTGTAAATTCGTCTATCAACGATTATATTCGTAAAAATAATTTTAAAGCACCAACTTACGAGCAAGATTTTTCGCCTTATCTTCCAAAATATAATTATCGCTATGGCAAACCTGAAGGTATTGTAATCCATGATACAGCTAATGAAACTTCAAATATTAATGGTGAAATTAATTATATGAAAAACAATTGGCAAAATGCCTTTGTACATGGTTTCATTGATGGTAATCGTATTGTAGAAACTGCAGATACTGACTACCTTGCATGGGGCGCTGGACCTGTCGGCAACCAACGCTTTATTCATATCGAACTTGTTCATGAACATTCTTACGACGGTTTTGCACGTCAAATGAATAACTATGCTGATTATGCAGCGACAAACTTGCAATATTATGGTTTGAAACCTGATAGCGCTGAATATGATGGTCAAGGTACAGTTTGGACACATGACGCTATTTCAAGATACTTGAGCGGAACTGATCATACTGACCCGCATGCCTACTTACAAGCGCATAATTATAGTTACGATCAGTTATACGATTTAATTAATGAAAAATATTTAATTAAAGAAGGCAAAGTGGCGCCTTGGGGCACTTCTGCCAGCACACCAGCTCCACCAAAAACAAATACACCTAAAACACCAACTGCACCTAAGAATTCAACAACACCTGCGAATTCACAATTAAAAGTAATTCCTGTTGATTCAATTGGTCGTGTTGCTGCAAATAATCACGGTGTTTATACAACTGTATACGATAAAGCTGGCGTGCAAAATTCGGCGATTAATGACAGAACTTACCGCTTAACTAAAAAAGCATTATTAGGCGATAAATCATTCTATTTAATTACAGATTATAACCAAAACAAAAATGTCGGGTGGGTACAAACCAATGATATTAACTATCGTGTAGGAAAACCTGTAACATCAAATACAACAACTTACTCTGTTCAACCAGGCACTAAACTATATCACACTCCTTGGGGCTCTGAGCGTCAATCTATCAGTTCAGTAACAGGATCTGGTGCACAACAATTCAAAGCTCAGAAACAAACAGAAGTTGGTACTTTAACTTATGTATACGGTGCTATAAATGGTAAAAATGCTTGGGTGGACAGTACGAAACTCACAAAATATACTGCACCGAAGACTGCAGTGAAAACTGTAAATCCGCCAAAAACTGGAGTTAAAGCAGCAAATGCAACAACACCTTCAACAACTAAGAAAACAACTGTTGCAAAACCAGTTACCAAAACAGCTACACCAACTAAGACTGCAATAAAACCAGCTGTGAAAACTGCTACACCAGCAAAAACAACGACTGTAGCGAAAAAGGCAACTCAACCTGTTGCTAAAACCGCTACTAAACCGGCAGCTAAAACTACTGTTAATACTAAAACAGCAGTCAAACCAGTTGCTAAAACAGCAGCAGCAACTAAAACGGTAGCCAAACCTGTCACTAAAGTGATCAACTCAGTGAAAAAAGCAGTTCAACCTACTGCTAAGGCTGCTACTACAACAAAACCAGCGGCTAAAGCAACAACTAAAGTTGCGCCAAAACCTGCAACTAAAGCTGCTTCTAACCTTAATCAAACTGTAGTTGTAAATAAATTAGGTCAATTTGTATCTAATCAATATGGTTTACGCGCTTCTGTTTATGATGCTAAAGGTGCAAATGCTGCTAAATATTTAGGCTATACGTATGATATTTTAAGAGAACGCAACCAAGATGGAACATTATATTATTTATTACAAAACAATGGATTAGCAACGCCACTTGGCTGGGTTAACGCTAAGGATGTTAAAGTTGTAAACCAAAGCAATGCTACACCAGTTTCAACAAAATATAATGTTAAATCAGGTAACAGCGGTCTTTATACAATGCCATGGGGTACTCAAAAACAACAAATTGACGCATTGAAACAAGCTAAAGGTGCCTTCCAAGCTTCTAAGCGTAAAGTAGTTAACGGAGTAACTTACGTTTATGGAACAATTAATGGCAAAACAGGTTGGATTAATGAAAAAGACTTAGTTCAAACTCAAGCAGCAACACAAAAAGCTGCAACTCAAGCAAAAGCTAAAGCTCAACCTGCAACAGCTTACAAACATGATTATATTATCGCTAATGCAAACGGAACTTCTTACAACACACCAAACGGTAAAGTTCTAGGTTCACTAAAAGACCAATACGGTAATATTATTTCAGTTTATGAAAAACAACTTGTAAATGGTATTACTTGGTATCATGGTGTATTGGCAAATGGAAAAACGATTTGGATTAAAGCAGCAGATGTTCGTGATACATTTACAAGAGTATCTACATCTCCATATACGTTAAACCAAGCAGCAAATACACAATCAAATTCACCTTGGCCACCTCAAATCCAACGTACACCTGGTATTTGGGTAAATGCGACTAAGGATGAAGTAAAAACTGCTATGGATCCAAAAACAATTACTGAAGATGCGACTCAAAAATATCAATTCTTGCGCTTAGATAAAGCTCAAAAGCTTTCAGCAAATAGCGTTAACCAACTCTTAAAAGGTAAAGGCATTTTAGAAGGACAAGGCGCTGCATTTGCACAAGCTGCTCAAAAATACGATATTAATGAAATATATTTAATCTCTCATGCCCTTTTAGAAACAGGCAATGGTACTTCAATGCTTGCTAATGGCGGTGTTGTAAATAGCGCTGGTAAAATTGTGACTAACAGCAATCCTAAATACTACAATATGTTTGGTATTGGAGCGATTGATACAGACGCTGTACGCGGCGGCTTTAAAACAGCTCAAAATTATGGATGGGACTCGGTAAGCAAAGCGATTATCGGCGGAGCTCAATTCATTAAAAATGCTTATATCAATCAAGGACAAAATACACTATATCGTATGCGTTGGAATCCAAGTTCCCCAGGTAACCATCAATATGCTACTGATATTAACTGGGCAAGTCACAATGCAACACGTATGAAACAAATGTATGATTCTATCGGCGAATCAGGTAAATATTTCGATATCGATAATTATAAAGGCTAATAAGCTATACAAAGATAGCGAATAGCAATAGGACATAATTGAAATGCTCCCTATAAAGCAGACACTTCAAAAGTGAAAACTTTATAGGGAGCTTTTTTATGAGAGATAGTATGTAATTTGATTTATTGGACACGTTCGTCCTAATCTAGGCTAATATATTCATTTATTGGACACGTTCGCACCCATCTTGGCCAATATATTCATTTATTAGACACGTTCGCACCCATCTTGGCCGATATATCCGTTTATTGGACACGTTCGCACCCATCTTGGCCGATATATCTGTTTATTGGACACGTTGCCCTCATTCTTGGCCAATATATCCTTTTATTGGATAAGATTCCCTAAACCCAACCAATATATCCACTTAATTATTCCGCTTCTATCAACTCAACTCATCCCTCCCCGCCCCTCTTTTTTACAAAACAAAAAGTCAAGCTTTGTTCAATAAGATCGCAAAGCTTGACTTTCATTAAATAACGAAACTCTTTTTATTTAATTTTGCTAATAAATCATACAGCTGCTTGACATCTGTTTCAGATAGCCTTTCACATCGCGCTTCTATCAATTCCTGACGCGCTTCATTAATTTGATTGATTAGAATACGAGATTTATCCGTAACCTCTAGTTCCTTGCAGCGTAAATCTTGATGCGATTGATGGCTGACTACATAGCCTAATTGTACTAATTTTTTTATCCAGCGCGATACAATCGACTGTTCTTTCCCTACTTTCATCGTTAAATCATATTGCGATAAGCGATGATATTCATTAAGCGTTCTTAATAAATCTATTTGTTCTATAGTCAAATTAGCACGTTGTCCAAAGCGTCTATTTACTATTATTAAATCATTATGCGTAACAGTTATTTGTTGTTCAAGTTGTTTATACATAGCTGTCTACCCCATTTACTGTAATGCTTATATTATAAAATTTATTAACAAAATATACAACACTAAATGTCAAGAAGTTGTTTACCTTGCATTTATGTATATATCTGTAATACGTTAGGGTTATCCTAATTATCCAAAGGAGATACATATCGTTATGCACAAGACACTAGAACATCGTGATTATTTCTTTGATAATGCACGTGCGTTTCTCATTTATCTTGTAGTTCTTGGACATTTAATTAATCCCTATGTAGAAGGACATAAATTTATGGGATCGCTTTATTTGTTAATTTATAGCTTTCATATGCCTTCATTTCTTTTTATTTCAGGTTATTTTTCAAAAAATGCTGGTAAACCTGGTCACTTAGAAAAAGTAGCTAAAAAGCTATTAGTGCCCTATATTTGTTTCTTCTGCTTCTTTTCAGTTTATTATTATCTGACAGGGAAAAGCAGCGACTTGCAGTTAGATCCATTTAATCCTGTATTCGCATTATGGTTTTTATTGACACTCTTTATGTTCCATGTGATTTTAGTTATTATCAAAAATTATAAACCTTATTATGTGATGCCAATTGCTATTTTAGTCGCAATGTTTGCTGGATTTTCTTCAAACATAGATGGTTACATGAGTTATTCTAGAACCATTGTGTTCTTCCCTATTTTTTATCTAGGTTATCTTATGAATAAGCATCAGACTATGATTTTACGTAACAAACGCTGGTTACCTATTTCGATTACAATTTTGATTGCGTTTTATGTCATCTATACTATGCATCCAATTAACCCTGATTGGTTGCTTGGAAGCTCGCCTTATAGCTCTTTAGATGGAAAAAGCATATTCAGTCCATTAAAAAGACTATTACTGTACTTTATAATTTGTATAACGATGTTTTCATTTATGAATTTAATGTCATCTAAAAAACATTTCTATACTTATATAGGTCAACGTACGATGTATGTATATCTTTTACATGGTATTGCTATTGGTATTATTCGCGGATTTGATTTATATCCATTCAAAGATCCAATTTCAATCTTAACTTATATTTATCTATTCGTAACATCTGCTATTATTGTTTATATTTTATCTTCAAACTTTATAGCTAAGTGGACTAATCCAGTTATTAATTTAAAATCTCCTTCTAAATTCAAACCTTAATTAAATTTATAGGCTGAGACATTAATCACTGTCTCGGTCTGTTTTGTTTGGATGAAAAAATAAATATCACTACTCTTTTCTTAAAGATTGTTTGTTTTCAGATATCTATTCGATTTCTGCCTATTAAATATGATAAGATGAAATTTATATACATATCGAAGTTAATAATAGAGGTGTAATGCAGTGGAACTATCTTTAAACAACAATTCTAAATTTTTACGAGCACCAAGTATCCGTCAATTCTCAAGTCGCATTAAAAATATTCCTGATTGTGTCAATCTCACTATCGGCCAGCCTGATTTTCCAATGCCAGAGGTTGTAAAAGATGCATATATTAAAGCGATTCAAGACGATCAAACAAGTTATTCGCATAATAAAGGATTAATGGAAACAAGAACAGCTATCCGCAATTATTTTAACCACCGTTATCAAGTTGATTATAACGAAGAAGAAATTATTATCACTAACGGGGCGAGTGAAGCCATCGATACTGCTTTGAGAAGTATTTTGGAACCAGGTGATGAAATTATACTTCCAAGTCCTATCTATGCAGGTTATATACCATTGATCGAAACGCTAGGAGGCCAGCCGGTCTATGTAGATACCACACAAACTGGTTTTAAAATAACACCTGAAGCGATTAGAGCTCATATTACTCCTAAAACTAAAGCGATTATGCTTAATTATCCGACAAACCCTACTGGAGTGATATTAACACACGATGAAGCGTCAGCGCTTGCGGAAGAATTAAAACAACATCAAATTTTTATCTTAAGTGATGAAATTTATGCTGAAAATACTTTCAATGGTCAACATACTTCCTTAGCCGAATTTAAAGAAATACGCAATCAGTTGCTTCTAATCAGCGGATTAAGTAAATCTCATTCTGCTACTGGTATTCGCATAGGTTTTTTAATAGGTCCTGAGTATTTAATTGAAAAATTAACCTTTATGCATGCTTATAATACTATTTGTGCGAATGTCCCTGCTCAAATTGCTTGTATTACGGCATTGACAGAGGGCATTGATGCGCCTAAAAAAATGAACGAAGCTTATGAGGAACGCCTTGCTTATTTAAAATCACGTTTGTTAGATATGGGATTTGCCCTAGATGCTGAACCTGAAGGCGCTTTTTATATTTTCCCTAGCTTAGCCCCATTCGGTATCGAAGATGATTATCAATTTTGTATAGATGCTTTAGAGAAAGCACATATTGCGATGGTCCCAGGTTCTTCATTTACAGACTCAGGCAAAGGTCATGTACGAATTTCTTATGCTTATGATTTAGAAACAATCAAAGAAGGCATGAATCGTTTAGAAAATTATTTGAATCAATATATAGACTAATTAAAAAAGTGAGATAGTATTTTTTATAAGTACTCTCTCACTTTTATTGGTTTCAAAAGGACCATATTATAGTTGAATGTCTTATTATACTCTGAGTTGTTCATATTTCCCCTTCTTTTAGCTATTAAATTTTAGTAATTCAGATTAATATTAAGGTTCAACTAAATTTTTATCTACAAAACGTTGCATCATATTGTAGTAATTCTCTTTTTCATCACTGTCTAAATTCAATTGATCAACTACGTGTGTAGAGATATCCGCAAACTCTTCTTTGAGAGCTAAGCCTTCTTTTGTCAAACTCAATACTACTTTGCGCTCATCTTCAGGTAATCTTTTTCTTTTTATCAATTTTTTCTTTTCTAATCTTTTAACAATCGGGCTAATTGTCCCTGAATCTAAAAATAATTTGTCACATAACGTTTTCACATATATCTCTTCATCTTCTTTTATGTAAGATAGAACAATATAATTAGGAAAGCTGATGTTATACTGCTTTAAATATTTATTAAAACGGTTAACAATTTCTTTAGTTGTAATATAGAAAAGAAAGCATAAATCTTGATCAAACTTCTGGTTCTGCTTATTAGCCAATATATTCCACCTCCTTTTAAATATATTCAATTTTTCAATGAATGTCAATAGAATACTTTTGTTTTAAAAGTAATTTCAATAGTGCTTTTTATAATTTGTTTAAATTAAGATATTTTTTCGTTTATTTAATAAATTGTATTAACAGATAGTTAAGTTCTACCTTATTATTGAAAAAATATAAAAGTACACTTCTTTAACAATATAATAACTAGTACTATATGAAATAAACCTTAACTTTTACAAAGCTCAAAAAAGCAGCAAATCGCAAACGATTCGCTGCTCAATTCTTATTCTTTTTATTTCGTATACTAGACAATTTCTAAGCTACTTTTACTTTTCTATTAATATAAAGTGCATAACTTACAGAAACAATGATGATAAATAAAGGTATTAAGTAAGAAGTATCACTAGTATTCGCATTAAAAATAGATGATACGTTAATTAGAATATGCGTAATAATACAAGGTACCAAAGATTTGCTTTTATAAAAAATAATCACAAATAAATACCCTAAGGCGATAGCATAAAAAATCTGTAACAAAGTAGGAATTAAATCGCCGCCATTTAACAAATTAACAATGTGACCAATTCCGAAAGTTACTGCACTGACTATAATCGCTAACTTCAAATTATCTTTTGCCATCATTTTAAATAAAAATCCTCTAAAAATCACTTCTTCAATAAATCCAACATTAATCATGGTCAAAACAAAAAATAAAGTTTCTCCAACAGTAAAGTTGATCTTCATACCGCCCCACAAATTTACAGAGGCTATTAGTATCAGCGGAATAAAATATAAATACTTTTTCGGTGCATGCACTTTTGTGAATCCATAATAACGAACTCTACCTAATTTAATGATGAGCCAAATTAACAAAATAGAAATTAAGGTATTGATTATTGTACTGCGATAATCTGCTAAGCCGAAGTTTTGCATGCAATATGAATTAATCACTACATAAGCAACAATCAATAAAATACAAGACAGGGTTTCGTGTTTAAGAAACATTTTTTGCATCTTAGCGTCACCTGCGCCTTCAAATTTATATTTATTATCACTTATATTATACCTCATTATTCCAATTTATTATTTTCAACTTATGTCATAATTCGCAATTAATTAAAAACTACTTATCATGGCCGCTTCGCTTCAATCTGTATAGGCAGCCAACTCGTGCCTCGACACTCCCCCCCGCAACACTATCCGCAACTACAACAAAGGAGCTAGAACACATGATTGTCCTAGCTCCTCTCCTGAACTGTCAATAACTACTCGAATAGCCAATGTCTCATTCTTAGCCATTTTCTTTTCTCGTTAGCTTTGTCGAAATAGGACGATGAAATAAGTTTAATAACTATCATTTCCGTCCCGCTTCTCGTTCAATTTTATATATAATACTATCTTACTAATCTATAACTACCGCTTAAAATATTAAGGGAATTTAGGGAATTGATCAAAGTCTGGTTTACGTTTTTCTTTAAACGCATCGCGACCTTCTTTTGCTTCATCAGTAGTGTAGTAAAGCAATGTAGCATCTCCAGCCATTTGTTGCAAGCCAGCTAAACCGTCTGTATCAGCGTTCATAGCTGCTTTCAAGAAACGTAATGCTGTCGGAGAATGTTGCATCATTTCTTTACACCATTGTACTGTTTCATCTTCAATGCGATCTAAAGGTACAACTGTGTTAGCCATTCCCATGTCTAAAGCTTGTTGTGCATCGTATTGACGGCATAAATACCAGATTTCACGTGCTTTTTTATGTCCGACAATGCGTGCTAAATAGCCTGAACCGTAACCTGCATCGAATGAACCTACTTTAGGACCTGTTTGACCGAATTTAGCGTTGTCTGCTGCGATTGTCAAGTCACATACGACTTGTAAGACGTTACCGCCGCCGATTGCATAACCTTTAACCATTGCAACTACTGGTTTAGGAATCACACGGATTAAACGTTGTAAATCAAGAACGTTTAATCGAGGAATTTGGTCATCGCCGACATAGCCGCCGTGACCGCGAACTTTTTGGTCTCCGCCTGAACAGAATGCTAAGTCGCCTTCACCTGTTAAAATGATAGTTGAAATATTTTGATCATCACGCGCGCGTGAAAAAGCATCCATCATTTCTTGAACTGTTTTAGGTGTGAATGCGTTACGCACTTCTGGACGGTTAATCGTAATTTTAGCGATCCCTTCAAAAAATTCATATTTTATCTCTTCATATTCTTTAAGTGTTTCCCACTGTCTAGTCATTATGATCCTCCTTATTTAAAAAACCTAATACTATTATAGCAAATTGTTCGGCATCTTCCACGTGAACAGTGTGTCCCGCTTCTTCTACCACATGTACTTCACACCGCGGTATAACCGCTTCCATCTTATCTGCAATGCTCACAAATTTCTCATCGCGTTCTCCTACTATCAAGCAGACTGGCATTGCTAGTGCAGACAATTCTGGCCATAGATTCGGCATATTGCCTGTGCCGTAATCTCGTAGGGCTTTGGCCAACCGTTCAGGATTTTGAGCCAACCGCATATTACGAATACGCGCTCTTTGCGTTGCAGTCATCATTTCAGCTTGACTGGCAAACAGCGGCAGTTTCTCCCAATCGTTGACAAATAATTCTATGCCCGCAATTTCTAAGACTTTCGCGCGTGCTTCATCTACTCGTATCCGCTCAGTGCGTGAAGCGTTGTCTTGAATACCTGGAGAGGCACTCTCGAGTATCAGCCCTTCTGGTTTTATTTTCCCGTGAAGGGCGTAATACAACGCGGTACGGCCTCCCATTGAGTAGCCGTGTAACGTGATGCAGTACTTGCGATAGTGCTGCAGTACTGTGTCCAATTCACGTTGAATGTAGGAGAAGTCCCATGTTTCGGTGTCTGGGCTTTGGTCTCCTCCGTGTCCTGGCAATTCTATTGTTAAAATAGAGACGTACGGACGCAATCTTTCGATATGGGCATCGAAAGTCGAAGCATCGCTGATAAAGCCGTGGAGCATGACGAGCAACTGGTTGCTTTGATTTGCAGCGGTACTTTCATAAAATTGATAGTTAAGCATTGGCGATTTCACTCAATTTCTTGTATAGAATTTGATGTTGTTGCAAATTATCTTCACGATCAGTACGGATTTCATAAATATATGAATCCAGCTGAGAAAGTGTGGTGTATTTAAAGTCTTCTACGGTTTCTAAGTGTTGATAGCCGAAGTCATACAGATGGGCAGTATGTTTGAATTCTAGATGCGTCGGTGTACCAAATAAACGTTCGAAATATTGTGCAGCTGATTGTTTTTGTGGCAGATAAGAGAAGATACCTCCGCCATCATTGTTCAACAATACAATATTGATATGAATATCATTTAATTTAGCCATCAACAGACCGTTCATGTCGTGATAAAAAGCCAAGTCTCCGATCAGCAAGGTTACCTTTTTATGAACGGCCATGCCGAGTGCGGTGGAGATAACCCCATCGATACCGTTCGCACCCCTATTAGCATAAATCTGCATTTTACCTTTGACGAATAAATTGTCAATATCTCGAATCGGCATACTGTTGCTGACAAATAAAGTATCTTCTTCAGTGAGTTTGTCTAAGAGCACACCCACGTTTGCAGCTTCATCTGTAGCATGATTGACGTAGCTTTCCACTTCCGCTACAGCTTGATAATTCATTTTCTGCCATTTCGTCAACCAAGCACGACGGTAAATGACTGGAACTTCTCCTAAAGAGCGGAAAAAGTCATTTGCAGACATCTCGAAAGTAATGTCTGAAGGAACCGGGAAAGCATCTGGCAATGCACTATTTTGAACTAAAATCTGATAAGCATTAGAAGCTTTCAGCCATTGATTTAATTTCTTAGATAATACTGGTTTGCCGACTCTGATTACAAAGTCGACTTCAGGGTCGAGTCCTGCACGAAACAGCAGGTCATATGTTGAAATCACATTCGGATGTTCAGATTGGCGCAAACCGCTTAATGGTCCTGCCAAGATAGGCAAGTCATGTACCGTCGCAAACGGCAATAATTCTCGCGCATCTTGATGTTGCATATCTCCAACGATAATGAGCCCTTTCTTTTGCTTCAAGATAGGCAGAATTTTATCGATAGATGCCGTTTTTTGATAGTTAGGTATTTCTTTTTCATCTGTAGTTAATAAATCTGTCATTTCGAAATCAGGTGTCAACGGTTCTCTGAATGGTAAATTCAAATGCACTGGACCTCTTTGCGGACCTTGGAAGAACTGACTTGCAATCTGCATTTGATATTTGACTACTTCTACGGCACCGTCAGAATCGTCGGCGAGCGGCATGTCGAATTGATGACGTACGAAATTCTGGAACATGTTGACTTGATTGAGCGTTTGCGGTGCACCGATACCTCGCAACTCGTGCGGTCTGTCGCTGGTAAGGACGAGAAGCGGCAAGTTGCTGATGTCACTTTCCGCTACTGCAGACGTATAATTAGTAGCTGCAGTTCCTGAAGTACATAAAATAGCAACTGGACGGTTACTGCCTTTGATTAAGCCGAGCGCAAAGAATGAAGCGCTACGTTCATCCGGATGAATCCATGTTTGAATACCCGGATGTGCTTCAAAGGCTAAAGCAAGCGGTGTAGAGCGTGAACCTGGACTGATGACAGCCTCTCTCACTCCATATGCATACATTTCTGATGCCATTGTAAACACTTGTTTTGTTAATAAAGTTTGATGATTATCCATGATTTTCGACTCCTAAAGCATTCATCATCGGCGTGAATTTCAAAGTAGTTTCTGCAAGTTCACTTTCCGGTTCTGATTGCTTAATAATTCCACAGCCAGCAAATAATGTTGCTTGATTTTGTTTAATCAACATTGAACGTATTGCCACAATAAATTGGCAATTATCTTCCATATCAATATAACCTACAGGCGCACCATACAAGCCGCGCGTACCGAACTCTCTTTGCTCGATAAAGTCCACCGCTTTTTCTTTTGGATAGCCTCCAAGTGCTGGTGTTGGATGCAAGCGGTCTAATAAACCGATGTACGTTTTATTTTTAAGTGTTCCTGAAATTTCCGTGTATAAATGATAAAGATGGTCATTTTTCAAGATTTTCGGATGTTGATTATAATCTACATCCTCTACATAAGGCTCAATATCATCTAAGATACTTTGAACTACAAAGTGATGCTCATGCAAGTTCTTCTTATCTTGTAAAAAGGCATCCAAATGCTGTTTGTCTTCTTGCTCATCGTTGGTACGTTTAATCGTTCCTGCCACTGCTTTAGTAGATAGCACTTGATTATCTACTTCCATCAGCTGCTCTGGTGTTTGTGAAAAGAAAACAGATTGATCAGATTCGATGACAAAAATATAACTGTTCGATTCACTTTTCAAAGCATTTTCTAATACATAAGCAATATCGATATCTTTATTGAACTGAATCATACGACGACGCGCTAATACAATCTTTTCATCCTCATTCATCGTCTCTATGGCTTCTTGAACAATGTTCAGCCACTCGTCTTTATAAATATCTTCGCAGCGTTTGATTTCCCCATTAGGTGTAGTAGGCTGTACTTCAGTACTTATTATTTTTTCAGCGAGTGCCTTTAAATCTTCTATATTAAATTCATCTCTCGGCACTGTATACGTTAAGTAGGTGTGATTTCCTTCCATAGTAATCAGTACCTTTGGCAAGACAAAGTGATTCAACCCGAACTGACGCCATTCATCTCCTGATTTATGCGTTGAGAATTGGAAACCTCCGCAAACTTTCAGATGATGATGAGACGTATCCGGATGGATGAGTGCAATTTCTTCTTTATATTTCTCCCATTCTCGAAAAATAGATTGTTTATTTTCATGATTATTTTTCAATTTTAATAGTGCATTATATCCGAAAAAGGCGGTTTTCCCTGAGTTGTCTCTAAAATAAAAACGATCTTTTGCTTGTCCCTCAGTCATTTGAAAAAGCATTATCGGATCTGTCGGCTGGTCAATTTTAATCTCAACAGAAACCCATTTTTCCGAGTTTTCGTAAACAGCGTCGAGAATTTGATCATCCTTAACACTTACAGTCATCTATCTCACTTCTTTCGTCATTCAAATTATTCACATTATCTCATTGTATCATTTTTTGCGTTTCACTGTACTTTGATTTGCATTTTAATAAGTTAAAATCTTTACAAAAGTTGACCTTTCTACTTTCATTGCTTAAAATTAATTTGTTAATCAGAATGCATGTTATTCATTTATCAGCCGCACTCTGAAATTTGTTATTCTAAAGATTAAGAAGGAGAAGAAATGTCAAATCAATATCAACAATATTCTACTGTTAGAAAATACTGGCATTTGATGCGTCCGCATACTTTAACAGCTTCAGTTGTACCTGTGCTTGTAGGGACTGCCACTGCAAAACTTTTTTTATTAGGCAGTGAAGATCATTTAAAACTAAGTTTATTTATAGCTATGTTGCTGGCTTGTTTATTAATTCAAGCTGCCACAAACATGTTCAACGAGTACTATGACTTTAAAAAAGGACTCGACGATCATACATCAGTCGGAATCGGCGGTGCAATCGTCCGTAACGGCATGAGCCCAAAACTGGTCATGAACTTGGCGATTGCCTTTTATGTGATTGCCGGGCTGCTCGGTCTTTTTATCGCTTCACAAACATCTTTCTTATTGATACCGATTGGAATTGTTTGTATGGCAGTAGGTTATCTTTATACTGGCGGTCCATTCCCGATTTCTTGGACACCATTTGGTGAATTATTCGCTGGGGTGTTTATGGGTCTGATTATTATCCTGATTTCATTCTTTATTCAAACTGATAATCTGCAAGGTTATGCAGTGTGGATAAGTATTCCGATTGTTATTACTATCGGCTTGATTAATATGGCTAATAACATTCGCGACCGTGTAAAAGACAAACAAAGCGGACGTAAAACTTTACCTATTCTATTAGGCAAGAATAATTCCATCCGCTTCATGGCACTCATGTATATTATTGCTTACGTATGGGTAGTCTACACTGCCTTTTTCGTGCCAGGCGGTTCAATCTTTTACTTGCTCGCGTTGCTATCCTTCCCATTCCCAGTCAAAGCAATTCGTCGCTTCAAGAAAAATGATACAGCTGCAGAGATGATGCCGGCGATGGGCGCAACAGGCAAAACCAATACAGTATTCGGTTTACTTTATGCATTAGGTATTTATATCAGTGCATTGTTAGGCGGTATTTAAATATATCTTGCTAAAAACGCTGAACATTTATTGTTCGGCGTTTTTTTCTATTACCATATGACGATACAAGTGACCATACAAATCAACCGTTCCCTCAGTCTCAAAACCTAAGCGTTGATAGAGTTGGTAAGCCCCCGTATTTTCATAATCACAGCTCAAGCTGATTTTCTGATCTCGATGTCCTTCAATTACATAATGCATAAGCTGTGTTGCAATACCTTTACCCCTATATTCCGGAAATACGGCTACTGTTTCAATGTATAATTCTCCATCTTCCGCTTCCTTTAAAGGTAAAGGCGTTCCCATTTTGCGTGCTTCTTCAGGTAAATCCAGTTTCAACCAATTCGCTTCTAAATCCATTTCTTCTTCGCCTTTATATGTAACAATAATTCCGGCTATCTTTCCCTCAACTTCATAAACTAGCACATTGCCATAATAAGTTCTGTAAGGCGTCTTTGTAATAACTTGTTCTAACCAAGAAATTACTTGCGCTTTATCAAATCGTTGAACAATCGGCAATTCCATATCTTCCCAAATAATATAAGATAATTCAGCAATTTCGCGTTTATCTTCAGATTTTGCTTGTCGAATCATAATGTCCCCTCTTTTTCTTTTAATCACTTCTAGTTTAACAATAATTCCTCTTCTTTTGGAAAAAAGTGCACCTACCTCAACTTTAAAAAGTAACTCTAGCTCTTAAAAGTACCTTCTAGTTTAACAATGGTGATTTGATATCATTAGATAAGTAGCTAAATTGGAAATATTTCTCTAATTATTACATAATGTAATCGAAGGGATATCACATGAAAGGAAGTATTTGCTAATGGAAGTAAACAAAGTCATTTATATTGCACTAGCCATTTTCTTAGGCGGCTTCGGTGTCCACAAATTTTATGCAGGACAAACCGGTTTAGGCATTCTCTTCCTGCTATTTTGTTGGACAGGTATACCCCATGTCATTGCAGTCATCAGCGCCATTTTCACTCTACTTTTCAAACCTGCAGATAAAAATGGTAACATTACATTTCACTAAGGAGAGATATATTTGAATAAAACAACCATTCTTTCGTATTTACAATCATTTCCAAGTAAATATTTGATCTTATACATGGACAATCAAGCTGAAATTTCAGTTGAAGGCATTAACGAAGATACTGATGAAGGCGTGCTCCATGTAACTGAACCTGCAGAATATGTAGTAAATATTTCTAAAATCTCACATTTTGAAATTTTACAACGTTCTACGTATTAAACTGATTAAACAAAAAGAAAGGGCTGGGACAAAAATTAATGTCCCAGCCCTTGTGTATTTAACCATGGAAAATCAGCAATAAAACTACAGCCGCAATTTGAGCAATCGAAGTTGTAATAATGCGACGTGTATAGAAATAACTGATTGATAAGATAGCTTGAGCAATAAAGATAAAGACGCATAACCAAATTTGGTCAAAATAGAAAAACAACGAAGCTGAACATAAAGCAGTAATAAGAATTGCCGCCCAAGCAGGCAATTTCAAGTTCAGTAATTGTTTTTGCAGTACAGTACGCATATATAACTCATGACATGGAATGACAAATAATAAAGTCACTAGAATCTGCCATTTAAAATATACGCCTGAACGTGTTAAATCTTTAATCAAAGTAGTGTATGACACTTCTTGGCTTATTAAAGACATAATCAGCTGCACGATAATTAAAGCAACTGCGGTAATAATACCTATACCAATAGATGGTAATAGCCGTTTCGAAGCAATATCACGTTGGTAGAATACGTAACTGATACCGGCAAACAACATGATGCCAGTATATAAATACCAATATTCCTGTCGCTCTCCCCACATGATTAATAAAATAATGTGGAAAATTATAAAACTAATAATAAACCACAATAAAGCCTTTGTATTTGTTTTCATTGTTCCTTAACCTTCTTGATCAACTACCTTATAGCGTTTATGGTTAATTACCGTTTTTTCCGGTAAATCCAATTCTTCGAAATTCTTCATAATTGTTAAATCCACAATTACTGAATTATCATTAATTTTTTCAACACGACCTCTAAGTCCATCATAAAATTCTACAATATCTCCTACTTCTGCAACAGTCATTACAGGTCCTCCTCGAATTATACTAAATTACATTGTACTAAAATTTACGCTTCAAATAAACAAATATCCTGTGAAAGCGTTATAATTATACTAAATTCTAACTTAATTGTGAACTTCAAACTATTTAATTAGCATTTTAGTCAAAAATAAGGGATAAATAAAGTATAAGGAAAAGTAAGCTTAAAGGAGAGAATAGGCATGAAATTTGTAAGCAACAATAATATTACAGACCCCAAACTTAATTTAGCAATGGAAGAATATGTATTGAAATATCTTCCTCAAGATAATGATTACTTCTTATTCTATATTAATCGCCCATCTATTATTGTCGGCAAAAATCAAAATACGATTGAAGAAGTCAATCAACGATATGTTGAGGAACATAATATAGATGTAGTTCGTCGAATTTCAGGCGGTGGCGCTGTTTATCATGACTTCGGTAATCTGAACTTCAGTTTCATCACAGATGATGACGGCAATAGTTTCCATAACTTCAAAAAATTTACGCAGCCTATCGTGCAAGCGCTAAACAGCTTAGGAGTAGATGCTGAAATGACTGGAAGAAACGATATTCAAGTCGGACCAGCTAAGATATCTGGAAACGCTATGGTAAAAGTGAAAAACCGCATGTTCAGTCACGGTACTTTAATGCTTGACAGTGATTTAAACGAAGTCCAAAACGCATTACGTGTTAATCCTGCTAAAATTAAATCTAAAGGCATCAAGTCCGTAAGAAAACGCGTTGCTAATATATCAGAATTTCTAGAGGAACCATTGGATATTGAAACGTTTAAACAAATTATTTTAAAACATATCTTTGGCGAGCATGAAGTTGAAGAATATAAATTAACTGATGACGATTGGAAAAATATCGAAGCATTAAGCGATGAAAAATATCGTACGTGGGATTGGAATTATGGTAAAAACCCTAAATATAATTTCGAACGTGAGGAAAAATTTGAAAAAGGATTTGTGCAAATTAAGCTGCATGTTAAAAAAGGACGTATTGAACACGCTAAAATTTTCGGAGATTTCTTTGGTGTCGGTGATGTATCCGATTTAGAAGAAGCGTTGATTGGCAGCTTGCATAATTTCGAAAGTATTGAAGAAGCACTTTCTGAATATGATTTATATCATTATTTCGGAGACATTCCACGTGAAGAACTGATTAGATTAATGTCTTAACAAATAACAAAGGACTATTCATTATCAATAACAATGAATAGTCCTTTATTTTACCCAGGAACACGATGTCGAATTATCCAATTAAAACATCCTCCAATTGATTATATTCTGCTGTATAGCGATTAAATGCTTCTTCATCTTTATTAACTAATGCTTGATCGATCAGCTCAGTTAATTTTTCCTTTCGCACATTACGCAAAGCTTGATCGATAACAAGTTCAACCCCCAAATCATTCACATTAGCAACAAACGCCTGCAACGTCCCATTTTTTACATTGATATTGTGATTCATAGTAATCACTGCCTTTCTCTTTTTTATGTAACTACGAGTATACAGTGAATTTATTTTGAAATCAATGAATATTCTGATTTTTTAAAAATAAAAAGTGTAATATTAGTACTAAAGTTTCTATTGACTTTTTCTCGCTCTAGTATACAATAATTGTAGGTTTTGATTAATAAATATTTTAACTTCAAACAACTTAATAGGAGGAAATGACTATGGAAGAACATTATATCTTCAAACGTAACGACATCGCTATTATGCCCATTATCATGGAAGGAGAACCTTACCCCCTCACCCAAATTTTATCTTACGAAAAGGAACCGCGCATTTTGAAAATTTCCCCGAGGAAAGCTCTCGAAAAATCATGCAAGTTCTACGGCTCAAAATTTTCAATTTTAAGATCCGATACGATCAGATTAACAGATATCAAAAGCAAGCCCCCTATCTTACTCTCACCTATTATTTCAATCATCTTATTTTCTACTCAATCTATCAGTTCACCATCAAATATTTGGATAAACATTGAATATGTAAAAGATATTAAGTCAATAGGTACAAAAGAAACTCAAATCAATTTTATTGATGGCCAATCTATTACTGCACCCGTTACATCCCGCACTATCAATCATCAATATAAAAATGCCATTTATTACGAACATCTCATTAATAAACGCGTTAAAACTATCAAGTGGAATACTGAAAAACCAATCGACTATTCTAAGCCGTCACTAGATGTTTATGAAACGCTTTGCAAGTACCTGGTTATCAATCAATCCAACAAATCATAGCTGTAATTAAAATTTATAGTAGTAAGTTAATATGCGGGATATTCATATTAATTTGGTGTAAATATTCCGCATATTTTTCGTTATTTTCTCTTGAAAATTTTAAAGTGATTGATATAATAGTACTTGTGCTTGAATAAATCAGATTAATCCACAGTAGCTCAGTGGTAGAGCTATCGGCTGTTAACCGATCGGTCGTAGGTTCGAGTCCTACCTGTGGAGCCATTGGAAACGTACTCAAGTTGGCTGAAGAGGCGCCCCTGCTAAGGGTGTAGGTCGCGAGAGCGGCGCGAGGGTTCGAATCCCTCCGTTTCCGTTAATTACTTAGAAATAGTTAGAATCCGTTATATCAATGGGTTCTAGCTATTTTTTATTTTGTTCTAAATCCCTTGATACATAAGGTTTTGCGGCTGTTTTTTAATTTTTATAACTTTCCTTACTTGGAATCTATTAGAATCGCCTAAAAATTTTTAAGCACAATGTGTCTAAAATTCTGTGCTTTTTTTATAAAAAAGACACACTGTAGACACGTCAAAGTCATATCCTTTCTAATCAATTATATATATCTAGATTCTTCATCATTTTCCTAATAGTCTTCTCAAATCTTCTTTGAGATTTTTCAAATATATTGACTAATGCATCAATACCATTGCCAGTTTGAGCAATGTAAAGCGCATCTTTATACTCTTTTTCATATTCACTGTGCACAACTATTAAATCTACGTCGTTATCTAAACATTGTTTTAGAATAATAAAGCGCCCTACTCTGCCATTTCCATCATGGAATGTATGGATCTTTTCAAATTTACTGTGAAACTCAGCGATTTTTCTAGTGTCCATCTTAACTTCATTATATTCTTGCAATAACAGTTCCATGTCGAAATGTATTGTTTCCGGGCTCGATAATTCTAATTCTACTTTTCTTAATCTAGCCGGCATTGGTCTATAAGTTCCGGCAAGTTTACTATCAAAAACATTTAAAGAATTGTTTAGTAAAATACCATGAAATTCTTTTAATAATTTCTCCGATAATTGTCCATTATATATTTTTGCGATGAAATCAAATACTTCTATTGAATTTGCGGTCTCTATAATATCATTGAGTTTATGTGAACCTATCACTCTGTTCTCTATAGTGAGTTTCATGATTTCTTCCTTACTGAACATACTGCCTTCTAATCGATTAGAATGGAACAAAAACTCTGTTTTTAATCTATCATATACTCCAATATTTAATTTTTTTAGCAAAAATAAATGCTTCCCTGTTATCTTCATGGTGTCCGCTTCCTTAGTTTCTTAATAATATTAATGCTCACTATGTTTTATGTGTAACTATTTTATAGAGCTTATTCCTTATCTTAAATTCTATAAGCATTCAATAAAGTCATAATATGTTTTCTGATTGCATCCTTATTCTTTTCATTATTTTCTATATACTCGTCAACCATTCCAATTATACCATGACCAAGAAAGCTCAAGGTCATATGATAATCCAAGGCTTTCTGTCGGCATATTTCTTCGGAGACTACTTCTGTTAATACTTCTTTGAAAAATTGAATTAATTGCTGGCGGCTCTTTTTAAAATGATAATCACCAAATAATGTGCGATAAAACTTTTGGTTTTGATAAAAAAACTTTAACCATTCATCTACTATCAAATTTAAATTAACAATTTTAAATGTATGACAAATTTCTCTTAGTTCTTCTAACCTTTTTATAAATATTTTTTCTAACAAATCGTATTTATCTATATAATGGAGATAAAATGTCTTTCTCGCTATTTGTGCTGTTGATGTGATTTCTTTAACAGAAATTTTATCTATTTCTTTTTGATAAAAAAGAGTTAAAAATGCACTTTCAATATTATTTTTAGTTTTAATCACTCTTAAATCTTCTTCTTTCATTATATCTCCTCACTTACAACCCACATTTTAAATAACTGTGTATTAATTCTCACATAATATTTTAATAATTTTGTTTTCTTGTTTTCATATTTTAACATAATACTAAGAAGTTGCTATGCTCTATTGATTGAGTTTCTCATAAGTAACGCAAGGGTATAGTATCTTTGTACAATAAACGAATGGAGGCAATAATATATGAAACATAGAATTCAAGTAAGCGATGAAGTTGCATTAAATGTAGATGATTTCGGCTCAGGTCAACCATTGGTGTTCTTACACGGCTGGCCAGCAAATAACACAATGTTTGAATATCAAGCAGATTTCGTTGTAGAAAACGGCTATCGTTATATCGGCATTGATCATCGTGGTTTTGGTTTATCAGACAGAGCAGCAGATGGTTATGATTATGATACTATTGCAGATGACATTCAAAAGGTTGTAGATGAATTAAACTTAAAAGATATTATAGTGGTAGGATTTTCAGTCGGCGGAGCATTAGCCTTGAAATACGGTGTCAAACATAACAGTTCGAACTTGAAGAAAATGGTCTTATTAGGACCAGCTGGACCTAGTTTCGTTCAACGCGACGGCTATCCATATGGCTTGAAACCTGAAGATGTTACAGCTTTAATCGAGCAAATTAATGATGATCAACCTAAAGCGATTGGCGACTTTGGTGAAGATTCATTCTTTAATTCAGATATTGAAGTTTCAGATGAATATAAACAATATTTCAATGCAATGACTTTAACTTCGTCTTTAATCGGTACAGTTAAACTTGCTGAATCATTGAGAGATGAAGATTTACGTGAAGAAATTAAATCATTAGATTTACCAGTATATGGTATTCACGGCACAGCAGATCATGTTTGCCCTATCGAATTCTCTGAGTATCTAGAAAAAGAAGCGCCTGATTATACACTTTCAAAAGTTGAAGGTGCAGGACATGCATTGTTCTTCGAGAAAAAAGATGAAGTGAACCGTTTATTATTAGAAGCATTGAAAAAATAAATATCAACTTATTTTCAATAGAGCGGCTAGGACTATTAAAAGTCTTAGTCGTTTTTTCTATCGCTATTTTACCTCACCCTATCTCTTCTCAATTTCAACAAAGTCAACTTCTAATATATGATTCAACATCACATATTAAACCCGCTTTAATTTTTATTAATATTCAGAGTTTTCTATTGAAATCACCTTTCTTTCATGCTATGATTACGTCATTAATTTATTTTTACTTTAGTTCGGTAGAGAATAAAAGCAAAGGTGTGGGACGGCAATGGATTATATTGAGTACCAAGATAAAGTGTTGAGGAGAAAAGCATTAGAATATCAATTTTTAAAGTATTTCCAAAATCACGATTATACAGTAATTGATTTACATTTTATTGAACGCTTAAATTGGCAGCAATTGACTCAAGATGATTTAGAAAGTATGAGTACACGCAGTATTTGGAAA
The DNA here is from genome assembly GCF_003718735.1 of Staphylococcus debuckii. Taxonomy (NCBI): domain Bacteria; kingdom Bacillati; phylum Bacillota; class Bacilli; order Caryophanales; family Staphylococcaceae; genus Staphylococcus; species Staphylococcus debuckii. Next base: position 1,061,909 of record NZ_CP033460.1, on the reverse strand, counting down.
AACGGTCAAAATTTTTATGCCTTAAGAAATGACTGGACGGATCAGCTGCAGCATTATGCCCGAACGTATGATTTAAATTTCAAACGTGCTGTATATGCAGGGCCTATTGCTAATAATGAGCATATCAATAGTAATTTAGGTATTGAAGTATTCAATCCTTCTTATGAAGACATGCTCACTAGTTTCCAATACATGTTGCAATTTGTTCGTGAAGAGATGCAGCAACCAGTTGACTTTGCTGTTATCGGTCATTATCAACTCTTAGATTTACTTTTAACACAATCAGAACAAACGCCTGAGATCTTAAACTTAATTAACGAACGCAACATTTCTGAATTAAGCCAACGCTTAACGCCAACTCATCCATTGATAACTTTATTAAAGCAACCTACACATGTGCAGCTTGATTATATTCCGTCTCTTATTCCAAATGAGCATCCAACCTATTTGTCGCTCTTACGTTGGTCTGAGGAATTGAGAAGAGCCGGTATTGAAAGTATTCATTTAGATATTACGACGATGCCGCCAAAATCTTACTATATCGGTAGTTTCATGCAGTTGTTCACTAATAATCAGTCTGAACCTGTGATGTCAGGCGGCCATTATGCTGGTGAAATTGAAGGATTCGGCTTTGGAATTAAATTAGACTAGGAGGTGGTTTGAATGTTAACAGTGGCACTCAGTAAAGGCAGATTGTTGAAAGACTTTATTCAATTTTTAGAACAAAATGGTAATGCTACTTGGGCAGAGGCATTGAATCAGCGAGAACGTAAACTTCAAATTACTGTTGGTTCTATCAAATTCATCTTAGTCAAAGGTTCAGATGTCCCAACCTATGTAGAAGAAGGTATTGCAGATATCGGAATTACTGGAAGCGATATTTTAAAGGAATGCCCGGAGCATAATATTAATAATTATCTTGACCTTCCCTTTGGCCAGTGTCATTTTTCAGTAGCAGCCAAGCCTCAGACGACAGATATACAACGTGTAGCCACGACCTTTGTGAAGACCACACGTGATTATTTCAACCAGAAAGGGACAGACGTTACTATTATTCGCTTATCTGGTTCTGTTGAATTGGCTGCTGTAGTGGATATGGTAGATGCCATAGTAGATATTGTACAAACCGGGACTACGCTCAAATCAAACGGACTAGAGGAACGAGAACGCATTGGAGAAATCAATGCACGTCTTATTACTAATAAACACGCATTTTTCAGTAAATCACAAGCTATCGAGGATTTCATCCAGCAACTGGGGGTTTCTATTCATGCTCAATAAACAAGATTTTTATCGTCAATTCGAAACAGCGTCCGCTTCAAATCAAGACTTATTAGATAGTGTTCAAGACATCATCCAAAATGTAAAACTGAATCAAGATACAGCCTTATTTCAATATAACCGCGAGTTCGATCATGTTGAAGTTAATCAGCTAGAAGTTCCTGCTGCAACTATTGAAAAAAGTTTAGATCAAATCTCGTCTGAATTACGCACAGCCTTAGAAGAAAGTTATGAAAATATAAAAGCATTTCAGCAAAAGATAAAGCATGAAAATGTCATTGGAAAACATACAAGTCAAATATATCACCCTATAGAAAGTGTCGGTATCTATGTGCCTGGCGGGAAAGCCGCCTACCCTTCTACTGTATTGATGACAGCTACCTTAGCTCAAGTAGCGGGCGTAGAAAATATAGTAGTCGTTACACCTCCTCAACCAGAAGGTGTCAATCCAAGTATTTTAGCTGCCTGTCAGCTGACAGGTGTCCATCATGTCTATCAAGTTGGGGGCGCACAAAGTATTGTTGCTTTGGCTTTTGGTACCGAAACCATTCCGAAGGTCGATAAAATAGTCGGACCTGGCAATCAATTTGTAGCAACGGCCAAGCAATTGTTGTATGGCTATGTCGGCATCGATCAAATTGCTGGTCCTAGTGAAATTATGATTATTGCTGACGAATCGTCAGAACCGGAATTTATCGTCCAAGATATTCTGGCCCAAGCAGAACATGATGAACATGCACGTACTTTTATACTTTCTACTAGTAAAAAAGTTTTAGAAAAAGTGGAAGCACTATTGCCTGAAGCAATTCAGAATGCACCGCGTAAAGCGATTATTGAATCGAGTATTCAGCATTTCCATTATGCAATCTTAGCAAAAGATAATGATGAGATTATTGAGATTGCAAATTTCGTAGCACCAGAGCATCTTTCAATTCAAACGCAAAATCCTGAACAATATCTTTATCACATCAAATATGCAGGCGCGATGTTCTTAGGTTCTTATGCACCAGAAGCGCTGGGTGATTATAATGCTGGTCCCAGTCATGTGCTGCCGACCAATCAAACCTCCCGCTTTACTAATGGGTTGACAGTCAATGATTTCTTAACCAGTCATTCTGTTATCAGCTTTGACCAACCAGCCTTCGAACAACTTGCGTCGGGAGCCATGAAAATTGCGCATAACGAAGGATTATATCAACACGAAGCTTCTGTTCGTGTCAGAACAAAGAAGGAGATGGAGGAAAAATGATTTATATCAATCAGAATGAAAGTCCTATAGCAGCCTTGACCCCATCAGAAATAGCAGATATTGTGGCCGCTTCTGATTTCAAAGTCTACCCGGAAGGACAATATGAGGCTTTCTTAAAGGCCTACGCTGATTTCTATCATTTAAATACTAATCAAGTATTAGCAGCGAACGGCTCGGATGAATGGATACAGAAATGTATGCTGGCTTTGCCTGAAGGTCCTGTGCTTGCGCTCAATCCGGATTTCGTCATGTATACCGAGTTTGCACGACAAACCGACCGCCCTATCGAATATGTAGAATGTAAAGCAGATTTCAGTTTTTCTCTTGAAACGATTTTGACACGCATTGAAGAAGTCCGACCTGCCTTTTTCATTATGAGCGTTCCACATAATCCGACCGGTATTCAATATTCTGCTGACTTTTTAAAAGCGATTAGGGACAAATTGAAAAGTATAGGCAGTTACTTTGTCTTAGATGAAGCTTATATCGAGTTTGGACAACCTAACGAAATACCGCTTGAATCTCATCTCATCATCATGAAGACACTCAGCAAAGCTTTTGCTCTAGCAGGCTTACGTATCGGCATTGTCATCTCAACACCTGAGACGATTCAATTATTGAACCGTTTGGCACATCCCTATCCAATGAGCACCTTATCTTTACGCATAGCAGAGGCACTCTTTAAAAATCACACTCGGGTGGAACACTTGCTTGCAGAACAGCGCTTCTTATGTCGCAAGTTGCAGGATATCTTCACTCAATATGCAGACGATAAAATGACTGTTATTCCTTCGAAAGCGAACTTTGTATTCACTTACGGTACTCACGCACGTGATTTAGGTGAATACGTATTGGCACGTGGTTTCCAACCTCGTTTTTACGAAGAAGCATTATTATCAGAAGCTGTCCGCTACTCTATTGCTACCGAGCAAGAACTCAACCAATTATCAGAGATTGTTAAAGAATGGAGTGATCAATTTGAATTACAGCAAACAACGTGAAACGAAAGAAACCTCTATTAAAATTTCTATAGATTTATCAGGCGAGCAAATAACTTCGATTAAGACAGGCGTCGGCTTTTTAGATCATATGCTGACTTTGTTTAGTTTTCATAGCGGTATTAGCTGTCAAATTGAAGTGCAAGGCGACAATGAAGTAGATGATCACCATACCACCGAAGATGTTGGGATTGTTCTAGGACAACTACTCTTGGAAGCAATTAAAGACCGACAATCCTTTACGCGTTATGGCAGCTTCTATATTCCTATGGACGAGACCTTAGCACGAGTAGTGACTGATATCAGCGGTCGCCCTTATCTTTCTTTTAATGCACAATTTTCAAAGGAAAAAGTAGGCACCTTTGATACGGAATTAGTTGAAGAATTTTTCCGAGGTCTGGTCATTAATGCACGCCTCACAACCCACATCAATTTAATTCGAGGTGGCAATACGCATCACGAAATTGAAGCGATATTCAAAGCTTTTGCAAGAAGCTTGAAAATCGCTCTCTCTGACGACGGATTCAAAGGTGTGCCTTCATCGAAAGGTGTGATTGAATGATTGCGATTGTAGACTACGGCGTCGGCAATATTAAGAATATTGAGCGCGCCATTCATCATTTGGGTTTTGAAGCTGTCTTAACAGATAATCCTGAAGTCATCCGTTCAAGCTCTCATATTGTACTGCCGGGTGTCGGTCATTTTAAAGACGCAATGCAAGCCTTGAGACAATCAGGATTAGATCAAGTTCTGATCGAATTGCAAAATTCCAAACCTTTTATCGGGATATGTTTAGGAATGCAGCTAATGTTCGACCACAGTGCTGAAGGAGATAGTAATGGATTAGGCATTATCCCTGGTGAAGTAGTACCGATTAAAACATCTTATCCAGTGCCGCATTTAGGATGGAACAATTTAGAAAGTAAGCATCCTCTGCTTAATCAAGATGTTTACTTCATTCACTCATATTATGTACAGACTGAAGCTCCGATTATCGCGACAGCAGATTATGGACTGCCTGTTACTGCTATTGTTCAAGCACAAAATAAAATTGGTATCCAATTCCATCCGGAAAAAAGCGGAGATTATGGGTTGGAAATATTAAATCAAGCATTGAAAGGCGGTTTTATAGATGATTGAAATTTGGCCAGCAATCGACCTTATTAATTCTACCAGCGTCAGATTAACAGAAGGCGATTATACCTCGAAAGAAGCGATGACCAGAACAGCAGAAGAAGCAGTCGCCTTTTATAGCCAGTTTAAATGTGTGACTCGTATTCATGTCATCGATTTAATTGCCGCCAAGCAACAAACACCTATCGAAACAGATTATATTGAACAATTAGTCGGATTAACTCATTTACCTTTCGAAGTCGGTGGTGGCATTCGCTCACTTGAAACAATTGAAACTTATTTCAGCAAAGGGGCGCAATATATTATTGTGGGCACGAAAGGCATTCAAAATACAAAATGGTTAAAAGCTGTTGCAGAGCAATATCCTGGTCGTATTTATATTTCTGTAGATGCGTTCGTGGATGAAATTAAAATAAACGGCTGGTTAGAAAATACTGGAATCAATTTATTTGATTTTGTTGAAAAGATTAACCACCTCCCTCTCGGCGGCATTATTTATACTGATATTTCGAAAGATGGCAAGTTGCAAGGTCCTAACTTTGAATTGACTGCTCAATTAGTAAATTCGACTCCTCTGCCTGTGATTGCTTCAGGGGGTATCCGAAACCAAGCAGACTTAACTCAATTAGAACAAGCTGGTGTACAAGCAGCTATTGTCGGCAAAGCTGCTAATACTGAAAGCTTTTGGGAGGGATTAACGTGATTAAGAAACGCATTATTCCTTGTCTCGATGTAAAAGACGGTCGTGTCGTGAAGGGCGTACAATTTAAAGGTCTACGTGATATCGGTGATCCTGTGGAATTAGCTGCCTATTATAATGCAGAATTAGCAGATGAATTAGTGTTTCTCGATATTTCCCGAACTGAGAACGGTCACCAAATGATGCTGGATATCATTGAAGAAACCGCTTCGAAATTATTTATTCCCTTGACTATCGGTGGCGGCATCAGTTCTACAGCCGATATCTCAACATTACTAAAGCACGGTGCAGATAAAGTTTCGCTTAATTCCAGTGCTTTACGTCAACCTTCTCTGATTAAAGAAGCAAGCGATAAATTCGGTTCCCAGTGCATTTGTATCGCTATCGATGCTAAATGGGAAGCTGCTCGTAATGATTGGTTTTGTTATACACATGGCGGTAAGCAACCGACGGATATCCGAGTTTTAGATTGGGTGCGACAAGTAGAAGCTTTAGGTGCCGGAGAATTGTTGGTAACCAGTATGGATTATGATGGTGTGAAACAAGGTTTCGATCATCAGTTGTTGAAAAAGATAAATGAAGCGGTTAATCTCCCAGTCATTGCTTCAGGCGGCGGAGGCAATGCTCAGCATTTTGCAGATCTTTTTCAAGAAACAGACGTCTCTGCGGGGTTAGCTGCCAGTATTTTTCACGATCAAGAAACTACTATTGGCGCCGTTAAAACTTATTTACAAGAAAAAGGAGTGCAGGTCAGATGGCTGTAAAACCAGATTTTTCTAAAGGATTAGTTCCAGCAATCTTACAAGATAATCAAACACAACAAGTCTTAATGCTTGGATATATGAACGAAGAAGCTTATGAGCTTACCTTGCGTGATAAAGTATGCTGGTTTTATTCACGCAGTAAAGCCCGTTTATGGAAAAAAGGTGAAAGCTCTAAACATTACCAATATGTTGAAGATATCCACTTAGACTGCGACCAAGATACCCTTTTGATCAAGGTCACACCAGCAGGCCCTACTTGCCATACCGGATCTACAAGTTGCTTTAATACGGAAATCCCGTTCTTTGTGGATAGTCTAGAGGATATTGTAGCTTCACGTGCTCAAAGTGATGACGAGAAGTCCTATACCCATTATCTATTAACTTCAGGCATTGAAAAAATCACCAAAAAATTCGGTGAAGAAGCTTTCGAAGTCGTCATTGCTGCGATGAAAGCGGACCGTGAAGAATTGACCAATGAAACGGCAGATGTCTTGTATCATTTGTTTGTATTATTGCATGCCTGCGACGTTCCTATTGCAGATGTCAAAAAAGTACTGCAAGCCAGACACCAGAAGAGTGGCAACTTCAAAGGAGAACGTCAAGATGTGCAAGAATGGTAAATTATAAGGTGCTAAGACCTCAAGAATGTCTTAGCACCTTATTTATATGATTTGTATTTTTTGTGTAAAAATGAGCGGTTGAATATTGAATATCATTGTGGCCACCTATACAATTTCACCCTATCAAGCCGAAACTACCACGCGATTTTCCTTCTTAATAAACAAAAAAATGCTCCCTATAGTTTCACCAAGCCACTATAAGGAGCATCATCTGCAGCGTATTTATTTTTTCAAAAGTCATTATCCAATTTGTATCTTCTCTTTAGGATAGTGATACATCACGGGTTCTTTTCGACCGCCAATCATAATGATAAAGGATATGAGGCCGACACGACCGATAAACATCAGCAACATCAAGATGATTTTGGTTAAGTCATTGCCGTCACTTGAGGCACCAAGAGAGAGTCCGCACGTACCAAAGGCAGACATGATTTCAAAGAACACTTGCAAGAAGGTTAATTTAGTTCCTTCAAAAGCTGAAGTGAGAATGATTGCTACAGATGTTAATATCGTAGCCACTCCGAAGACTGTAAAGGTTTTTTGAATATCTGAAGGTTGGATTTCACGATTGAATACCTTTATGGTTGTGCTATTTGTTTCATTTCTGAAGTTAAGTATAAATAAAATCAGAATCGCAAAGGTCGTTGTACGAATACCGCCGCCTACAGAGCTTGGTGAAGAACCGATAAACATCAGTAAGCCCATCACAATGTTGGTTGCATCTGAAAAATGCGTAATAACGATGGTTTCTAAACCTGCACTTCTTGTCGTAGTAGACTGGAACATCGCATAAAACAATGCTTTATGCCAACTTGAACCTTGAAAAGCATGGTTCGCTTCTAATAACAAGATTACAATTGTGCCGAGTGCAAACAAGGCCAAATAGGTAATCGTTGTAATCTTAGCAAAGAGTGAGAAACGAAAGTTCGGAATTCTATTTTTAATATAGGCTTTGACTTCAAGCAACACAGGAAAGCCAATTGATCCTAAAGTAATTAAGAACATGACAATAGTTTGTACAAAGTAATCATCAGCATATGGAATAAGAGAATTGCCGGTAATATCTAAACCTGCATTTGTCGTCGATGAAATTGCTACAAAGAATCCCTGCATCAGTGAATACTGAATATCAGAAGAATCTCTGTAAAAATAAAATGCTAGCAACAGTGCGCCGACCAATTCAATTAATAAGATGGCGCGCACAATTTCAATAATCAATTTGACCGCACCGCTCATGGTATTGCGGTTATTGTCTAACATAATCAATTGTCTTTCACGCAAGCCAATATGTTTACCGAGAATCACCCATAAAACTGTACCCATTGCCATAACACCAACGCCGCCGATGTTTAAGATAATCAATATGATAATCTGTCCAAATGTCGTATAAGTATCGACAATCGAGATAGGCGTCAGCCCTGTTACGCTAATGCCTGAAACTGCCACAAAGAGTGTATCAATTGGATTAACGTGCACGCCAGGTTTGTGTACGTAAGGCAAGTTCAGCATTAAAAAAGCTGCAACGATAGCAAATAGGTAATACATTACTATACCTTGTTGAGGGCTGGTTCTTTTAAATAATTGATTAAAAATGGACAACTTTTTTCACCTCAACGTTACTTCAATTTAATATTAATATCTTTAAGTTTACCATTTCTATAGATTTTTGCCGATAATGATTTTTTATCATCTTTATGTTCAAAAATGATTTGTCTATATCGCAAACTATCTTCAATTTTTGTACCACCTAATTCTACTATAACATCGTCTGATTTCAAACCAGCTTTTTCAGCAATAGAATTATCTTTCACCGCTCGTACTACTGCACCTTGTTCCACACTATCAGGCAATTTCATTTGATGGCGTTCTCCATCATCTAAATCACTTACATTAGAAATTTGTACACCAGTATTCGGATAATCAATATGACCGTGTTTCTCTAATTGTTTTGCTAAATCAAGTGCATGATTGACTGGAATTGCAAAGGCCATACCTTCAACAGCTTGCATATCAATTTTCAGTGAAACAATTCCGATTAATTTACCATTCTGATCTACCACAGCTCCGCCTGAATTACCTGGATTGACTGGCGCATCAATTTGAAATGCTTTCGTCAGATTATCATAACTGCCGTCTTTGTCTATATCCACAGGTACATTTCTATTCAAGCCGGAAATGATACCGCTGGATACACTACCTTTAAAATCAGCGCCTAATGGATTCCCTACAGTAATTATCGGTTCAGCTAATTGAAGTTGATTAGAATCACCTATGGCAATCGGTTTTACTTTACTATCTTTATCTACTTCAGCTTTCACGACTGCAATGTCGGAATATTTATCTTTGCCGATAACTTTACCGTTTGTTTTTTGCTTATCATCATATAAAATATTTTGATTCGCTTTGTCGCCTACTACATGGGCATTCGTCAATATAAAAATAGAGTCGCCTACTTTTTTGTAGACGACACCTGAGCCGATTTCTCCGTCAGATTTGGGTGCTTCTTTTTCTACCGAACCTTTATTACTGTCTTTATTTTCAACCGTCACTACTGAATGTGTTGTTTCTTTGGCGGCTTTCATCATAGCAGTTTGTTTCTTATCTCCACTACCATTGAAGGAGGAAACTTGTCCTGAAGAGCCATTATCTCTATCTTGCAAATTATGGAAGATAGCGAACAATAATAATACTAAAATAATTGCTCCGATTACCACCGCAATTTTTGCCCAATTACGACGTAAAAATTCAGAGACCCCCGAATGATTACGCGTATCTGTCTTATTTGGTGTATGTGTTGAAGGTGTGTCATGTTTATCATTTTGATGACTCGGCTTTTCTGCAACAGCTTCTTTTTCTTTTGTGTCGGATTTCGATTTTTCTTTTTCTTTATTATCTTTTTCCATAGAATTGTCGACTTCTTTCTTAGAAGCTTTTTCAGATTGTATGCCTGCCACTCCACCTACTGCCGCTTCTTTCTTATCTTCGTCACGCTGTTTCGGTTGATTTGCCGTATCAAATTCTGACTTATCTTTTTTGTTTTCACTCGGCACACTATGTAATGTTTCAGAAGGTGAATCGTCTTCTTGATTTTCATGTGCTTTTTGCTTTTGATGCTGAATTTCTTCTTGAGTCAACTTTTCAATTCTTGCTTTGCGTAAATTGTCCTTTACACGTTCTTCATTGTTCTTAGCAAGTTTTGCTTCTCGTTCTTTCTCACGTTCTTTAGCTTCTCGTTCTTTTTGTACACGTTTCTCGCGTTCTTCGTTATGGAAGAAAGCACGACGCTTACGTTTATAATGACGTTTCGGTATGACTTGTTTTCCATCCTTATGCTTTTTCTCTTCATTCGAATGTTGGTCATTTCCCATATTAACGCCTCCTTCACTACAATCTAACTATGTCTTATTATGCCATAACTTTATATGAATTTCTTGTAAATCCTTGTGATTTATACAAATAATTCGACTTTATTTTTAGCAATATAAAAAACTCTTTCTCATTCAACCTGTTAGGCAAATCAGAAAGAGCATTTTAAAAATTATTTATCTTTGTGTTGTGCTGTTTTTTTATTATGACGTAGGGAAGTCAACCAGCCTATGACTACAAGACCGATCATCACGCCCCAGAAGATACATTGCCATAAAATAGTATGCGGGAAGTTTTTTGGAATCAGATTTACTTGTGGGTGCGCAAGTACTAATACCACTAATTTAATACCTACCCAGCCTACGATTGCGAATGCTGCACCTTCTAGGCCTGGATATTTATTCAATAATTCTACAAACCAAGTTGCTGCGAAACGCATTAAGATGACACCAATCATACCACCTGCAAACATTACTAAGAACTGTCCTAAGTCCATACCGCCGAAGTGGATGCCTACCGGTTTTAATGTAAATGCAATTGCCATGGCTGCTAACATAGAGTCGATTGCAAAGGCAATATCTGCGAATTCAACTTTAGCTACCGTACCCCAGAATGCTTTCGGGCCCACTTTCTTTTCATTACCATGCTGATCAAAGTGGTGATCATCACCAGCTTCTGGACTTTCAGGCCCGTGCTGGTCGGCTTTGAAGAATTGATATAAATTCCGCGCTGACATATAAAGTAAATAAACTGCACCGGCTGCTTGAATAAACCAGAAGTTCACTAAGTAACTAATTAAGAATAATGAAGCAAAACGAAATACAAATGCACCAAGCAAACCATAGAACAATGCTTTCTTTCTTTGTTCGGGTGGTAGATGTCTAACCATAACGGCCATTACTACAGCATTATCTGCTGCTAACAAGCCTTCTAAAAATACTAATACGAGCAATACCCACAAATAAGGTAAAATTAAACTCGGATCCATTAACAGACCAACTCCTTATTTCATAAAATGGTTCGTACAGAACACTCAAACGTCTAAGTATTCATGTCCGCTTTTTTGGACAATAAAAGAGACCTATGCTAAATAAATAGCAAAGGTCTCACTTGAATGTCTCTTTTTATAACATCCCATTTTACCGGAAGTGCCTGACTTCGTAATGACGATAAAATGTACCGGCAGGCCTGCAGCCTGTCCATCTAAGTTACTCCCCTCTGACATGACGTCATAGGTATTCAATTATTTAAAACTATTATACCCTATGCCAGTCTTACAATAAACTATAAAGTTTAATTTCAGGGAATTTTTCTTCAAACCAACGTGTGGCAAATTCATTTTCAAACAAGAAGACTTTTTTCTCATAGCGGTCTTGCACTAAAATAGAACGTGATGTACTCATTTTATCTTGAATATCTTCTTCATTTTCCACCCAACGTGCAATTTTGCGTCCAACGGGTTCCATTATTACATCCACATTATATTCGTTCTTCATACGATGTTCGAATACCTCAAATTGCAATTGTCCAACTGCACCTAAGATAATTTGGTTCGTATGCAAAGTTTTGTAATATTGAATCGCGCCTTCTTGAACGAGTTGTTCAATACCTTTATGGAAATGTTTTTGTTTCATAACGTTTTTAGCTGATACTTTCATAAAGAGTTCCGGCGTAAACTGTGGTAAATCTTCAAAGCTGAACTTTTGATTCCCTCCAACTAAGGTATCGCCGATTTGATAGTTTCCAGTATCATATAAACCGATGATATCCCCTGCTACTGCATGGTTGACCGTTTCTTTGTCATCTGCCATGAATGAAGTTGAACGAGTAATCTTTTGTTTCTTATTGGTACGTTGCAATTTCACATCCATGCCACGTTCGAACGCACCGCTGACAATACGCATGAAGGCAATACGGTCACGGTGTTTAGGATCCATATTAGCTTGGATTTTAAAAATAAATCCTGAGAAATCTGGCGCAAATGGACTGACTTCTTCTGCTTCTTTCGTCACACGGCCATTCGGCATCGGTGCATGGTCAACATAAGCATTTAAGAAACTTTGGACGCCGAAATTAGCTAAGGCTGAACCGAAGAATACAGGTGTTAATTCCCCTGCCAATAACATATCATTATCAAAATCTTCTCCAGCCTCTTCCACTAACATAAATTCATCGATAGCTTGTTCAAAAGTACTATCTTTAGTAATTTCGTGCTCTTCTTCTAGTTCATAATCCTCATTTAAATGTAAAAGATGTTCTTCATCTCTGAATGGCTCGATAGTACGATGTTCACGATCGATAATTCCGAAGAAGTTTTGACCCATTCCGACTGGCCAATTCATCGGATAAGTTTTGATATTCAACGTCTCTTCAATTTCATCTAATAATTCAAAGGGTTCTTTTCCGACACGGTCTAATTTATTAATAAATGTAAAAATCGGGATTCCGCGCATTTTACAAACTTTGAATAATTTCAAAGTTTGTGGTTCAATCCCTTTAGCGCAGTCGATTACCATGACAGCACTATCGACCGCCATTAAAGTTCTGTACGTATCTTCAGAGAAGTCCTCATGCCCTGGTGTATCTAAAATATTAATATTGTAATCATCATAATCAAATTGCATTACTGAACTGGTTACAGAAATTCCACGTTCTTGTTCAACTTTCATCCAGTCACTTGTTGCAAATTTCCCGGATTTTTTCCCTTTTACTGTTCCGGCTTCACGAATGGCGCCGCCAAATAACAAGAGTTTCTCAGTTAATGTCGTTTTACCGGCATCAGGGTGAGAAATAATCGCAAAGGTTTTTCGGGATTCAATTTCATCCTTAATACTCATTCTTTATCTCCTTTTCAAATATCATTAAAGTTAGTGTATGTGCAAGGCGTTCTGCCTCATCTTCGTCCATTATATTAAAAAGATACATGACTAAATTATCATCTACATCTTCTGGAGTCTCCTTCGTATCTAGTTCAGCGGACCAATTCAGGTCTGGTATTGCTATAATACTATGCTTGTCAATTTCGCGGATATAAACTTTGGCACCTTCTAATTGTTGAAGTGTTCTAATCTTCAGAAGGCCCACCTCCAAATTTCTTATAAGCCGCTTCTAACCCAATTAAATCATCGCGATGCGGCACTTTAACATGACCCGGCATAATTTGGTAAGGTTCGCGGCCTTTTGATGCTAATACTACAGTATCACCAGGTTCAGCAACATCGATAGCATGACGAATACCTTCAGCGCGGTCTGTGTATTCAACATAATTATCATGGGTCGCACCTTTAGCGAGTTCAGCTGTCAGCATCTTCGGATCATCATTGGCTGGATTATCTGGAGTAAAGATAACATAATCTGCTCGACTCGCTTGTTTACCCATTTCAGGTGTTTTCGTAAGGTCTCTTTCACCTGCCATACCAATTAGGAAGATTAATTTTTGTTTTACAAACGGCTTGACGGCATCAATTAACTTTTCAATACCATCTGTAGTATGCGCATAATCGATAATCAAATCGATAGGTAAGCTAGGATCCAATACCTCTAAACGTCCTTCTACTGGTTCTAATTGGGGAACAATGTCTACAATCTCTTGCATTGGAGTGCCTTTACCCCATACTGCAGTCATTGCTGCCATGATATTAGAAATATTGAACTTTCCGACATATGGAGAATTAACATGGAAAGTGCCATCTGGTGTTACGAAATCAAATGACGCGCCTGTCAAAGATTCTTGAATACGCTCAGCTTTGAATTGCGCTGGACGATGAATGCCATATGTAAAGACTTCATAAGGTGTCACACTTGTAAGGTATTCTGAGAAATCATCATCCGCATTCACTACTGCGAATTTTTCTTTACGTAAATCTTCACCCAGCTGACTGAAAAGTAAAGATTTAGCATGCCCATATGCTTCCATTGTACCGTGGAAATCTAAATGATCTTGAGTCAAATTAGAAAAAATGGCAACATCAAATTCTACACCGCTCAAGCGTCCTAAAGCAAGTCCATGGCTGGATACTTCTAAAGTCATCGCTTCAGCGCCCTCCTCAACTGCTTCGTGTACTTTCTTAGTTAAAGTGACTGTTTCAGGCGTTGTATTTTCACCTTTAGTGACTTTCTCATTGATTTGAAAACCATTGGTACCTAAATAAGCACTGCCTTTACCTAATTTGCGATGAATTTGATGAATCATTGTCGCAATAGAAGTCTTACCGTTCGTACCTGTGACACCATAAGTTGTAAGTTGTTCACTCGGATAGTCGTAGAGTTTATGAACAATTAAACTGGCCACACGACGTGTTTTCGGAACTATAACTTGAGTCACGTCTCCTTCTATTTCTTGTTCACTTTCTACCACAATCAACTTGCATCCTTGGTTTACTACATCTTGACAGAACTTATGGCTATCCACTGTATATCCTTTGGTAGCTACAAAGATACTTCCTTCTTTCGCAGTACGAGAATCTGTGGTTACATCATTAATTTCTCTATCTAAACTGCCAAGCACTTGTTTCGATTTTATTTTTTCGAACAATTCGTTCGCTTTCACATCGATCGCTCCTTTTTTCCCAATACTACTATTTTATACATTTTTTTCTCATAAATCTATATACTGAGGTTTAATTCTATTGTACAGATTTTTTCTTTTTACTTATATTAATTTCCATCGGCATTTCTTACTTCTATGTAAGTTTGAGTTCAGCTGAAGTAGGTAATAGAATATGATAATACCTTTTAAATTCCACGCGTTAAATGTTAAGGCAATGTGAAAATATTTTTATCTCATATTAATAAATGTTATAATTCAATGATGTTAATACGTATGCGGTTTAATGTTAAGTAATTTTGCGTTAAACTCAAATCAAGCGGTGGAGGGACGATACATTTTCTTCTTCACGACATATAGGAAAAAACTATAAATTCAACTAACTGGAGGGTGGCTACTCATATGGTTACTCAAAATAAGAAGATATTGATTATTACAGGGTCATTCGGTAACGGCCATTTGCAAGTAACCAATAGCGTTGTGAACCAATTGAATGAAATGAATCTGAAGCATCTTTCTGTGATTGAGCATGATTTATTTATGGAAGCACATCCTATTTTAACTTCTATTTGCAAAAAGTATTACATCAATAGTTTTAAATATTTTAGAAATTCTTACAAACAGTTTTATTATAGCCGCCCAGATGATGTAGATAAATGTTTTTACAAATACTACGGTTTAAATAAGCTTATTAATTTGCTCATAAAGGAAAAACCAGATTTGATATTGTTGACGTTCCCTACTCCGGTAATGTCAGTGTTGACAGAACAATTCAATATGAATATCCCAATTGCTACTGTAATGACAGACTATAGATTACATAAAAACTGGGTTACACCACACTCTTCTCGTTATTATGTAGCAACACCTGATTTGAAACAGGAATTTATGGATATCGGTATTCCAGAAGATATTATCAAAGTCACAGGAATTCCTATTTCTGAACAATTTGATGAAGAAATTGATACGCAGGCTTGGATGCACAAGCATCACCTTGATCCTGCACGTCCTACTATTTTAATGTCTGCAGGTGCTTTCGGAGTCTCAAAAGGATTTGAAGCGATGATTTCTGATATTATTGAACGCACTCCTGACACTCAGGTTGTGATGATTTGCGGACGCAATAAAGAACTGAAACGCTCATTGCGCCAACAATTTAAAGAACATACGAATGTATTGATTTTAGGTTATACACATCATATGAACGAGTGGATGGCCTCTTCTCATTTGATGGTGACAAAACCAGGTGGTATTACGATTTCAGAAGCTTTAGCTAGAAGAATCCCTTTGATTTTCTTAGATCCGGCACCGGGACAAGAATTAGAAAATGCATGTTATTTCCAATCTAAAGGTATCGGAGAAGTTGCGGACACAACTGAAGAAGCTATTCAACTAATTACTGACTTGACTCAAAATGAAGAAGCATTGGTTGAAATGACAGAAAGAATGGCAGATCTAAAGGTAAAATACCCTACTTATAAATTATGCCGAGATCTCCTACATCTATTAGACCGTTCTTCACAATTCGAAGAAATTTATGGAAAGGTTCCTATGTATGCAAAGCTCTTCCTCAAGTAGTTACAAAAATGCGAACTACCAAAGAAATTTCATTATTATGCTCGTCATCTTATTCTTAATAGAATTTGCCCGAGGGATGTATGTCCTAAGTTACTTGCCGATTCTTCCAACTGTGTCTTCAGTTGCGGTAGGCCTTACCTCGGCGGCAGTTTCTGTTCACTATATCTCAGATGCAGCAACCAATTTTGTGATTGGGTTCTTATTAAAACGCTTTGGAGCTAAACCTGTTTTAACTCTAGGGTTTTTATTAGCGTTCGGAAGCCTATTCTTAGTTATCTGGTTTCCGTTTAATCCATTCATTATCTTTATCAGCGCCATATTATTAGGCATCGCTTCCAGTCCGATTTGGGTCATCATGTTATCCAGTGTACGTGATGAAACACGTGGTAAACAAATGGGTCATGTATACTTTGCTTGGTTATTCGGATTATTACTCGGAATGATCGGCATGAATTTAATTATGAAAATTCATCCGACATCCTTTACTTTCTTGATGTCGCTAATGGTATTGATTGCTTGGATTCTGTATTACTTCGTAAAAATTCGCCTTACCAATTACAATACACGCAAAGTCGGCCAGCAATTAAAACAAATTGCCGGAGTTGCTAAAAAGAATGGCGTGCTCTTCCCTGGTATTATTTTACAAGGGGCTTCAATCAGTGCGCTGGTGCCTATCTTACCGATTTACGCAACAAAAATTGTAAAAGTATCAACCGTTGAATATACTGCAGCACTCGTTATCGGCGGTATCGGTTGTGCCATTTCCATGCTCTTCTTATCTAAAATTATAGATAACCATGGTAAAGTCTTTATGTATTCAACTATATTTGTAGGATTTGTTCTTTATACAATCGGTATATTCGGACTTTCAAAAATCACTAATATATTTATCGTTTGGGTAATTGCCCTCTTTATCGGCTTAATGTATGGATTCTTGCTGCCAGCTTGGAATACTTTCATGGCCAGCTTTATCCATAAAGATGAGCAAGAAGAAACCTGGGGCGTGTTCAATAGTATTCAAGGTTTCGGAGCAATGATAGGTCCGTTGATCGGTGGTATGTTGTACCAATTCACAGGTGCGGTTAATAATACCTTCTATTTCTCAGCTGGTGTATTCATCTTCTTAGCCATATTCTACGGTATTTATTTCATTAAATTAAGACGGCAGTCAACTACTTCGTAAGGGAGTGGGGAGCGGACTGGAACATCATTTGTTCCAGTCCGTTTCTTTATTGGGTGGAAAATTTAATGAGAGATAGCTAAAAGTGTCTAGGCTGTAGCGGCTTTGGCCTTAACTGTATAGACAACGATCGTGAGCCTCGACACTCTCCCCTTCTCCTCCTTCAATACCACTCTACTTATTAAGCAAATAACTATTATTCCATCATATAAATATAAAAATTCAACTCATCACACGCAAAAGATAAGAGCCAAGACAAATTAATGGCTTGGCTCTGTTTCTTATGTATAAAAGTATGAGGTTGGGACATTGGATTTGAAATCATTCACTGCGATTCTCATCTCAACTATAAACCCTTTATTTCTGCACCATGTCCTAGCCTCGTACTTTAAATCTTTTTAATTTCACTTTAAAAAGTAAATTGATTGCTTTCATTATTCAAAGCTGAATGTGTCAACTTCTTTCCACTTTTCAGCATCTTCATCATATTGCAATAATGTCAATGCATCGATTGTTTCTTTATAATCGATACCTGCAAGTGCAACTTGTCCGAAAATATCTTCGAATTCTTGACTAGTTAAACCTTGGGCAATTGTAAAATGCGGAACAAATGAGTGTTCTGGTTTGCCGTAAAAATCGCCATTATTAAAGCGATTGTCCAACTCTTCTAATTCTGGTGTTTTTTCAACTTTGAAATAAATCACATTGTTGATCGGAGCAAAATTTGACGCTTTAGTTGCGTGAATATGCAACGGTTTAACACCTTGCACACGCTCTTTAATTTCTTCTTTTACTTTATCGAAATCCCCATCTTCTACCTCAAACGAATCTTTGATTGTGATATGAGGTGGAATTTGCGCATAACGTTCATCATAACGTTTACGATATGCATCGACTTTTTCACGGAACGTTTTTGATGGAATTAATGCTAACCCTAAGATCATTTGAATTCCTCCTTAATTTAACTATAATGCCATTATAGCAAACATTTAATGAAATCGTTACCAAAAACAATAATTTTACAGAATTAACTGAATAATTTATTCTGCTAAAAAATAAACTAAGAGAGGTTCCATTAAGTTTTTCCAATACTTCCAACGATGCGTACCCTCAAATTCCTCATAATGATGCGTGATTTGTTTGCGGTCTAATAAGTCGTTCAGTTCGCGATTCGGTGTTAAAAAGTCTGCACGTTCACCAGTAGTCGGCAACTCAAAATCAATTTCTTCCTCGCCCACTGCCTGCCAAATATTTAATTGATCGATAAATTGACAGCGATCTGTCAATACCTCAACTACTTCATTAAACATTGGACTGAACATTCCTACTTGACTGAATAGACGTGGATAGGAAAGCGCAGTCATCAAGGCAATAGAACCTGCTAAACTATCTCCCAATAAAATACGGCCATTAGCTACCTTGTAAGTTGGGAAATTCTGATCGATATACGGCAAAATTTCTTTCCCCATTGCTTTTACTGTTAAAGGCGCCTTGCTGCCATTCGGAGAAAATTCTTCTCTGCGCAAATCGACCGTTTTATAATGAAAACCAATAATAATGGCACGTTCAATTTTGTCATCTTTTCTTAGCTTTTCATAAACACGATGAATACGTCCATATCTGAAAAAATCTAATCCATCGAAACAAAAGATCACTTTATATTTAAATAAGGGCGTATAATCTTCAGGTAAATAAATTGAAAAGGTAATATCACGTTCTAAAATATCACTATGAAACGTTGTGGTATTGATTGTGCCGGTTTGAAATTCAGTCATCCTATCTCTCCTCAATTCAATATATTCTTCATTATAACAATTTTCTCTTCAATATGTTGTTAAGCTAGATAGATATTGGTTTCTAAGCCCCATTCCGATTAAGTTGCTACGTTTTAGTTTTCTAATTTATTTATTAATTTTATTAAAATTGTTGCACGGAACTTATTTACACAGTATAATTATGAAAAATAATTGTTACTCTTGCATGTCGAAACACTTACAAATAAATCGAACAGGTGACCGTTTATTTTTAGGGACGGATGTAAACGCTTTCTGTAAGATTTTATAAGGGGGAAATCATTATGCTAGAAAGTATTGTAGCTTGGTTTAATGAAGTGGTGTGGAGTAAACCGCTTGTTTATGGTTTGTTAATCACTGGTATTTTGTTCTCATTGATGATGAAATTTTTCCAAGTCAGGCATTTTAAAGAAATGATTCGACTGATGTTCCATGGTGAAAAGTCACCGACTGGGATATCCAGTTTCCAGGCCATTGCCTTATCATTAGCCGGCCGTGTCGGAACTGGTAATATTGTCGGTGTGTCTACAGCCATCTTTATCGGTGGTCCTGGTGCTGTATTTTGGATGTGGGTGACTGCATTCTTAGGAGCAAGCAGTGCTTTCATCGAATCTACTTTGGGACAGATTTTCAAACGAGAAGAAAAAGGTGAATACCGAGGCGGCCCTGCTTACTATATTCAATACGGTATTAAAGGACGCATCGGTAAAATATATGGTCTCATCTTTGCAGTAGTAACAGTTATTTCCGTAGGTCTCCTTTTACCCGGAGTCCAATCCAACGCAATTTCCAGTTCTATGCACAATGCCTTTAAAGTGCCAAGTTGGATTATCGCTACTATCTTAGCAGTTATTTTAGGTTTAATTATATTCGGCGGTGTAAAGTGGATTGCGAATGTAGCGACTGCGGTTGTACCGTTCATGGCCATTATTTATATCTTAATGGCAGTTTTTATTATCATCTTAAACATTCAAGCGGTACCTGCTTTATTCGCTCTTATTTTTAAATCAGCATTCGGAATGCAAGCAGCATTTGGGGGAATTTTTGGAGCTATGATTGAAATCGGGGTAAAACGGGGACTTTACTCCAACGAAGCCGGTCAGGGTACTGGTCCGCACGCAGCAGCTGCAGCAGAAGTATCACATCCGGCTAAACAAGGACTTGTACAAGCATTCTCAGTATATGTGGATACATTATTTGTATGTACAGCGACTGCATTAATTATCTTAATATCTGGAACTTACAACACAACGAATGGTGATGTCGGGCCTGGCGGGTTGCCGAAACTGATCAAAGATAACGGAATATTCGTACAATCTGCAGATGGCACAAAAGATTACTCTGGAACTGCAATGTATGCACAAGCGGGTATCGATAAAGCCTTACAAGGCGGAAGTTACCACTTCGATCCAGCTTTCTCTGGTTTCGGTTCATACTTTATTGCGATTGCGTTATTCTTCTTTGCCTTTACCACAATTCTGGCGTATTACTATATTGCGGAAACCAATATTGCTTATATGACGAGAAACAGTTCACGCTTTACTACAACTATCTGGATAAACGTCGCACGTATTGTCTTAATTGGAGCTACGGTATACGGTTCAATTAAAACAGCTGATGTAGCCTGGAGTATGGGTGATTTAGGCGTAGGTATGATGGCGTGGTTGAATATTATAGCGATTTGGATTTTGCATCGCCCTGCTGTAGACGCATTACGTGATTATGAAAGTCAGATGAAACGTTTGGGGTCTGGGAATTATGCAATTTATCATCCAGATCCGAAGAAACTACCGAATGCGACTTTCTGGCTTGAAGATTATCCTAAACGATTGAAAAAAGCGCATTTCAAAGAAGAACGTGATAATGATGAAGATGATGACCAAGGTGCAGAACCAAGCGTTCCTTTAAATAAAAATTTAAAAGAAGTTTAATTTAGATTGAATGTTATAAAATTATGACCAGCTCAAAGAGAAGTTTTTAATCTTTTGGGCTGGTTTGTTTTTTTGAAATATTACTTTTTGAATGTTATTAAATAGGATATAATTAAACGTAAGTCTATTTCTTTAGGAGGAACTCATAAATGCTTAATAAAGTATGGTTCAGGACAGGCATAATGCTGATCATTCTGTTCGTACTGATTAAGTTGATAATGGAAGTGCATGTTATTTTCAATCCGATTATCATCATTGTTAAATCAGTATTGTTGCCATTTATTTTGAGCGGTTTCTTATTTTATGTATTTTTACCGCTGCAAAAATTCTTAGAAAAACATCGCGTCCCTCGTTGGGGAAGCATTACGATAATATTTGTTGTCTTGATTGGTATTATTACAGCTGCTGTTACAGTAGTAGCGCCATTGATTATGAATCAAATCAACAACTTAATTAAACAAGCACCGCACTTACAACAAGAAGCACAAGGAATGATTAAATATGCCTTAGATCAAATGGATAAACTCCCTAGTGATGTTACAGACCGTGTGAATAAAGTGGTTAAATCATTTGGTGACAATGTCACGAATGTTCTAACTAACTCTATTTCGATTGTGTCTCAAATCATTTCAACTTTATTCTTGTTGATTATGGTTCCTTTCTTCTTAATCTATATGTTGAAAGACCATGAGAAATTTATTCCGTCCATTGCTAAATTATTCAATGGAGACCGTAAAGTATTTGTAGTAAACTTATTGAAAGATTTAAACCATACTTTGCAATCATATATCCAAGGACAAGTAACTGTCAGCATTATTTTAGGTATTATTCTATATATCGGTTATTCTATTATCGGATTAGATTATACATTATTACTTGTACTCTTTGCGGGTGTCGCTAATATGATTCCATTCTTAGGACCATGGATGTCCTTTGCGCCTGCTGCTATAATCGGTATCATTCAAAGCCCTACAGCCTTTATCTGGGTTTGTGTGGTTACCTTGGTAGCACAACAATTAGAAGGTAATGTCATCACACCTAACGTTATGGGTAAATCATTAAGTATTCACCCACTTACAATTATCGTTGTTATTTTGGCTGCAGGAAATTTAGGCGGTTTCGTTCTGATTTTAATTGCTGTCCCTTTATATGCAGTTATTAAAACAGTGGTACGTAATGTCTTTAAATACCGTCAGTCTATTATGATGAAAGCGCAAAGTGATGTAGAAGATTAGATAAGCGTACTTAAAAAGCGTTCCTACTCTCTCAAAACAGTAGGAACGCTTTTTGTTATGCGCTGCATGCCGCCTTCGTCAGGGCGGGTCTAGCGCTTTATATTATGCCTTTTCTAAGTGACGTTTGCCACGTAAAGGAATTTTTTTCAAAGAAAGCAGCATTGCAAGGGAAATCATATACAAGCATGCGAGGAAGATCATAGTGCCTGCCATGCCTGAATGATCCATCAAGAAGCCGATTGCGATTGGAGATAAGCCCCCTACTGCGCGTCCGACGTTAAAGATGACATTGTTCGCGGTGCTTCTGATGTGTGTTGGGTAGAAGCTGCTAATGACTGCGCCGTAGCCGGCAAACATTCCGTTTACGAAGAAGCCTACGAATGCACCGCCGATTAATAAGGCTGTCGCACTTTGTGCAAAGACGTACAGGAATACTGAGGCTGCTGAGGCAATCAAGAATATGCTGTAGGATACTTTGGCCCCGAATTTATCGAGGATTTGGCCGAAGCAGAGCATACCAAGGCTCATACCGATGATGGTGCTGATGGTCCATAATGATGAGTTGGAAACGCTCAGTCCGTGTTGTTTCTGTAAAATGGAGGGCAGCCAATTCATTAATCCGAAGTAGCCGGCAACTTGCACGCTGGACATGATGGTTAGAGCGATAGTTGTGTGTGCTTGATGTTTAGTATTGAACAGAAGAACGATGGGACTGCTCTCTTTCTTTTCTAATGTATGTTGTGCTTTCGTTTGTTTCCAAGCATCTGTTTCATCAAGATTGCGACGGATGTAGAACGCTAGGATAACGGGTATTACGCCGATTAAGAAGAGTGCGCGCCATCCCCATAAGGGTAAAATAGCTGCAGCTAACAAGGCTGCGGTTAAGGCGCCGACCTGGCCACCGATTGCGACGATGGAGGAGACTCGTCCTAGTTTCTTCATGGCGAAGACTTCTGCGACTAATGCCATGCCGATGCCGAATTCACCGCCGCCGCCCATTCCAGCGATGAAACGTAAAATGTAGACGATGTAAATGTTATGTGCAACTGAAAGCAAAGCTGTGGCGATTGCAAATAGGAAGATCGTATAAGTAAATATCCGAATACGGCCATATTTATCTGCTAGCACGCCGAAAATTACTCCGCCGAAAAGCATACCGAAGTTGGTGATGGACGAAATGAGTCCGGCTTCTGCTGAAGTGATATGGAATTCGTTGATAATACTGGAGAGTGCAAATGCAAGGAACATTACGTCCATATTCTCTAATCCGAATCCAAGCATGGAGGATGTCAAGATTTTGTTTGAATAGGATTTGTCTTGTTGATTAATTTTACCTGTCATTAAGGTCACCTACTTTATAATATGTATTATTAAATTTTCTCTGTTACATATCATACACTTTTCCTGAGGTGTTGAATAGGTGTGGTGAAAAGAAAAATTTGCGGAGTGGCGAGCGACGTGGGTGGGGTCTCTGGGAACGAGGCGGTAGTTGAAGAGTCTAGGCTATTGTGGCGTGCCTCGACACTTTCGCCTCAAAGGGCCCAAACTAAAAATCTCTCCTCAAATAAAAAACGGAATTGAGACAAACTCATGTCTCAACTCCGTGTAGATATCAATTACTATTATTTGATTGCATGGAAGCCGGCATCAACGTGGATGTTTTCGCCTGTTACGCCGCTTGATAAATCACTTAATAAGTAAGCCGCTGTTTTACCGACTTCTTCTTGGTCGACGTTACGTCTTAATGGCGCACGTTCTTCGACTTCTTTTAAAATAATGTTCAAGTCGCCTACACCTTTGGCGCTGACTGTACGAATTGGACCCGCAGAAATAGAGTTGACACGGATGTTTTCTTGGCCTAAGTCATATGCAAGGTAGCGGACATTAGCTTCTAAGCTTGCTTTTGCCACACCCATTACGTTGTAGTTCGGCATAGCAAGTTCGCCGCCGATGTAAGTTGTAGCTACGATACTGCCGCCTTCTGGCATAATTTTCTTCGCTTCACGAGCTACAATAGTTAGAGAATAAGAACTGATGTCTTGCGCTAATAAGAAACCGTCGCGTGATGTTTCTGAAAAGCGGTTGCGTAAGTCTTCAACATTTGAAAAGGCGATTGAGTGGTAAACGCCATCAATATTCCCTAAATCTTCGCCGATTTGTTTAAAGCCGTTAATCACATCGTCATCGCTTTGAACATCGATTTGATACATATGTTGTTGGTCTTGGTTTAATTGATCGTATAATTTTTCTAATTGTTTTTTACTGCGTTCTTTACGGTATGTAAATACCAGTTTCGCTCCTAATTGATCTAACACTTTAGCAACACCGAAACCAATACTGCGTTTGTTTGCTACTCCCATAATGACATAAGTTTTACCTTCTAAACTAAACATGGAAACGCTCCTTCATTTGATTATTATTAATTCATGATTACATGTATTATAACATTTTTAAGTTGCTTGCACTGCTTACAACCCTTCTGTATGTTGACAATAAAGGTATTTTATCATTTCTGATACACGCTGCACAACTTCCATACTTAAGTGCCTATGACGGCAAAAAAGAAGCGGAGCAGAAATAATAATGTTTAAAATTATTTCTGCCCTGCTCCTCTCACTAAATCTTTCTTTTTCCAATTAAGAACCTAAGGAATAGTATTCTAAATCGCGTTTCAATTCGTCTACGTATTCTTTAGAGCCTGTGACGATTAAGCGGTCGCCATAACGTAAGGTTGTATCCCCGTGCGGCACGATGGATTCGTTATCTCGCACAATACGTACGAAAATGATGTCGCCGTCGAATGGGAAGTTACGCAATTGGATATGGTCGAATTTGTAGTTGAGCATTTGGATTTCGTATAATGAAGTTTCCACATTGCTCAATAGGTTCAGCATATTCGGTGTTTCGATCAGGCCGGTAAGTAATATTTTGTTACTCAAGAAGCTGCTGAAGATTTCGATGCCTTCTTTACGCAACTCGGCTTCTGTTTCTCCGCCTTCTTCAAAGCGGCAAATCACACGGCTAACTCCATGTTCTTTTGCCATCGTCGCTACATTATAGTTAATTTCATCATCATTAGTTGAGCAAACTACAATGTCGCTGTCGAACAGTCCCAGTTTATCCAACATTGCTTCGTCATAGTCAGCGATTTCAACGGTTGTAATATCGTTTGAAAGGTGACGTTGATCGCTCAAATCCTTACGATAGTATAACGTGATGGCATATAAGTCTGACATCAAGTTTTGAGCAATCGGGATTGTTAATTGGTTCTTACCAATCAAGCTGACATTAATACGTCTTGTCGCTTCTTCCGGCATCGGGAAGTTTTTCTTGAAGACAATCGGTACAAAGACACATGTAATGACAGCACTTAAAATTAAAATACCTGAAATTTCTGGTGTGATTGTTTTTAATTGTTCTGCAATTTTTGCTGCTGCGATTACCAAGGACAGTGTCGATGTTAAAAGAAATGCTGAAGAAATTGTAGTCTTTTGGTCGAACCAAGGTCGAATCGCAAATACAGGTATTATTTTTGAAATCAAGAACGCGACAATCAATATTGGAATAATGATAAGAATAGACGGTTCTTTTATCAAGGAAGGAATGTTTAAATCCACACCTACCATGATAAAGAAGATAGGAATGAAGAAACCATAACCGAATGAATCGAGTTTCTCTACCATATCTTCGTCAGGTCCAAGCAAGGAAACAATCACCCCTGCTAAGAATGCACCTAAAATATTTTCAGCGCCTACTCCTTCTGCTAAGGCTACTAATAAAATAATCAAAGCAAAGCACGCACGTACTCCAATTTGCGTCGTCCCGTCATTTAATTTGCGTAAGAATTGCGCTTTCTTGAACATACCGCCCAAGAAATAGAAAATAACGGTAAATATAACCAAAATACTGATCAACCATAATGTTGCGCCGCCTTTACCATTTAAGGCGCCATAAACGGTTAATAGTATCATCGTGAATAAGTCTGCTAGAACCGCAGTTAATAAGATGAATTGGCCGATTGTCGTACGCATGATGTTCATTTCTTTTAATGTCGGTACAACGACACCTAAAGAAATCGTAGAAATGATGATCACCATTAATAATACATCATCGATTAAGCCGAACCATTTGAATAAATAAGCCAAGATAATTGATATTACCATAATTAAACCGAAAACGAGTAAAGCTAATTGTAAATGGCTCGGTTGTTTCTTCTTATTCTTAGATTTCTTGTTATTTTGAGTCGGTTGGCTCTTGAAAGCATTGAAATCTATTTCTAAACCGCTGAGGAACATTAAGAAAATAAATCCTAATGTCGACAAAATATTTAATACATTGTCTCTTTCAACTAAATGAAAGCCTGATTGTCCGATAACGAGTCCCATGAGGATTTCGGCAACGACCACCGGCAAGAAATTAATATTGAGTCTGTTGACGATGATCGGGGTTAAGAAAGCCGCCATGACAACAATTACGAGTGATACAAACTCCATGTGTCCCTCCTTATGTGAGATATGACATAAATGATGTTGCTAAACCAAAGTAAATTAACATACTGACAATGTCATTGATAGTAGTAATAAATGGACCGCTGGCAACAGCTGGGTCGATTTTCAATTTATTCATTATCAGAGGAATAATTGAGCCCATAATCGTACCGACTGTCATGGCTATTGTCAAACTGCCGCCGACAATGAGACCGAGAAGTGGTGTCTGGTAGAGCACCATAATAATCGTAAACAGTACAATGGCACATACTAAACCTGAGAGGAAACCGGCTCCCGCTTCACGCAACGTAATTTTAAACTTACTCTGATTCTCAATTTCTCCTGTTGAGATATTACGCACAGAAACGGCAAGTGATTGTGTTCCTGAGTTCCCGGACATACCGCTGATAATCGGAATAAAGGCTGCCAATAATGCTACTTTTTCTAACGTATCTTCGAACGAGCCCAAGATAGTTGCAGTAATCATACCTAAAAACGTCAAGATGAGCAACCATGGAAGCCGTTTAGTGGCCGTTTTTACGATAGAGTCATCTGTGGAATCGATATCCGAAACCCCGGCTAAACCCGAGTAGTCTTCTAACGCTTCTTCGTCCATAACATCTAAGATATCGTCAATTGTGATAATACCCAGTAAATGGTCTTGATAATCGACTACTGGCAAGGCAATGAAATCATAGTCACGCATCGTTTGCGCAACGTCTTCTTGGTCATCTGCAACATTTACGCTGACCACACGTTCACTCATAATATCTTCTATATAATCATCATTTTCTGCAACAATTAAATCCCTGAGTGAAAGTACGCCAACGAGTTGTTTATCATCATTGACTGCAAAGATGACATAGATCGTCTCAGCATCAGGCGCTTGCTCTTTTACAAGCAATAACCCTTCTTTGACTGGTGTAGTCGTCTTCAAGGAGATATACTCCGTAGTCATGATACCGCCGGCTGTATCTTCTTCATAATGCATCAATGCTTTAATTTCTTTTGCATCTTCTTTGTCCATAATCGCAAGTAATGTTGCAATCTTGCGTTTAGAGAGATGATTCATGATATCTACAGCGTTATCGTAAGACATATCTTCTAAGATATGCGCTGCATAACTGACTTTCATTTGATCAAATATCTCTTCATATTCATCATCATCAATTTCTAACTGATCAAAAAAGTCTGCCACTTCTTTTGGTGAAAGTAAGTGATACATTTTTTGATGAATTTCTTTATCGCTGTCTTCAAAATATTCACTTTGTTCATACGTATGCATGGATAAGAATTCTTCTCGGAATTGATCAATGTCATTATTTAATAAGAGATTGTCTAATAATGACTTGTTATATATTTCTTTCTCGTCCATGAATTTATTGTCATCTTTTGCCAAATTGGTGCCCTCCTCACATCTCAGTTGGTTGTATTAAATGTTGGAAAAGATTATCTAATTCTGTCCTTTTCGCATCATCTTTCAACTCGATACATTCATGAGTGATGGGATGCGTAAAACTTAGATTACAGCAGGCTAAAGCCTGGCCGGTGATATCAGAATGCGGGCCATCGTATAAGTCGTCGCCTAGAAGCGGATGGCCGATATATTGAAAATGGACGCGTATCTGATGGGTGCGCCCTGTATGCAGCTGTACCTTGCATAAAGTAAAGTCATTGGCGATTTGAATAGGTTGAAAGCTCGTTTCTGCGTATTTTCCTGCAGCTCCGACTTGACGTTTAATAATACTGTCTGACGCCCTTAAGATAGGTGCGACAATATTGCCCGCTTCTTCTATCCTGCCTTCAGCAATACAGTGGTAAATCTTGTTCATTGCAACATGAGACATCATATGATGAAAATGACCATGTTTAGCAAATAAGACAATACCGCTTGTATTACGATCTAAACGCGTCACAATATGCGGATTTGCTGGTGAGGCTTCGCCAGATTGCTTAGAAGCTAAGTATCCCATCACCTGCTCTATTAAGCTGCCGTGCGGATGCTCTCGAGAGGGTGCGCAATTTTGCTGTTTGCCTTTTGATACAGCAATGAAATACGTATCTTCAAACAAAATATCTAAAGGTTGTTCGAACGGTTCCAAATTTACACTTGGAAGTTCGTCCGGTAACTTCACTACCAAAGTATCTCCTGCTTCCATGGCCTTTCTAACAGTGACAGGCTTCTCATTCACAAGTAAAGCGCCATCACGTTTAATGGCACTTATCATCTTCTTGGAATATTGATTTTCTTGTAAAAAAGTTTTCAAAACTATGGGTGATGCAATAGTATATTGAAATTGCATTAGTCATCGCGTCCATCAGAAATGAACGAATCATGTACACGTTTCCAGAATGGGAAAGGTCTGAAGCGCGCAAAACGAATTTCTTCTTTCGCAACTTTATACTCAATACTTTTCACGTTATGATGCTTAGTTGTAACATGATCGATTGACGTCATAATCGTTCTTTGATCTACCGGTGTAATCAAACAATAGTGATGCGCCGGCAATACTAAAGGCGACCCTACTGTACGGAAGACGCGGTTATTAATAGAAGCAATCTCCGTTAACTGAATCGCACGTAATGATGGATGAATTAAAGCGCCCCCGAGTGCTTTATTATAAGCGGTTGAACCTGAAGGCGTCGATATACATAAACCATCTCCTCTGAAACGTTCAAAATGCTTCCCTCTTAAACTCACATCTGCAACTAATGTGGTGTTATCCTCAGTTTTCATCGTTGCCTCATTTAAAGCAATATGTTGCGAAGGATTCTTTTCATCATTATAGTTTACCGTGATATCAATCAATGGATATTTAATCACGTCGTACTCCCCATCTATAATTTCTTCGATTAATTTATCAGATTCGTGCGGCAGCCAATCAGCATAGAAGCCTAAATGTCCAGTATGTACCCCTACAAATGCAGTTTCTGCTAATCGGTAACTGTATTTATGAAACGCTTCTAGTAAAGTACCATCTCCGCCGACAGAAATTACGATTTCAGGTGTTTCCGTGTCCTTTATCATCTCTGTATTCTGCATTTGTGTTTCCATATTTTCCTTAATGCTGTTGGATTTATGATCTCCCTTTGACACAATATTATATCGCATGCTGCACCTCACTCTTGATTATGTTTTTTCGCCCTTTTTTTCGAATAATAACGTTGCGCTTCTTGTATTTCATCTTTAATCTCAGACATTTCTTCATCTAGTGAAAAAGCTGCTTCAGCCGCATTTTCTAAACGCTTTTGAATTTCTGGAGGATAGTCCCCATCGTATTTATAACGTAAAGTATGTTCAATCGTTGCCCAGAAATTCATGGCCAAAGTACGTATTTGTATCTCCGCTAAAATTTTACTTTGTCCATCCAATGTTTCAATTGGATATTCTATGATTACATGATAAGAACGATAACCGCTCTCTTTCGTGTTATTGATGTAATCTCTTTCTTCGATAACTTTAAAATCTTTTCTTTGGCGTAATAAATTAACGACAATTTCAATGTCATCCACAAATTGGCACATGATTCTTAAACCTGCAATATCGTACATTTCTTCATGCAAGCGATCAAATGGAATGCCTCTTTCTGTGGCTTTTTCAATAATGCTCGTCAAAGGTTTGACACGACCTGTCACAAATTCAATCGGTGATGCATCTTGTTCCAAATCGTATATTTTGCGCAAGCCCTTTAATTTTATCTTTAATTCATCCACTGCTTGTCTATAAGGGGTTAAAAATCGATCCCATTGATTCATAGTGATTCACTCCGCTTCACTCCAACTCAAATGCTTCCTCAACTTCCGCTACAAAGTCTTTACCGTAATTTGAGTTGCCTTTAATATTACTTAGAATATAGTCTAATTCTTGATCAAACATTTCTAATTTTAAATCATCATTGATATATATTGCTTTACCCTTATTTTCATGGAGCATCGACCATGTTTCTTTCACAAAGATAAGATAAGAATACGATTGTCCATCATCTAATATATAGGCAAATCCGTAATTGTCACTATCCACAAGCATTTGTCCTGCTTCCTTTAAACCTTCTGTAGATTTATCAGTATAGCAATAGATGCCATCGTCTTTCACCTTGATTTCATTTACATAAATTCGCATACCTGTGTTCCTCCTTGTGTTATTCCTCATTATTTTAACATATGTATTGAGTCCATTACATAACCTAAACGCTTCATCTAATTATACGAAATTTGAATTGCTTTCATTCAATGAAAAAATCCTCCATAATATACAAACAAAGGGGTGAAATTATGGCGATTAACCAAGAAATCGAATACAAACAACTCTTATCTGAAGAGGAATATACTGCTTTGAAAAAAGCTTTTTTTAATAGTCAACAGCCATTTACACAAATTAATTTTTATATTGATACACCGGACTTTGAATTAGCTGAACAATTAATGGCATTACGCATTCGTCAAATCGGCAAAGAATATGAAATGACCTTAAAAGTACCCGCAGAAGTCGGATTGACTGAATATAATAATGAAACGCACATTGTACCTGAGCATGGACAACATATTCATTCAAATCAATTGCCAGAAGATATCTTTTCAGTCTTGAAGGATTCTGGTATTGATACGGAAAAACTGCATGTATTAGGGGCACTGACAACCCATAGAATGGAAACAGAAATCGAAGAAGGACTGCTGGTTCTCGACCATAGCGAATATTTGGGCATTGAAGATTATGAATTAGAATTTGAAGTTGAAAATCCTGAAACTGGTTTGGCAAAATTCCAAAGTATTTTAAAAGAATTCGATATTAAATCTTATGTACCAAAAAATAAAGTTCAACGTTTTTTCAAAGCTAAAAGTAAATAAATTCACATATAATGTATAATACTCTACATCAAAAGTCGTATTACTTTAAAATGTAAAAATTCATGTTATATTAGATATATGTTTAAGAAACAGGGTGATGTTATGGCTCCAAATCCATATGAAGTCATAGGTAAAGAGCGATTATATAGTATGATAGATTACTTTTATTCTCTTGTTGAAAAAGATGAAAGAATAAATTATCTCTTTCCCGGTGACTTTGCTGAAACAAGTCGCAAGCAAAAACAATTTTTAACACAGTTTTTAGGCGGACCTGCTTTATACACTGAAGAGCACGGACACCCAATGCTGAAAATGCGACATATGGAATTTAGAATCACATCATTTGAAAGAGACGCCTGGTTAGAAAATATGAATAAAGCGATTCAACATGCAGAGCTCCCTGCAGGTGTTGGTGAATACCTATATGAAAGACTGCGGATGACAGCCCATCATATGGTTAATTCTGAAAATTAATTGTAGGTGAATTAGATGTCTGAAGAATTAAAGTTAATATGTAACAATAGACAAGATGATACCAATCTTTCACCTGTGAGTAAAATTGAAATTTATTCTTTCTTCGATCCCTTTGATGAAGATTGCTTTAAACTTTCAGCAATCTTGTCAAAATTAAGGGTTGAATATAAACAATATATCCGTATTCGTCATATTTTAAACCCATCTTTGCGGATTTTAACAAAATGTCAAGCACAAAGCAGTTCAGAAAATGATAATATCGCTTTGGCATATAAAGCAGCAGAATTACAAGGCCGTTCTCGTGCAGAACGTTTCATTCATCTCATGCAGAATGAAATTATTCCCAAGCGAGACATCATTACTGAAGAAATGATTAAGACTGCGGCTAAGAATGCAGGATTAGAATATGAAGTTTTCAAGGAAGACTTGAAGAGCGGCAAACTCAAAGACAGTTTGAAAGTTGATTTGCATATTGCGCGTGAAATGGAAATTGATCAAGCACCTTCCCTTGTGTTCTTTAACGAAGACGTGACTGAAGAAGGCTTAAAAGTTGAGGGATTGTATCCATATCACATTTATACTTATATTATTAATGAGTTAATGGGAACCCCTATCGAAAAAGAATTACCGCCTAAACTCGAGACTTATATCAAAGAGCAGCAATTTGTTACATTTGAAGAGTTATTAACGATATATGAATGGCCAGAAAAGATGTTATTAAAAGAGTTGAAGAAATTAGCACTGCAACAGAAAATAGAAAAGCTCAGCAATCCGGAAGGAGACTTTTGGAAAGCGAAATAATTATAAATATAATTACATTTTGAAGTACACCTTAATTGTTAGATTTAAAAGCTAACGATTAAGGTGTTTTTTATTTTTTAATGCGGACAAAAAAATAAATTTAGCCTTAGTGTGTTTAATAGCTATACGATATCCACGCAAATTGAACCTCCTCCCAACTCATGCGCTATCTAATTGCATATAATTAGATTTTTATTTTTAAATTATCATTTTATCTTATCTTAAATAACACTTTCATACATTAATCCTATTCTTACTAAATTATATATTTTCATAAAGAATTCTATGATATATTCGAGTTGAGATATTTTGCATTATTAATATTTTAAAAATGATTGGAGGAATTATTTTGAACAGTATCAAATTGAGTTTTAAGAACACAGCAATAATTTTATTTTCTTTCATCATGGCATTAAGTGGTATCTTTGCTTTTTCATCCTCTACTTATGCACAAGATAAGGGTCCTGCCTCTTAAAAGTAAAAGTCAGCAATACTGAAGTTCCTGCTAAAGCGGAACAACAAGCCAAAGCTCAATTCTCTAGTTATGCGCAAGCATTGTCCCAGATTGATAAAACAGGTTCAAATGGTGAATATAAATTAGGTAACCCATTTAAAATTTATAAATTAAACGGGCAAGAAGACGGCAACTACTATTATCCAATTATGCAAGGTGACACAATCAAATATGTCTTGACCGTGACACCTAAAAACGAAAATGATTTAAATGTAAATAAAAATAGTGCAAATTACAGCGTACACATTTCTAAGTTTATCGCGGATGCACTCAATCAATATCGTCAAAATAATATACCTGTCACTATATTCACAAATAAAGACGGTTATTTTGTCGAACATGATAATAAAGTGTCCATGATTAAACAAACTAAGTTAGCAGATGATCAAACACCTGTTGCTACACCTGCACCTCCTAAAGTACAAACGAACCAAACTGTCGATGCTTCAAAAGCTGTAGCTGCTCAAAAGAGTGTTGCTACCAAATATGTCAATACATTGCCTCATTTCCAAATTCGCGAAACACAAGGAAATAATGGTTGGTGTGCAGGATTTACGATGGCTGCCTTATTAAATGCCACTAAAAATACTAACCAATATAGAGCGCAAGATATTATGCGCACAATCCACCCAGGATTATCTGGCCAAAGATTCCAATTCACTGGTTTAACACCAGATGAAATGATTCAATATGGTCGCTCACAAGGTAAAAATCCTAGCTTATACAATGGGATGCCAAGTTTCGAGATGGTAGACCAATACACATCTAAAAATCAGGGTATAGCAATACTAAGTCAAAGACTTGAAGCATCACCTAATGGCTTGCATGGCCGTCATGCAATGGCAGTGGTAGGTAATGCTGTACTTGCAAATGGACAAAAAGTAATTGTATTTTGGAATCCCTGGGACCGCGATGTATCCTTGCAACCTGCTGACAGTGATATTATTCCTGTGTCAGATGGTTCTCACTTCAAGTGGTTCTCAGCAATCCCTGGTTACTAAACTCGTTATAAAAAGGATGACTTGTAAATATGGAACAGATTAATCTTAATGTAAAATATCTCACCGCTCTATCAGATGCAGAAGCAGAATTATTGAAACAATTTAAAGGTGAATGGATCAATCAAGATGATTCTCTTTCTGTCAATGTACACATACTTTACTCTACATCTAGCGAATTAAAAGATATCTATGAAATTAAAACGATTAGCACTACAGATAATGAGATGACTTTAACACAAGACTTCGATGCAGATTTCGTCATTCATTTGAAGTTGAATGATCTGCACCATCTCAGTTACCAAGTTATGAATTTAAAAGCAATAGGCAGTTCTCAGCCATTTATTCTAGAAAAAGGATAATCCCCTTCCTTTTTCGGTAATAAATAGAAAGTTCTCTCTATCCCTATACAAAAAAGCCGGCAGTTGAATGGTGTAGTAACATCATTCACTGTCGGCTTATTCTATCTCAATGATACTTTAAAATTTTAGGCAATAAAAAAACGCCGTGTCTGAATACACGGCGCTAAACAAAGGGGATGGGAGAAATTTTTCACTTCAAACAAAGGGGTATGTTTGTTATGTGATTAATTTCATGGTCATAATATACCACGCTAAAATCCCCTTTTCAAGACGGTTGAATCATGAAAACGTTTTTGTCACAAACTTGTCATATTGTAAACGATTTCACAATGTTTACGCTTTGATTAATTTTTCAAACTCGTCTAATTTTCTTTCGAAAGTTTGGCACGCTTGCTCAATAGGTTCTGGAGATTTCATATCTACTCCAGCATTTTTAAGAATTTCGATTGGATAATTTGAGCTGCCTTTTTTCAAGAATTCATTAATATAGCGTTCGACTGCAGGTTTACCTTCATTCAAGATTTGATAGCTTAAACTTTGCGCAGCACTATAACCTGTTGCATATTGATATACATAGTAATTCATATAGAAGTGCGGAATACGTGACCATTCTTTGCTGATATCTTCATCAGTTTCTACGATATCACCGAAGTACTCACGATTTAATTTCGCATATTCTTCGTTCATACGATTGGCAGTTAAAGGTTCTCCCGCTTCTTCGATTTGGTGAATTCTATGCTCGAATTCTGCAAACATTGTTTGACGGAAGAGTGTTGCACGGAAACGTTCTAATTCTTGGTTCAACAAGAGCAGACGACGTTCATCGTCTAAGTGTTTTTCCATATAATCACTTAGTAAAGCTTCGTTTGTAGTTGAAGCTACTTCTGCCACGAAAATTGAATAGTCGCTATGATTAGATGGTTGATTTTTTCTGCTGAAATAACTGTGCGCAGAGTGTCCGAATTCATGAATGAGCGTGAATAAATCCGAAACAGTATCTGACCAGTTCAATAAGATGAACGGATTAGTTAGATGTGCGCCAGATGAGTAACCGCCTGAACGTTTGCCTTTGTTCTCATATACATCGACCCAACGATTGTTCAATCCTTCTTTAACCACCTCTAAATATTCTTCCCCCATCGGTTCTAATGCTTTAAGCATCCATTCTTGAGCTTCATCATAAGGCATTTCGAATTGGATATCTTTAACGAGCGGAGTGTATAAATCATACATTTTCATGTCATCTAATCCTAATACTTCTTTACGTAAAGCAGTATAGCGATGCAATAAAGGGAGATATTTATGAACTGTTTTAACTAAGTTATCATATACTTCTTCTGGTATATGGTTGTTGCTCAATGCTTGTTCACGTGCTGTTTTATAATTATGTGTACGTGCATTGAATACGTGTTTTTTCACTTCACCTGTTAACGTAGCCGCTAAAGTATTATTATAAGCGCCATAAGCTTTATATAAATTGCGGAATGCTGAACGACGCAGTTCGCGATCATCTGATTCTAGATATTTGATAAATGTGCCTTGAGTGAGCGGATGTTTATTTCCATCTTTATCAACTGCATCTTCAAATTCTAAATCAGCATTGCTAAACATGCCGTAAACATTGCTTGGTGTAGATAATGCATCTTGAGCTTCAGTTAATAATTTCTCTTTATCTGCACTTAAAATATGCGGACGTTGTTCATTGATTAATTTCAAATCAAAGGCATAACGTTCTAAATCTTTATTTTCATTAATAAATGCTTGAATTGTATCTTCATCAATTTGCAAAATTTCTGGCACAAGGAAACTCCAGCTTGAACTTAATTTAATTGCTAACTGATGCGCACGGGCTTCATAACCCGTATATTTATCATTGCCTGTATCTTGGTCTTGTTTAAGATGCGCATAAACATAGACTTTTTCTAATTCTGTTTCAATTTTATCTTCTAAAGCTAATGCTTCATATAATGTTTCTGCACTATCAGCTAAATGACCTTTAAATTTTTCTTCAGCGCCTAAATAGCCTTCTACTTCTTTGAAAGCTTTCTCGAACGCTTCATCATCTTCGAAAATTGTCGTTAAATCCCAAGTATATTCAGGATGTTTCTGTTCTTGTTGTTCTCTTGTCAATTGTTGACTCATAAATAAAAAGCCTCCTCGAACATTTATAAATAGTAATAGCTTAATTTTCTCATTAATCACGCTATTTTGCACGTTATTACAACTATAAGCGCTCTATTTGTTTGAATTGACTGACAATTTGTTGTGTAATCATTTCTGGTGTCGGGCCTTCTATATAAAAAGTCCGGAATTTCAAGAGCTTCTGAAAGTTGTGTATATCAAAATCTTCCCGCATTAATTGTTGATATAGTTGCACTTGCCAGGCAATAGGATGATTACAAATGTATAGTTGCTGAGGGAAAAGATAATTACAATGATGCGCCAGCCACTCTGTATTCTTTCTCATCTGATATAAACTACTTAGCGTCGGTTCTAATACTGAACGTGCTTTGCGGCAACTTTTCACATAACGATATACTTGAGTATTTGTCAGCCTTTTAACTTCAGGTGTCATTTCAAGTTTTCTCTGTTGAAAAATAGTCTCTACATCCGCTCTTCGTAGCATTCCTTTGAACTTGCTCCCGCCTATATGTTGAATATTTTCGATTACTTTTAAAGTTTGGCTGTTCGTGTCAAAAGCATATAAATTTCTATTGTAAGGATGAATGAAACTGCTGATCATTTGATTGAAACGCATTTGTGATGTCATTATTTGATTTAAATCAGCAATCCAAATTACTTCAATACCTCGAAGTTGTAATCCTAAAGTTCTTTTCTGCACTTCTGAAACAGGTATATTGGAAAATTGAATTTCTAACGCGAATTGTTGATTCACCAATAAATCCGGATATTGATAAGCCCCTTTAATATAAGGTTCAATTTGCACATCATAACCCTGATTTTTTAAGATATAAGCTAAATAATATTTCACTTGATAATGTAAGAGCGTTTCTGATTTACTGCAATAAGTTGGAGATAGATGATAATGTGCAAAATGCGGCACTTTAGTATTTCCTTTTTTCAAAATAAGTTTCGATTTGCAGTGCGGGCAATAATAAGCAGTATTACCATCAGCTTGATTGGCCATTGTAAGTTGGCCGCTGTCTGACATTCCGATAAGCATTGAACCACCTCATTATATTAAACGTTCAATGTT
Organism: Staphylococcus debuckii; assembly: GCF_003718735.1. Lineage (NCBI taxonomy): Bacteria > Bacillati > Bacillota > Bacilli > Caryophanales > Staphylococcaceae > Staphylococcus > Staphylococcus debuckii. The sequence goes on along the minus strand of NZ_CP033460.1, from coordinate 1,023,836 downwards.
GGTCTTTTTCTTTTCAAAAAATAAAAAACCTGCTCCACTCGGAACAGGTTCATCTATCTATATTCAATTAAGCTTCTGTTGTATCAGTAAAGAAACGACGAACTTGAGCTGTTACATTATGGCTCATAATAATTTTGCCATAATCATTCAAGTATACTTCTGATTTATCGCTTGGTTGAGTAAACTCAAGTAACTGACTGTAGAAATCATTAATTACTTCTTCACCTACGTTATCATCGAAGTGAATTGCATAATAATATTCGTTATTTAACATATATAATAAATCTTCAAAGTCATCAGTTGGTTGATTGCTGTGGTGAGCATAATCGATAACTGACTCTAAATCATCAAATTTTACAATCACTAAACGTCCATTTGTATGACGTGCACGTTTAGAATGATCTGAAGCATGTGCTTTTCTTTGTTGTTGACTGCCTTGTGCACTTTCTTCATTTTCATCTTCAAATGTTTGTTCAAGTAATTCATTTAATTGTCGATCGAATTCATTATTCATATTGTCATCAGCCATATTCATCATTTCTTCATTTTTCGATTTAGAAATGACAACTTCCACGCCTTTTTCAAAAGCATGAACTTGAATCCATAGAGGACCTTCGACTACAAAGTCTTCTTCCTCATTGATTTCTTCCATCATAGACCAGAAGAATTCTTCACCGCGTTGACGGTTTGTCCATAAGTCTTCTCTTTTGAAACCTCTTGATTCAATGTCACCATACGTTATGAAAAGTTTAACTGTTGTATCATCTACGCGCTCTATTCTCATATCATCTCACTCCTTACAGTCGATGAATAGCAAAACTAGACTTTAGAACAACTTTCTAGAGTCTAGGTATGGTCTACTTTTTCGACAACCTAGAATAGTACCCATATTGTATTAAAACGGTATGCAAATTACAATCTATTTGTTTATGGTATGAAGAGTGACGTACCGTTGACTTATTATACTAACATATTACCCTAAAATACTCTATAGAAACGACTTGTCTGATAGATTCAGTTATAGTGTCTATCAACGTCTTAATATTCTATGACCGCAAGCATAAAAAGCCACAGCACAACTGTACTGCAGCTCTTTACAGGATAATTCAGTTAGAACTTAAACTTATAAGTCCACCATTCGTTGTGCTTCTTGTAATTGGAACGTACGCACTTTTCTTGGTAAGAAACGACGGATTTCGTCTTCGTTATAACCTACTTGCAAACGTTTTTCATCTAAGATAATTGGTCGACGTAATAGACCTGGGTTATCTTGAATGATTGTATATAATTCTTGCAATGGTAAAGAGTCGATATCGACGTTTAATTTTTGATATGTTTTAGAACGAGTTGAGATAATCTCATCTGTTCCGTCTTCTGTCATTTTTAAGATTTGTTTAATTTCATCAATTGTTAAGTGTTCTGAAAAAATGTTACGCTCCGTATACGGAATGTCATGTTCTTGTAACCATGCTTTCGCTTTACGGCAAGATGTGCAGCTTGGTGATGTGAATAGTGTTACCATACATCTCACTCTCCTATTATCATGAATTAAATTCATTGATTTTAAATGAATTGGTTAAGGAAAAACTTTATAAATTCAAACGCAGTACTCAAATATGTTAAGTTAAGAATACTTAACATTTTCTTTGTCTTCACGTTATAAATTTCTCTTTCTCTTAACGTTATATCTGAATTATACCCATTCAACATTAAAATTAAATGAGAATCCGGAAATTATTTATAGAAAATTTCAAACACATCGACTATTTGATTTTTCAACTCTGATTTGCTTTAGAATTTTCAAAATTTAAACTTTGCAATATGTCAAAAACTGCCTACGTATCTAGTTTAACACACCTTACAAACAAAGAAAATACTGCTATAATGAAATAAATATCTTATTCTACATAGAAAGCGGGCATCAAAAATGGAAACTCTATTTTCAGGAATCCAACCAAGCGGTATTCCAACTTTAGGAAATTATATCGGCGCACTGAAACAGTTCAGTGAAGTCCAAGATGATTATAATTGTTTCTTCTGCATCGTAGACCAACACGCAATTACAGTTCCACAAGATAGACTTAAATTACGTGAACGCATCCGTCAATTGGCAGCAATTTATTTAGCATCTGGCATTGATCCAGAAAAATCAACGCTCTTCATACAATCTGAAGTTCCTGCTCACGTTCAAGCAGGTTGGATGTTAACAACTATCTCATCTGTTGGCGAGTTAGAAAGAATGACGCAATTCAAAGATAAATCTCAAAAACAAACAGAAGGTATTCCAGCTGGCTTATTGACTTACCCGCCATTAATGGCAGCAGACATTGTACTTTACAATACAAATATTGTTCCTGTCGGCGAAGATCAGAAGCAGCATTTAGAACTAACACGTAATTTAGTGGATCGTTTTAATAGTCGTTACAATGATATTTTAATCAAACCAGAAGTACGCATGCCGAAAATCGGCGGACGTGTAATGAGTTTGCAAGATCCAACTAAAAAGATGAGTAAGAGTGATGACAATACTAAAAACTATATCTCATTATTAGACAATCCTAATACAGCAGCTAAGAAAATTAAAAGTGCCGTAACAGATTCAGATGGTATTATTAAATACGATAAAGATAACAAGCCAGGCATCAGTAATTTATTAAGTATCTACTCTAGTCTTACTGACGAATCTATTGCAGAGATAGAAGCTCGTTATGAAGGCGAAGGATATGGTAAGTTTAAAGGTGACTTGGCAGAAGTCGTAAAACAATTCTTAACTGATTTCCAAGAACGCTACGAAAGCTATTATCATTCTGAAAAATTAGATGATATCTTAGACCTTGGCCGCGACAAAGCGATTAAAGCTTCTGCGCGTACATTAGAAAAAATGGAACGTGCAATGGGACTAGGTCGTAAACGTAAAAAATAACATTCATTTTAAAAGGAATTGCACCCATTTTAACGCGGGTGCAATTTTTTATTTGAATCCCTATGAGATTTGTACAACTTTATATTTATCCGTTAAAGAAAGTGTCGTATAATAATATAAATACATCGAAACGGAGTGACTTACTTTGCAATTACATCCTTTTAGAATCCTTTTGTATGTTGGTTTATTTCTATACTTACTTTTCAATTTATTTGTAAATTATTATGCAGCTTTGAACTACGCACTCTTCATTTTAGCTTTCGTAATATTTGCAGGTATCTTGATTAAAAAATTATATCATGGCGGTCATTTTCACTTTAACAATAAGAAAACTAATAAAAACGCTTCCGAAACTTTAAGTTCCATACAAAGCTCTGATGCTTTCTGGATAATTACAAGTCTCATTATCTACGTTGAGACAATGCTGCTTGCAGTTATTCATCATTAGCAGAAATAGGACGAAACATAAAATCACTGTCTCATCCTGTTCCATAAAGACAGCCGACACATTCCGTGCCGGCTACTTCTTCTTTGTTTTATTGATATATTTTACTGCCTTGATTCACAAAGTCTTGTGCTTTTTCTTTCATCGCTTCTTGTCTTTCTTTTTCATCAAAATGGTTTTGACGTAAATCATGAGAAATACGCATTGAACAGAACTTAGGTCCGCACATACTGCAGAAATGCGCTACCTTCGCTGATTCTTTCGGTAGCGTTTCGTCATGATATTCACGCGCACGTTCAGGGTCTAGAGATAAGTTGAATTGATCTATCCAACGGAATTCAAAGCGCGCTTTACTTATAGCGTCATCACGTTCTGTCGCACCAGGCAAACCTTTCGCTAAATCTGCAGCATGGGCAGCGATTTTATAAGTAATTACACCTTCACGTACATCATCTTTATTTGGTAATCCCAAATGTTCCTTAGGCGTAACATAGCAAAGCATTGCAGTGCCGTGACTAGCAATTTGAGCAGCTCCTATTGCTGAAGTAATATGGTCGTATGCTGGAGCAATATCTGTTGTAAGCGGTCCTAAAGTATAAAACGGCGCTTCTTTACAATAGAAATCAGCTAAATCTTGGTTTTCTTTAATCTTATGCATCGGAATATGACCTGGACCTTCAATCATCACTTGTACATCATGTTCCCAAGCAATATCTGTCAATTCTCCTAATGTCTTCAATTCAGAAATTTGGCTTTCATCATTTGCATCATAAATGGAGCCTGGACGTAAACCGTCGCCTAGAGATACTGCAATATCATAGCGATTTAAGATTTCACAAATGTCACCAAAATGCTCATATAAGAAGCTTTCTTCATGATGTGCTAAGCACCATTGCGCCATAATAGAGCCTCCGCGTGATACGATGCCTGTCAAACGATCTACTGTCAACGGTACATAGCGTAATAACACGCCTGCATGAATTGTGAAGTAATCCACGCCTTGCTCTGCTTGTTCTATTAATGTATCTCTATAAATTTCCCAAGTTAAATCTTCCGCTACTCCATTCACTTTTTCTAAAGTTTGGTAAATTGGAACTGTACCTACTGGAACTGGAGAGTTTCTTAATAAATATTCGCGTGTCGCATGAATATTTTTCCCAGTAGATAAATCCATGATAGTGTCAGCGCCCCAGTGTGTTGCCCAAACTAACTTTTCAATTTCTGCTTCAATGGATGAAGAAACAGCTGAATTCCCAATATTAGCATTAATTTTCACTTGGAAATTCTTACCGATAATCATCGGCTCTGACTCCGGATGATTGACGTTGTTAGGAATAATAGCGCGTCCTCTCGCAATTTCATCACGGACAAATTCTGCTTCTACACCTTCACGTACTGCAATAAATTTCATTTCCTTTGTAATGATGCCTTGCTTAGCATAATGCATTTGAGTAATTCTTTTGCCTGCTTTAGCGCGCTTAGGCTGATATTGGAAAGGTGTCTCTACAAATTTACGATGCCCTTCCTTTTTGAAGCCATTATCAATAGACTGCACCTTGCGTCCTTCGTAACTTTCAACATCGTTGCGTGCTTTAATCCAATCAGAACGTAAATCTGGAATCCCTTTTTGAACATCTACTTCATAGCCTTCTTCATGGTATGGGCCTGCAGTGTCGTAAACGACAAATGGTTGATTTTCTTCCGTACTGTATTCAGTTACCGTATCACTTAATTCAATTTCTCTGAAGGGAACACGAATATCCGCTTCTGCACCTTGTTTAAAAATTCTGCGACTTGCCGGGAATCCTTTTTTCAATTCAATTTCTTCTTGTTTCATTAAAAATAGCCTCCTCAAAATCAAAGCTAGGAGGAATATTTGCCAAAAAATACGTGATAAAATAAAAAACGCATTCATTTAATTTATGAATGCGCAGCAAAGAATTTATATTTAGGAATTCATAATAAATACACTAATATACAATGTCTTTATTATTAAATCCACACTTATCTCATCAATTATAAACGCTTCCCTACGCTAGTGCTAACTAGATCAGGTTCAAAGGGTTGATAATTATCTTTCAGCCAAATAGGCACCCCTAGCAATGAATTATTTAATTTACAAATTTATGATAACATTCAATATTTTATTATACAAGTCAATTTTAATTATGAAGTAATCATAATCTGAATCTATCTTAGGAAGTGGCAGGCGCTAATTGTTTTACAGTATTCATTCTTAATTGATGACTTTGCACAGGCATATGCAGCATCCATTCATCTATTAATCCACTGCGATTAATATTATCGAGTGTAGCTGTCACCTCTTCTTTAGTCCCACTGATAATACGCATTCTCTTCTCGACTACTTCAAAGCTTGCAGTAGATTCAGCTTTAAATTCTTCTACTTGTTGTTTCGTATTTAACACGATTCTTTCTCCACTATCAAAAAGAAGTTCGTAATGACGTTGTGAAAAACGAAATGGCAACTTTTGCGAACCATCTGCAGTAACGACAGCTGGTATGCTGACAATAAAACGACCTTCAGGATAAAGTGAATGATAAGCTTCGGCTGCTTCTTCAAGCGCTGATTGGTCAGAATTAATGAAGTATGCATAAATTATACCTGTTTTCGTTTCGGCTGCTTGTAGCGCTGACTTTTTACTAGCACCTAATAAATAGATTGGGACGGGTTGATTATTTTCCTCTCTGTGTGCTGTCCGTATACCATGATAAGTTGACGCCTCATCAAAATTTCGTTGGTTCAGATGATTTAAAAGCGAAAACTTTTCATTAAAGGATGGAAGCGGCTTTTGCAATTCTTCTTGCAAAATATCTACAACTTTTGGAAATCCTCCTGGTGCCTTTCCTACACCTAAATCTACACGATGGTCAGAAAGTTCATCTATCATATGAAATTGTTCAATGACTTTCAGCGGATGATAGTGTTGCAACATTACTCCACCAGAACCTATACGCAACCGTTTTGTATGATCCAGCAAATACATCGTTAAAATTTCTGGTGAAGTTCCCACTACATCTTTGAGGTTATGATGTTCTGATACAAAGTATCTTGTATAACCTAACTCATCAGCGAGTTGTGCAAGTTCTAGCGTATGATTAAGCGCTTCTTTGACTGTTTGTCCTTTAATAATAGGTGTTTGATCCAGTATACTAATCGGCAACATGGACATTCCCTCCATCCATAATCTCTTTTAATGCCATAGTATGAGCAATTGTATATGAAGTCAATTTGCTCGCTCTAGACATAAAAAGAAACTGGAACAAATTAATGTCCCAGCTTCTATCTGCTAAATTAGCAACAATTATTTAAGTTGAAGTGAACTTCTCCCATTAAAGACCACTTTATTTATCTTTCTTTTTCTTTCCTGTTTCTCTATCGATGCTCTTATCAATATATGCATGTTTCAATGAATCCTTGCCACCAACTTGGTGATAAACCACACCTTTAATTTGTGGATTTTTCAAGTATGCTCTACCCTGTTGATAAAGTGGCGCAACTGGAGCTTCACTCAACATAAATTCTTCGGCGTCTTTTAATTTATTTATTCTTTCATCAGGTTTCTTTAAAAGAGGACCATTGGCTTCTTTCAACATATCATCATAATGTTTACTGCCCCAATCTGTATTATTTTGAGCATTTCCAGTAGTCATAGTATCTAAGAATGCCATTGGATCAGGATAATCAGGCCCCCATCCAGATATAGACATAGAATAATTCATTGATAATTCTGCAGTTACACGTTGTTTAAATGGTAATTGTTTTATATTGATTGTTACCCCTGGCAAATTCTTTTCGATTTGCGATTTGATAAATTGTGCTGAAATTTTAGAGGAAGCTGTATCTTGGGTATTTAAAGTGAAAGTAAATTTATCTTTTCCAAGTGCTTTCTTCGCTTTTTCAAAATGAGATTTAGCTTCATTCGTATTATATTTCAGCGGAGATTTCACTAATGATGCATAATCTTTTCCATCTTTAAGAATAGCCGTTTCCTTTGCAGTGAATCCATCAAATGGTGACGAACCATTATTTAACACGGTATCAACATAATCTTTTTTATTGATAGACTGTGCAATGGCATAGCGCATGTCTTTATTTTTGAATTCTTTCTGTTGCTTTTCATTTAATTTTATAAAAAATGTAGAAGCAAATAATCTTTTAAACAAAGCTGGATTCTTTTTATATTTATCTACTTGTTCAGATGTTATTTCTGTAACATCAGCAGAACCTGTATCATATAAAGAAGCACCTGCTTGTTGGTCTTTTAAAATTTTATAGCTGACTTTGTCTAACTTAACTGCTTTTTTATCCCAATAGTCTTCGTTTTTTTCTAAAAGAATTTTATCTTCTACTTTCCAGTCTTTTACTTTAAATGGACCATTATAAACAACTTTATTAGCTGTTGTTCCATATCGCTTACCATATTTTTTAGCGATTTTTTCATTTTGCGGCATATATGTACCAAAGGCAAGCATTTGTTCAAAGTATGGTAATGGTTTATTTAATTCAATTTGAAGTTTATATTTATTTAAAGCTTTAACGCCTAATTTATCGGCAGGCATTTTACCTTCATTAATTTTTTGTGCATTTTTTAAGTCATACATAATATAGGCATATTCAGATGCCGTTTCTGGTTTTAAAGCTTTTTTCCAAGCAAAAACAAAATCATTAGCTGTAACCGGATCGCCATTTGACCATTTGGCATTTTTTCTTAAATCTATCGTCAATGTTTTACCACCGTTACTTTTTTTCGGCTTACTCTTTGCTACTCCTGGTTGAATCTTATCTTTACCATCTAAAGTATACAAACCTTCAAACACTTGATTATAAGTATTAAAAGATACTTCATCGGTAGCTAAAACATTATCTAATGTGCTCATATCCTGAGGAATTACTTCTCGATAAACTTGCCCTTTCCCGTCATAAATACCGCCGCCTTGACTGCACCCGCTTAAAACTAACCCTGCAATCCCAAGCATTAAGGCAAACGAAATTAATTTTTTCTTCATAATGCTTCTCCCCCTTTACACCGTTTGTTCTAATCTTTGTTTCAATTCTTCCGCTTCTTGATCCGTCACAAAAACATAATGATCAGGTTTGATTTCTTGCAGAGAGCGATTCGGATTTTCTTCTGCATTTTCTTTATAAGTAATACGTGTTCTTGTACGCTCACTTTCTGGATCAGGCTGTGGTACTGCTGATAACAAAGATTGTGTATAAGGATGTAAAGGATGATTATAAATTTCCTCCGCTGAACCGATCTCTACAATTTTACCGAAATGCATTACAGCAATACGGTCGGAAATATATTTCACCATCGATAAGTCATGCGCAATGAACAGGAATGTAATATTTTTTTCCTGTTGCAATTTCAACAATAAGTTGACAACTTGCGCTTGAATAGAGACATCCAATGCTGAAATCGGTTCGTCAGCAATGATGAATTCTGGTTCAACTGCCAACGCTCGGGCAATACCGATACGTTGTCTTTGCCCACCTGAGAATTCATGGGGATAACGGTTAGCATGTTCTTTATTCAATCCAACTGTCTCTAATAAATCATACACTCGCTTCTTACGATCTTTAGTATTCTTCGCTAATTTATGAATATCAATACCTTCAGCGATAATATCCATAACTTTCAATCTCGGATTAAGCGAAGCATATGGATCTTGGAAAATCATTTGAATTTTCTTATTGAATTTCAACATGTCTTTACGGTTTTTAATATCTTGAATATTAACCCCTTCGTAATACACTTCTCCGCTTGTTGCATCATTTAATTTAATCAGTGCTTTTCCTGTTGTGGATTTACCGCAACCAGATTCTCCCACTAAACCGAATGTTTCCCCTTTATAAATATCAAACGAAATATTTTCAATGGCACGGACTTCGTTACGTTTTCCAACATTAAAGTATTGCTTTAGATTTTTAACTTGAACTAATACTTCTTTATCTTCAGCTGGTTGGCGTTGTTCTTTTATTTCTGCTTGTTCTTTGTCAATTTTATCTTGCTTTTCTAATGCTCCGCTTGTTTCTTTAAAATCTTTATTTTGATTATCCTTCATTGAACGCCACCCTTTCTACACGTTCAGCGTGCTCAAATTTATTCGGCATTGCTCTTTGACGTTTAACCACCAATTCTGGCGGTTGTACTTTAGGAGAACGTTCATCCAACAGCCATGATTTTACAAAATGCGTCGGTGAAACTTGGAACCATGGCGGCGCTTCTTTAAAATCGATACCTAAAGCATATTGGCTTCTGGCTGCAAACGCATCCCCTTTAGGTGGATGTAATAAGTCAGGTGGTGTACCTGGAATAGCCACTAGTTCTGTTTCAGTACCAGTTTCTAAGTCAGGCATAGAAGATAATAATCCCCAAGTATATGGATGTTGTGGGTCGTAGAAGATTTCATCTACATCTCCTGTTTCTACCATTTGACCACCATACATCACTGCAACTCTGTCCGCTATATTGGCAACAACCCCTAAATCATGTGTGATAAAGATAATGGCCGTATCGATTTTCTTTTGCAATTCTTTCATCAAATCTAGAATTTGAGCCTGCATTGTTACGTCTAATGCGGTTGTCGGCTCGTCCGCAATGAGTACTTTAGGTTCGCAAGCTAAAGCAGTTGCGATAACAATACGCTGTCTTTGTCCTCCTGAGAATTGGTGAGGATAAGCTTTAAAACGCTCTTTAGCATTAGGAAGTCCCACCATATCTAAGATTTCCAGCGCTCTCTTCTTAGCTTGCGTTTTATTAAATCCTCGGTGTTTCATCAAAGGTTCCATAACTTGCTTGCCAATTTGCATTGTAGGATTCAAAGAAGTCATCGGGTCTTGGAAAATCATAGAAATGTCTTTTCCTCTTAGTTTAATCAGCTCTTTTTCCGGCTTGTTAACTAAATCTTCTCCTAAAAAGTCGATTCTGCCCTTTTTAATGCGGCCGACATCACCTTGGAACAACTTTGTTAATGCTTTTGTAGTCACTGATTTACCAGAACCAGATTCTCCTACAATCGCTAAAGTTTCCCCTTTGTTTAAATAAAAATCTACGCCTCTGACTGCTTGCACTTCTCCTGCGTCGATATCAAAGGAGACATGCAAGTCGTTTACTTCTAATATTCTTTCTGCCATATGAACTGCCTCCCTTATTTACGCATTTTCGGATCGAATGCATCACGCAATCCATCACTGAACAAGTAGAAGAATAAGATTAATAAGCTTAAAATTAATGCCGGAATAAATAATTCATGTGGATGAATTAATAACATGGCGCGTCCATCATTGACTAACGAGCCAAGCGATGTTTTTGGTGCAGGCACCCCGATACCGATGAAACTTAAGAAAGCTTCGAAGAAAATCGCACTTGGTACTGTAAACATTGAAGTTACAACAATCGCTCCTAATGTATTCGGCAAAATGTGTCTGAAGATTAATTTTGATTTTGAAGCCCCTAATGTTCTAGATGCTAAGACAAATTCCTGTCCTTTTAATTTCAAGAATTCTCCACGCACTACACGGCTCATCCCAATCCATCCGGTAATGGCCATGGCAAGAATAATTGTCCAAATAGAAGGTTCGAAAATCAATACGAATAAGATTACAACGATTAAGTTTGGAATAGAAGCAATAATTTCAATAATTCGTTGCATTATATCATCTATCCGTCCTCCAAAGAATCCGGATATTGCTCCGTACACTACACCGATAAAAATATCTAGTGCAGCTGCTACAACCCCGATAAAGAGTGAAACTTGCGCCCCTTGCCAAGTACGTGACCATAAATCACGTCCTAATTGGTCTGTACCGAACCAGAAGTTCTCTTTGACGCCAGCATCTTTATAAGCATTGGTTCCATCTGCCCCTTGCCCATCAAATGGCAAGAAGGGAACCTTATCCAATACTGGAATTTTAGCTGGTAAATTACGTCGGTTAACGTCTTGTTCTGCATAATCATGGCTACTCATCAAAGGACCAATTAATGCCATAATAATGATTAAAATCAAGCCAATCATACCGATGACCGCTAATTTATTTCGTCTTAATTGACTCCATGCATCTTGCCAGAAGTTTTTACTTTCGCGTTGAATTTCAGGTTCTCTTTCAATATCTTGTTCTACAAGTAAGAAATCTGGTGCATTTTCTCCATCTGTAGTATGTGTTAATGCTGCATTGGAGTAATCTCCATGCAAGTGTTCTCTATTTTCTGCCATTATTTCTTACCTCCTTGCACTCTAATACGCGGATCGATAATTCCATACAGAATATCTACAATGAAAATCGATACAATAAATAACGTACTGAATAAAAGTGTAGTGGCCATAATGACAGAGAAGTCATTCGTTTGAATGGATCTTACGAATTGATCCCCTAGTCCTGGTACCCCGAAGATGTTCTCGATTGTTAGTGTCCCTGTTAAAATACCTGCTAACATCGGAACGATAATTGTAATAACTGGAATTAAAGCATTTCTTAGTGCATGACCGAAAAGCACACGCATCATAGAATTCCCTTTGGCTCTTGCTAATAAGATATAATCCGAACTCAGCACTTCAATCATTTCCGCTCGTATGTATCGTGCAACAGTTGCAAGTACGCCCGCTGAAAGTGCTAGAGATGGTAAGACGGCTGTAGAAATGCCTTCCCAACCTGCTACTGGGAACCATCTTAATCTTACTGAAAATACATATTGTAACAATACTGCTAATACGAATGATGGAACTGATACAGCAATAACTGAAATTACTGTAGATGAGTAATCCACCCATGTGTTTTGTTTCGTTGCAGCTGCTACCCCCAAAATCAATCCTAAAATTATACCGATAACCATCGCCGTTAATCCCATTTCCATGGAAGGTCCTAATCTAGGCTGTATTAAATCCCAAACAGGTTGGTTATGATATTGGAACGATACTCCGAAATCTCCTGTAACTACGTTTTTCAGATAATGTAAGTACTGCACGATGACTGGATCATTTAAACCGTATGTCTCATTTAAAATTTCCTTTTGATCAGCACTTAACTTTGCATCATTAAATGGTGAACCTGGCATCAATTTCATTAAGAAGAAAGTGATAGTCATAATGATGAACAAAGAAATCAACATGTATCCAAAACGTTTGAGTACATATCTAAGCATTGACAATCCCCCTTATAAGTCCAAAATAAACATTCCCTTCTAATTATTCAGAAATATTTTAATATTATTATATCGATAGTTTGCATTCTAAATCAACATAATTTTTTGAATAATTTAAATCTTGCAACAAAAAGTTCCGTAAAACATGTATAATAAACTTAGGATTAACAAGGGATTGGCAACTTTTAAATCTTTTTGAATTTCTATGAAAAATTATTTATAGTTATCATTAATAGTTGGGACGGAATATAATTTTACTGATTGGGGTTAAAAAATGAATAAATATATACAATGGTTAATTTGGGTGTTATTTGCACCTTTAGTAAGTTTAATAATTTGGGGATTCAAGGCACATACATGGCCAAATTATATAGACATTTTATTTATCGTCAGTATGGTCTTATTTATTGCGGGGTTTGTAGTTATCTTAGTTCAAGATGGCGTCTTTGATGCGACCAGCTATGGTTTTAGACGTATTCGCTATCAGATGGCTGGTAAGAAGCATCAAAAAGCCTGGAAAGATGATGAATTTATGAATCCTAAACAAGCAAAGAGAGATTTCTATTTAGTAGAAGCTTGGGCAAAGCGGATAACAATTATAAATGCACTTTTCATATTTTTATGTTTATGTGCAATATTGACTTTTTAAAAAACGGCAACCTCACGTCGCCGTTTTAACTTTTTATTTTTGGTTTTCTGGTACTTTGGATGTTTTAAACAATACTAAATACATTAAGATGAATCCGATTAAAACTATCAAACCAGTATAAATAGACATCATCCATGGGGTCAGAAATGCTCCAATCACCAAACCTAATTGGGCGAGTATTTTTGAAGTTGTAAAACCCAATGAACTGATTGAACTGTATACACCTCTCGCATCCTCAGGTGTTAATGCAAACCTTTCAGCATTATAAATCGGAGAATAGATAATTTCTCCAATAGTTGCGATAAATGCAAACACTATAATTAATAAGAATGTATTAGCAGAAGTTATCATGCCATAACCAAACGTATAACAAATCATTCCGATTAGAAATATCACTTTCTTCGAATAGCTTTCTACTAAGCGATTAATATAAAATGTTAAGAATACCACAGTGATTGTATTGACAATCATAATCGAAGTAAAAATACGCACGCCATCAATTTCAATTCCTAAAAAAGAAAGCGGCTCAAATGTCTTTTGCAGACGAACAACGACATAAGTATCGAGGCTTGCTTCAGCCATGAAGACCAAACTGAATGCCAAAACCAAAATGCTATAAGATTTATCTTTAAAGACTTGAACGTAACCGCGCACAAACTTTTTCACCACAGAATCTAAAGAATCATGATTCGCAAATTTCTGATGCACATCATAGATGAATACAAAGGCGTACCAACTGATCAAGTTCGCAACGAGAAAAAGCCCAAATAGCACGTGACGATGTTCAGCATATAACGCTGCACCGATTAACATGCCGATTGCAGTCGCGATGTTATTCATCCAATAGAAAAAACGATATATGAACTCGCGCTTTGCTGGATGAATGGCATCCATAACTGCTGCCTCTAGAATAGGCATTTTGAAAGAATTGGTAATAGTAAAGATGAAGAAGGTAGTGCAAAATAAGATTAAACCGATGTCATGCATATTCACTGTAATTATCAGTACAACTAAACAAAATGTATAAATACCGTGGACAAAACTGATTACTCTTTTGCGCTCAAAGTGATCAGAAACATAACCTCCGATAAAAGACACAATAAATCCGACAATTATAGTCGTCATTAAGAAAATACCAGTAAAAACTGCATTAATCATTGTAGTCAAGTAAAGCGCCATGAATGGTAAAATCGCAGTACTAGAGAGGGTTAA